>JBDTOZ010000446.1:0-11509 GCA_039932995.1 Acidobacteriota bacterium | reverse complement strand
CGAGAACAAGAGACGACCCTATAATCACCGGGTCCAACATGTCCCCCTCCATCGCGGAACAATTCCGCGGCATCGCCTCCTCGGTGCCTGACACCGTTGCTCTGACCACGGCGCGCGCGCGGTACACGTACGCCGATCTCGACCGGTGGTCCGATGCGATCGCCGCGGATGTCGTGGCCCACGGCCTGCCGCGCGACCGGGCCGTGGCCATCGTCACCGCGGACAACGTGGCCCTCGTGGCAGCCGTCCTGGGCGTCGTGAAGGCCGGCTTCTTTTTCGTCATGATCGACGCCTCCGATCCGGAGGACCGCGTGGAGTGGATCCTGCGCGAATCCAATGCCGTCCTTCGCCTCGAGCCGCGACCCTTCTCGCGGGATTCGGTTCCGGCTCCGCCCATCCAACCGCCCCACGAATTCGTGCATCTCGTCTTCACCTCCGGGACCACCGGGAAGCCCAAGGGCGTGATGACCCGCCAGGCCGGCTTCGTCGAGCACACGCTGGCGTCCTCGAAGAGCAAAGGCTTCGCGGCCGGCGAGCGGACGCTCTACACCGCGCTGCCGGGGTTCACGCGCGCTCCCCTGAACATCTTCGGTGCGCTGCTCACCGGGGGAACGCTGTGTGCGTTCGACGCGCGCAACGAGAGTCTGGCCGCGCTGGCGGACACCATTCGCAACGAGCGCATCACGACCGTCGGCCTCACCCCGTCCTTCTTCCGGCGTCTGATGACTCTCCCCGATCTCGATCTCTCCAGCGTGCGCACGTTGCGTCTCGGAGCGGACCGGGTCACGGTCGCCGACGTCGAGATTTTCAAGCGACGTTTTCCCCGCGGCTGCATCCTGACCACCGGCTTCGCCGCCACCGAGTCGGGACGTGTCTTCAGCATGCGCATCGATCACGACACGCCCGTCCCCGGACCGCTCGTCCCGATGGGCCGCGCCTACGACGATGTCGACGTGCGGCTCCTCGACGAGGAAGGCCGCGAGGTGGCCGTCGGGGAGACGGGCGAGATCGTCGTGCGCAGCGCGCAGGTCGCGGAAGGCTACTGGAACGACCCCGAGCTCACCGCGGATCGCTTCCGCATGGACGGGCTGCGTACGTACTTCACCGGAGACCTGGCTCGACGCGACGAGCAAGGTCTCTACTACTTCGTTGGGCGCAAGGACGCCCGGCTCAAGATCCACGGCCGGCGCATCGATCCGTCCGAGATCGAGGCGGCCATCCTCTCCCTCGGCAGCGTGCGCGAAGTGGTCGTGGTCGGCAAGACCGATGAGAGCACCGGGCAGTACCTGGTCGCGTACGTGGTCATGCAGGAAGGAGAGGTCTGCCGGTCGCGCACCCTCCGCGCCGTCCTGCGCGAGCAGCTCCCGCTCTGGATGATCCCCTCGCGCATCGTTCCCCTCGACGCCATTCCTCTCACGCGCGCGCTGAAGGCAGATCGTGCGGCCCTCATCGCCCGGGCCGAGGACACGCCGGCCGAGGACAGCGGCGCGGCGGACGACCTCCAGCACCGGCTGGTCGGCATCTGGTCGCGCGTCACCGAGCGGGCCGTGCACGTGGACGATGACTTCTTCGAGGATCTCGGAGGAGAGTCGATCGTGGCCGCGCACCTGGTCACCGAAGTGCAGCGCGAGACCGGCGCGGCCATCCCTCTGTCGCTGCTGCTGGAGTTGAACAGCGTCGCGAAGATGGCCTCGTTCCTCAGGGGCCGCGCCGAGGTCGATCCGGTGGCCGTGGCCGTGCAGCCCCACGGATCGCGGCCGCCCCTCTTCTGCATCTCGGGCGCCGGAGGGAGCATCATGGTCTTTCGCCGGCTGTCCCGCTCCCTGGGAAACGACCAGCCTTTCTACGGCCTGCACCATCACGGGTTCGGCACGGTGCTGTTCCCTCAGTCCTACACCGCCATGGCCGCGCAGTACGCCGAAGCGATCCGCAGAATTCAGTCCCGCGGACCCTACTTCGTGGCCGGCTACTCCTCAGGCGGCACGCTGGCCTTCGAGGTGGCGCGGCAGATGGAGCGCGCCGGCGAGCCGGTGGCTTTCGTCGGACTGATCGACACCGCCGCCAGCCGCACCCGCGCCTCGCGCGAGACGCGCTTGCGCAACCGTCTGGAGTTCCTGCGCCAGCGTCCGTTTCCGCGTGTGCCACGCTACCTTTGGGAGATGATCGCGCTCCGTCCCTGGTTCCACTTCAAACAGTGGACGCGCCGTGCGCAGAAGGCGCCGCGCGCGGGCGCCAAGGCCTACCTGCCCGATCCCGCGCTGGTCCCCGATCCACTCCATGAGACGAATGAGGCGCTCTCCGAAGCGCGGCGCGGATTCGCGCTCCAACCCTACAGCGGCACGGTCACCCTGTTCCGCGCGCGTCACGGCGTCGGGGCCATGACCGATGAGCGCGACCTCGGCTGGTTGCGCGTCGGCATCGGCCGCCTCGACATCCGCGACGTCGAGGGCGATCACCGCTCGATTCTCGAAGAAGACGTTCACTCTTTGGGATTGGCCTTCGCCAACGCGCTCGCAGAAACGCAAGCGCGCTGAATCACCGTTGGGGCCGCCAACCGCCATTCCATCGTCAGAGATCACCATCGCGTTCCGTCAAGAATCCTCCCTGGTCTTCAGAAAGCTCCGACACGACCGTTTTGGTATTGCCTTACCGAAGCGGCCACGCTAAAAGTCTGAGTTGTCTTGAGCAACCTTCGCTGGCTCTTCCTCCTCTCCCTGCTCACCCTCTCCCTCGTCGCGCATGCGCAACAGTCGGACCTGGTCGTCACGAAGACCGGACCCGAACAGTCCGCCGCGGATACGGATGTGACGTATACCGTCACCATCCTCAACGGCGGGCCCGATGACGCGCCCAGCGTCACGCTGACCGACACCATCCCAGCAGGGATGACCTTCGTCTCCTACGACGCCACCGGCGCACCGGGGTTTGTCTGCTCGGATCCGGGAGTGGGCAACGGAGGACAGATCACCTGCACGAGCGCCACGCTGACCAACGGCAGCTCGGCCGTGTTCCTCTTCGTCCTCCACATCCCGCCCGCGACCGCGGACGGGATGTTCTTCACCAACGTCGCCGTCGGCACCACGGTCACGGACCCCACGGAGGAGAACAACTCGGCCACGGCCACCACCCACACGCCGTTTCCTTCACAGAGCGATGTGTTCGTCACGAAGCTCGGCCCCTCATCCGCCGGCCCTGATACGGACGTGGTCTACGAACTGACCGTGGGAAATGCGGGACCCGATCAGGCGGCCAGCCTCACTTTCAGCGACACGCTGCCCGGCACGATGACCTTCGTCTCGCTGTCGTCCAGCGGGCAACCACTCAACTGCACCGTGCTCGGCGAAACGATTTCGTGTACCGGCACGAACTACCCGGTCGGCTCCACGACCCTGACCATCACGGGGCACATCCCGGCCGGAACGGCCTCCGGGACTTCCTTCACGAACACGGCCACGGTTGCCGAGGACAGCGATCCCAATCCCGACAACAACAGCGCCACGACGACGCTCATCGTCTCGAACACCGACCTCTCCGTCGTCAAGACAGGTCCGTCGAGCGCTCAGGCCGGCGACGACCTCTCGTACACAATCACCGTGAGTAATGCCGGACCGGAGACGGCCTTCACGGTTCAGTTGACCGATCCCCTGCCGGAAGACACCACCCTGGTTTCCTTCACGCAGGACAACGGCCCGGTGGCGACGTGCTTCCCGCCTGCCGTCGGCAGCAATGGCACCGTCGTCTGCAATTGGGCTTCGCTGGCCAACGGCGCCTCCGCGCAGTTCACACTGGTCATCACCAGCAACGGGGACCCCTCCATCACCAACACGGCCACGGTCACCACCCAGACCTTCGATTCGAACGCGAACAACAACGTGGACAGCGTCACCACCACCCTCACCCCGGTGGCCGATTTGTCCATCGTGAAGAGCGGCCCGGCCACCGTGCCGGCGGGAGCGGACATCACCTACACCCTGGTCGTGGCCAACAGCGGTCCTTCGGACGCCAGCGGCGTGGGCGTCGATGACGTTCTTGCCCCTGAGCTGACCTTCGTCTCCGCGACCGCCCCGGCCGGCTGGTCCTGCACCACCCCGGCCCCCGGCGCGAACGGAACGATCTCCTGCAGCGTGGCCACCCTGGCCTCCGGCGCGAGCGCGAACCTCACCTTCGTCGCCCACGTGCCCTCCGCGACGACCGCCGGCACGAGCATCGTCAACACCGCCACGGTGGATGCATCCACTGCCGATCCCGATAACAGCGACAACACCTCCACCACCACGGCCACCGTCACCACGGCTTTGCCGACCGACGTGAGCATCTCCAAGACCACCAGCGGTTCGACCTTCGCCGTCGGCGCAACCGTCCCTTACACCATCGTCGTGACCAATAGCGGAACGAGCGACGCACTCGACACCGTCGTCACTGACACCATCCCGGCAGGCACCACGCTCCAGTCGGCAACGTCCACGCAAGGGAGCTGCAGCGGGACGACCACCGTCACCTGCACCGTGGGTACGCTCGCGCCCAGTGCCTCCGCGACGATCACCATCACGGTCGTCCTCCCGGCCACGCCCGGCACGTTCGTCAACACCGCCACCGCGACCAACTCCAACGGAGACACCAACGCCGGCAACAACGCCAGCACGGCCACGATCAGCAGTAGCGCCTTCGTGCCGGTCCCCTCGGTCCCGACGCTCTCTTCGCTCGCCCTGGCCTTCCTCGGCATCGCCTTCGCCGTCGCCGGCGTCATCGCCCTGCGAGGACGGTTGTAAGCGACAGGTCGTAGTCCACCGCGGGCAGGATGCCCGCGGCCCCTCATCGGAGTGCCTTGGCGCGATGAGCCATGGGGCGCGGGCATCCTGCCCGGCGCACTTCCCGCGTCAAATGGCCAAACTCCAGATGGAAATCGGTGTCGCTGCATTTTCGCATGCGTTACATTGAGCGCGATGAAGCGCGATACGACTCCCCACATTGCGGCCGCTCCTGGATTCTCCGCCACCGGGATGCCCGCCTGCGTGGTCGTGCTGTACGGCAGCGAGCTGGGACGGCGCGTGGAGCTCACCCGAGGAGAGATCATCATCGGCCGCGACGACGACAACGCGGTGAGCGTGGCCCTCGACACCATCTCCCGCCGCCACGCCCGCCTCTTCGTTCTCGACCAGACCTACATGGTCGAGGATCTGGCCAGCACCAACGGCACCTTCGTCAACGAGCAGGAGGTCGCGCGAGCCACCCCCCTTCGCAACGGCGATCTGCTGCGTTGCGGCGGCGCGGTCTTCAAGTTCATCGAAGGCGGCAACATCGAGGCGCTCTATCACGAGGAGATCTACCGGCTGACCATCACCGACGGCCTGACCCAGGTGGCCAATAAACGGCACTTTCTGGAGTTCCTCGAGCGCGAGATTGCCCGGTCCACGCGGCACGAGCGTCCCCTCTCGCTGGTGATGTTCGACCTCGATGCGTTCAAGAACATCAACGACCGTTACGGCCATCTGGCCGGAGACCGCGTGCTCAAGGGCATCGCTTCGCTCGTGTCGGGGCAGGTCCGCCGCGACGAGCTGCTCGCGCGCTACGGCGGCGAGGAGTTCGCGGTGGTGCTGCCGGAGACCAGCCTCGACGCCGCGTCCCTTTTCTGTGAGCGCGTCCGCCACGAGATCGAGGGGGCCACCTTCGACTTCGAGGGGGAACTGCTCCGCGTCACCATCAGCCTCGGCGTGACCGCGCTCGCTTCCTCAGACACCCTCGAATCCCTCGTGGCCCGTGCCGATTCCCGCCTCTACGACGCCAAACAGCAGGGCCGGAACCGCGTCAGCCGCGGGTGAGTTGCACGCGCGGCGAAGGAAGTCGCCTCATTTCTTCGGCGCCTCCCTCCCCACCATTCCCATCACGATGCCCAGCCAGTACGTGAAGTGGTGCATGGCGAAGGCGAACGGGATCAGCGGCCACCAGCGTAGCGGGAGGCGGGTCACGCGCGCGCCGAGGATCAGCGTCACCAGCGCGTACGGCAGAGCCACGAGCGGCGCGAGGAGAATCCCGATCGCGCCCGCAAGCAGGAAGGCCGACACTCTCGGATCGCGGCGCGTGCGCTGCGTGCGTCCCGTCTTCACCCGATAGCGCCAGCGTTGCCGGAGATACGGACCGGGGAAGGCACGCCGGCGGTGAAAGACCCGCACTCCCTCGTGATAGACGACCCGCCCGCGCTTCATCAATTGCTCGAGCAGAGCGGTGTCCTCACCGATGTAGCCGATGCTCTCGTCGAACCCGGTGAAGGCGCCGCGGCGTACGATCAGGTTCACCAGTGCCACGTCACTGGCGCGGCGGAGGTCGAAGATCCCCCGGCGATTCTCGTGCGCGGCCACGCCGCTGCCGATCCAGGGAGTGGCCAGGAGCGTGTCCGCCAGCAGCTCGGCTGGCGGCGAGTCCGGTGGCGCGGGGTCAGGACCGCCGATGGCGAGCACATCCGGGTGAGCCTGGAGGTAGGAGCAGGCGGTGGCCAGCCAGTGCGGATCGGCCAGGGCATCGTCGTCGAGGAAGGCCAGAAACTCCCCTTCGGCCACGGAAGCCGCTCGATTTCTTCGAGTTGCTGGATTACGATCCGGCTCGACAACGTTGCGGAGCCGGGTCCCAGCCTCCAGCGAAAGCGGCGTGGCGGAGACGACGATCAGCTCGAACGGAAACGGCGCATCCTGTTGCAGCACCGAGGCGATTGCGCGCTCCGCGTCCCCGCCGACACGCTCCACGGGCATGATCACCGACGCCAAAGGCGTCGGGGTTGAGGATTCAGGATCGAGAATTGAGGATTGGCCCGCCAACGCTCCCTCAATCCGCAATCCTCAATCCTCAATTCCCAGTCAGATGAAATGAGCTTATGAAACTGATCATTCAGATCCCCGCCTTCAATGAAGAGGCGACCATCGCGCAGGTCCTGCGCGATCTTCCGAAAAAGATCGACGGCTTCACTTCGATCGAGACCCTGGTCATCGATGACGGCTCGACCGACAAGACCGTCGAGACGGCCCGCAAGGCGGGCGCCACGCACGTCCTGCAACTGCGTACCCACCGCGGGCTTTCGGCCGCCTTCGTGGCCGGCATCGACGCCGCCCTTCGGCTGGGAGCAGACGTCATCGTCAATACCGACGCCGACAACCAGTACGCCGCCGCCGATGTGACCCGCCTGCTGAACCCGATCATCAAAGGCACCGCCGAAGTGGTGATCGGCGACCGCGAAGTGGCCAAGTCGCCGCACATGTCGGGCCTCAAACGTCTGCTGCAACGCATCGGAAGCTGGACGGTCGGCAAGGCTTCCGGCCTCCGGATCAGCGACGTCACCAGCGGCTTCCGCGCCTTCACCCGCGAGGCGGCCATGCAGATCAACGTCTTCAATCCGTTCACCTATACGCTGGAGACGGTCATCCAGGCCGGCAACCGCAACCTCAGTGTGCAGAGCGTCACGGTGCGCACCAACGCCGCCACCCGGCCCTCGCGTCTCTATCGCGGGATGGGTACCTATCTGCGCAAGTCGGTGGCCACGATCTTCAGGATCTACACGTTGTACCGGCCGCTCAAGACCTTCTTCGCGCTGGGCACGCTCCTGATGCTCCTCGGCGTCGCTCTCGGCGGGCGTTTTCTCTGGTACTTCTCGCAGGGCAATCGCGAGGGCCACATCCAGTCGCTCATCCTGGCCGCCGTCTTCCTGATCACCGGCTTTCACACGTGGCTCATCGCTCTGCTGGCGGACCTCATCGCCGTCAATCGCCGCCTGACCGAGGACGTGCTCATTCGGGTCAAGCGACTGGAAGTGCCGGAATCCGTGCAGAAGCCGCGCACCCACGCCGCTCTCGGCTTCCAACCGGCCGTCCCGGCGCCGCGCGATACGCGTCCGCCCCGCCCCCTGCGCCCGCCGCGCGAGCCGCGCGAGCCACGCGAGCCGCGCGAGCCGCGTCGCGAGACGCCGGCCGCGGATCCGGCCGTCGCCAAGGATACGCAGTGGGTCTGGCTGCTCGACGAAGACAAGCTCGAAGACCGCGCCGCTGCCAAGCCGACGCCGCAACCGAAGGCCGCGCCGGTGATGGAGAACGAAGAAGAAGACGATGAGCCGACGAGCCCGGCCTCTGGTCCGTCCGGTGCGTCCGGTCCGCGCCGCCGCCGTCGCCGCCGCGGAGGTCCCCGGAATGCCTCCGATCCTGCCGGCTCCCCCGAGAAGCAGGGCAGCGACGGCGGAAGCGACACCGGAGGCGAGTAAGCCTAGTGTCGCTTCAAGGTTGAAAGCGTGGGTGATTTGCGAGCGCCGGTGGGCCGGATGCGAGACGCCGCGACGAAGCGATGCGGGTTCATCGTTGAGGAGCGGCGACGAAGCAGACGGCTCGCCGCCGCCGCAAAGCACCCACGATTTCAGCCTGGACACGACACGAGCGCGTCGCGAACAACAAGGGCGCGGGCCTGAGCCCGCGCCTTTTCGTTGTTGCCACGGTCACGGCCGCGGAGGACCGTTATCGATCTCGGGATCGATGCTGATCGGTCCGACCTCGTCGTTCTCGATCTGAATCCCGTACAGCCATATCCCCATGAATTGGTTGTCGTAGCTCAGTACGAGTTTGTGGCCTTCATCCACTCGGGTCGGGAGACCGACTGGCGGCGGCGGACTGGTCTTCCACCAGAACCGCCCCGCTCCTTCGGGAAAGCGCGCATTCTTCGGTCCGGATGCAATCCAGGTGATGGACTGATTTCCCGGCGGCACCGACACCGATCCCGGCACGACCGCCGTGACCCAGGCGTCTCCGTTCTTGACCAGGACCACGATCACTTCAGGCATGGGTTCCTCCTTTTCTTTCTGGGCATCAGCAGCCCTGCTCCATGCAGAGTCGCTGAAGGTCGGACGTGTCGTAGCCGGCGCGCTGCAGCCGCGCCAGCACCGCGCGCGCCTCCGAGAGGCGTTTGCGGCGCACCAGAATCCGGAACCAGACGGCCAGGTCGTTCGGTGCATTGCTCGACGCCGCCAGCGGTTCCAGTTCCCGCTCCGCGCGCGCCCAGTGCGCTGCGGCCGTCTCGGGATGAGCGACCCGCGCCAGGTCGCCCTGCAGCAACGAAGTGGCCGCGGACTGCAGGCGCGCCGAACGGTCGCCGGACAGGAGCGGCTCCAGTCGCGTCTGCACCTCCGCGAGAAGAGTGACGGCGTCGCGAGCACTGCCGGTCGACGCGAGGAAGCGCGCGTATTCGGTGTCGATGTGGGCCGCGTCGACGACGAAGGAAGTTCGGGTCGGCGCGTCCCGGATGGCATTGGCGATCCCCTGGCGCGCCTCGCGGAAGAGCGCCATCGCCAGTTGCCGCTCGCCATGCTCGGCACTGGAGACGGCCAGTCGTCGCGAGGTCATGGCCACCGCGCGCTGCCAGTTCACGTTGGAGCGGTCCAGCGACGAGAGCTCACGCTCGATGGAGAGCTCTTCATGCCAGAGCGTCACCGCGGCGTGGTCCTGCCCGCTTTCCACCATGGCCCGCCCGAGGTAGCCGAGGCTCGAGGCCAGACGCTGCCTCCACTGATTCTGTTTCGGCTCGCGCCGTACGAGCTGCCGATAGATCTCCACTTCGCGTCTCGAGTGATCGAGGGCGGCGCGCAGGTCACCCATGCTGTACAGCACTCCGCCGACCTTGTTGTACGCACGCGCCACTTCCGCCTGGGCATTCGCGTCATCAGGATCGCGACGGGCCAGTTCCTGCTTCACCTCGAGACTGACGCGATAGTGCTCGAGCGCTTCCGGGTACTGGCCCTTGGTCTCCAACATGCCCGCCACGCCGCTGTGTCCATAGGCGCGCTCCAGCAGGTACTCGCGATTGGCCGGATCGATCTTCGCCAGAAGTTCTCCGGTCTGCATGTAGCTCTGCATGTGTGAGAGCGCTTCATCGTTGCGACCCTGGGTCCAGAGTGCATGCCCGAGCCAGAACTCCGTGGCGCCGTGGACCAGCAGAGCCTGCGGATTCCTCGGCTCTCGTTTCACGGCCGCGCTGGTGAACATCTCCGCCTGCCGGAACATCCGCAGCGCCTCCGGAGTCTTTCCCTGCGCCAGTCTCACGTCTCCGAGTTGGTTGAGGGCCTTGGCGTTGCGCGCCAGCTCATCGACCTTCATCGCGGCGGGATTGAGTGAGCCGACGTACTCGAGGGCCCGCTGCCCCACCTCGTCGAGGATGTCCAGCCGGCCGACCGGCTCGAGTTTCTTGCGCAGGTCACCGAGCATGAACTCGATGAGATTCTCGGCCTGTGCGCGACGCCGTTCCGCCTCGGCCTGCGCTGCCACGGCCTTGGCCCGCTCGGTCTGCAGGTCGACCGTGTACCGCCACCCTCCGATGGTCAGAAGCGCGATGGCTGCGGCCACGGCGGCGCGCCGGGCGATGCGCCGCGGCTTCTCGACGGAGAGAGTCAGCCGCTCCACCGCTTCCAACGCCGTGGGCCGGTCCGCGGGCGCAAACTGCTTGAGGCGATTGATCAGAGCAGTGACGTCGCCGGCCACACCCTGCACCGGGTTGGTCTCCCCACGCGCCACGCGCAGGATCACGTCGCGCGAGCTCAACCCGAGGGGGTGCGGATCTTCTCCGGTGAAGAGCACCTGCAGCAGCAGCCCGAACGAGAACATGTCGCTGGCGGAGGTCAGCCCTTCGCCGCGGGCCTGCTCGGGACTCATGTAGAGCGGTGTCCCAACGGCGATGCCTGCCGCCGTGGCCGAGGAGTCGGCGGACGGGGCCAGCGTCATGGTGGTGTCGGGATTGCGGGGCCGGAAGCGGGCGGTCGCGCTGCGCCGTTCCGAGGTCTGTGCCGCGGTGCGCGCACGATGAAGCCAGCGGGCCAGGCCGAAATCGAGCACCTTCACCTCGCCGGCGCGCGTGAGCATCACGTTGTCGGGCTTGAGGTCGCGGTGGATGATCCCGGCGCGATGGGCCGCGACCAGCACGCCCGCGACGGCCACGGCGATGCGCAGCCTCTCGCTGTGCGTCATCGGATCCTGCACCGCATCGCCGAGGGTCTGGCCATCGATGTATTCGAGCACCAGCAGATCCACCTCGCCGCTTTCGAGGTAGTCATGGATGCGACAGATGTTGGGATGATCGAGCCGCGACAACGCCCGCGCTTCCCGCAGCAGGCGCTCGCGCGCCTCCGCGTCCAGACGCTGGTCCGCGTTGAGCACCTTCAACGCGACCTTGCGCTCCAGCTTCTCGTCATAGCCGGAGTAGACGTCTCCCATCCCACCCTGCCCGATGACGGACGTCACCCGTGTGTGGCCGAATCGTTTCCCGATCAGTTCCATGGAAGACCCTGCTGCCCGAGAATGGACACAAAACTGTCTATTCGTTGAGACGGTCATGCGGCGCAGTTTTCCAGGAGGTGGGGTTGGGAGGGGGCGTGCCTTGTGGAGCGGGAGGCTCTAAGCCTGCTTGGACTCTGTTCTGTGGAACGGGGGAGACTACAGTCCGCCGTTACGACCGCGGAATCGGGCGCTGACGCGCGAAGGCGCGTTCCACAATG
>JBDTOZ010000445.1:0-4623 GCA_039932995.1 Acidobacteriota bacterium | reverse complement strand
TAGATTGTTCGACGCGCCTTCGCGCGTCACCGGTGGACTCAAGTCCACCGCTCCAGACTCTAGTTCACCGCTCCAGACTCTAGTCCACCGCTCCACAGACTTTCGTTCACCGCGGTCTCTTACTTCGTGTAGACCGTGACCTCGGCTGACGAGCCGACGGGGATGCGATCGGAGGCGGGGCCGGTCCAGGAGATGCGGATCGGGACGCGCTGCACGACTTTTACGAAGTTTCCCGAAGCATTGTCGGGGGGGAGCAGGGAGAACGAGGCGCCGGTGCCGCCGCTGAGGCTCTCGAGCTTTCCTTCGAACTCCTGGCTTCCGAGGGCATCCACTTTGATTTTGGCGCGCTCGCCCGGGCGCATGTTCCGCACCTGGGTTTCCTTGAAATTGGCGATGACGTAAGTCTGGCGGGGCACGATGGTCACGAGCGGCTGACCCATGGCCACCATCGAGCCGGAGTGCACGGCCAGCTTCGAGGCGACGCCTTCCATCGGCGCGGTGATCCTGGTGTAGGAGAGCGTGAGCTGCGCGGCCTGCAGTGCAGCCTGTTGGGTGGCGATCTTGGCGTGGGCCAGGCGCGCCTGCGCCTGCGCGCCTGCGACCTGCGCGTCCACCGACTCACTCTGCTGGACCCGTCCTTGGGCCTGCTGCACGTTGGCCTGCGCGGCCTGATGGGCATTCTGAGCCTGCCCCAGGCGTGCGCGTGTCAGCTCGACGTCGGCCTGCGCCGCGTCCCGCGCCGCGCGGGCAGCGTCGACCTGCGCCTTCGAGATGTCGCCTTTCGCTCCCAACTCCGAGGCGCGCTGCCAGTCGCGCTGCGCTTTGTCCGCGTTCGCCGTGGCGCGGGCGATGGCCGCCTCGGCCTCGCGAATCGCGCCCTGCGAAGTCTCCACCGTCTCGCGCGAGCTCTGCATCGCGCCCTGCGCGGAGACGAGTGCGCCGCGGGCACTGGCCCCGGTGACGGTGGCCCGTGCGTCCGCGTCCGCGGCCTGGGCGATGGCGGTGTCGAGGTCGCCCTGCGCCTGCGCCAGCTTCACCTGCGCGTCCCGCGGGTCGATCTCCGCGATGAGATCTCCGCGGTGTACAAGCTGATTTTCCTTGATGGACACGGTCAGCACCTGGCCGGCCACGCGCGACGCGACCGGAACGACGTCGGCCATGACCTGCGCGTCGTCGGTGGTCTCTTTGCCGCGCGTCAGCATTGCGTAGACGAGGTAGAGCACGAGCAGCACCGCCACGGCAATGCCGAGGATGAGGTAGAGACGGCGCGCTTTCGAAGGAGCGATCGCCGGCTCGTGAGTGGGCATGTCGGATGCCGTCGTCGTCGCCTGATTAGCCATTACATCTCCACATGAACGTCGATCTTTTCGCCGGTCTTGGGTGCCTTGAGCAGGAAGACCAGCGGGAGCACACAGAGGAAGCAGATTCCGGCCAGCATGAAGAGCTTCTCGAAGGAGAGCATCATGGCCTGCCGGCGCACTTGCATGTCGATCATCCGGATGGCCCCGCTCCTGGCAGCGGCAGCGTCGAGGCCGTGAGTCATCAGCATCTGCTGGATGCCCTGCATCCGAGCCTGGACGGCGGGCCGTCCCAGGTCGACCGCGGCCAGCATGCCGTGACGGGCCGTGGTCATGTAGCGGCCCAGCAGGGTGGCGAAGACGGCCAGTCCGATCGAGCCGCCGGTCTGCCGCAGCAGGGAGTTCAGTCCGGTGGCATCCGAGAGTCGATGCCGGGGGATGGTGCTGAGCGCCATCGTCGTCAGTGGGATGAAGAGGCAACTGAAGGCCACGCCCTGGATGATCAGCACGTTCACGATGCCGCGCGCGGAGGTCTGCAACGTGTAATGGCCCATCAGCCACGCCGTGTACGCGAACAACAGAATCCCGAAGGCCACGAACGCGCGCGGTGAGACCTTGTTGTACAGCCGCCCCACGATGGGCATCACCACCAGCATCGTCAGCGAGCGAGGCATGAGCGCCAGGCCGGACTGCGTGGCCGAGAAGCCCAGCATGGTCTGCATGTACAGGGGCAGCAGGAACGTCACGGTCATGAGCATGGCGAACATGACCGCGCCGATGAGCGTGCCGGACGAGAAGACGGGATCTTTGAACAGCGAGAAGTCCACTGCCGGAAAGGCCGCGCTGAGCTCGCGGATGACCAGGGCGATCAGCGACACGATGGCCACGAGGGTGATGATCTTGATCTCGCCCGAGGCGAACCAGTCTTTGCGGTTCCCCTCTTCGATGGCGTACTGCATCGTGCCCAGGCCGACGATGAGCAGGACGATGCCGCCCCAGTCCAGGTTCTTGCGTTGCCGTTCGGCCGCCACGTGCAGCGCCTGCCGTACGTCTTCCGGCTCGTGCACGAAGCGCATCACCATCAGCACCGAGACCACGCCCACCGGAAGATTGATGAAGAAGATCCACGGCCAACTGTAGTTGTCGACGATGTAGCCGCCCAGCGTCGGCCCGAAGGCAGGCCCGAGCACGACGGCCATGCCGAAGAGGGCCATGGCCATGCCCTGTTCCGCGGGAGGAAAGGTCTGGCGCAGGATGGCCTGTTCGGTCGGCTGCAAGGCTCCGGCGCCCAGCCCCTGGATGACCCGGAAGATCACCAGCAGCGGCAGCGTGCGCGCCATCCCGCAGAGAGCGGAGCCGGCGATGAAGATGACCAGGGAGATCAGGTAGACGCGTTTCTGTCCGAACATGCGCGCCAGAAACCCGGTCAGCGGCATGACCATGACCGTGGCGATGACGAAGGCGGTGGTCACCCAGGTGATCTGTTCGACGGTGACGCCGAGCGAGCCGGTGAGGTGCGGGACGGCCACGTTCACGATCGAGGCGTCGATCGCGCCCATCAGTGTGCCGAAGGTGATGGAGACGGTGACCAGCCACTTGTTGACCGGCTTCCGCGCCGTCGCGCCGGAAGGCATGGAGGAGGCCACGGCGGTGGTCAATGCGTCTCTCCGCCGACGAGCGAATGGATCTCCCCGGTGGCGTGCATCAGATCGAAATGCGCCACGGCGGCGTCGGCGCGCGCGGCGATGAGGTCTTCGTGCGTCTGCCGGTAGATGTCCTGGGCGCGATCGACTTCGATGGGCGATCCATAGCCCGCCTCGCGCCGGTCGCGGGCGATGGTCAGCGCTTCCTCGGCCACTTTCGCGGTCTCTTCGGCCACCTGCACACGCGCCTCCGCGCTCTCCACGTTCAGGATCGAGCGGCGCACGTCCTGCTCCACGTCGCGCTCCCGTTGGACGCGCTGGAGCTGGATGTCGTGAAGCTGCAGCTGGGCCCGGGCGATGAGGACGTTGATGTCCGCGCGGAAGAGCGGCACCGAGAGCGTTCCGGCGATGCGGCGCGTCCAGCGCAATTCCTCCGTCGTCTCGCCGCTGAAATCGCCTTCGAAGTCCGCGCTGAGGCTGGGGATCCTTCGGGACCGGGCCGCGCGGACCGCCAGCGTTGCTTCACGCTCGCGCGCTTCCAGTGCCTTCAACTCGGGACGTTGTTCCCGGGCAGTGGTCAGGGCCACGATGGAAGTGGGGGGCGGAGCATGGTCGGGGATGGGATCGACGATGACCAGTTCCACGGACTGATCGGCGCCGATGGCGTTGAGCAGGGCGAACACCGCGTTCTGGCGATCGTTCTGCGCGACCAGCACTGCCTGGCGTGCGCGCGAGAGCTGCACGTTGGCCTGGGCTACGTCCAGGCGGGTGCCGGTTCCGGCCGTGAACTCGTCGTTCGCGATCTCGAGGAGGCGCGTGAACAGCGTGACGTCCGCCTGGCGCGAGGCGATCTGCGCTCCGGCGCGCTGCACGAGCAAGTACAGTCGAGCCACCGCGGAAGCAACGTCGTTTTCCGCCTGCAGCGTTTCCCAGCGGCTGGCCGCGACGCCTGCGCGCAGGGACTGGTAGCGGCGCAACGCCGCCAGATTGAAGAGCTGCACCGCCGCGCTGATGTTCGCGTCCGTGACGTTGAACGGCCCGACCACGGAAGGCAACCCGGGAAGCGAGAAGCCGAAGGTCTGCAGGTTGATCGACTGGTTGTAGCGCACGATGCGCGCATCGGCCTGGGGGAACAGATTCTGGAGCGCTTCCATCTGCCCGATCCTGGCCCGTTCCTCGGCGGAACGGGCGAGCTGCGCGTTCGTCCCCGAGCGGAGCGACATCCCCACGGCTTCCGCGAGCGTCAGTTTCAGTTCTGACTGCGCCGCGAGACTGGTGGTGAGAGAGAGGAAAAGGACGAGAGACGGTAGTCGTAGGCTCATACGAAACGGCTGCCGAGGCGACTGCAACAACTTTGCCGAACGACCGTTCGGTCAATGGCGGCAGAAGCGATGGATGATACGCGAAAGGGCCTTGCCAGAGGCTCGCGGAGAGCTTGCACCGAGACGCGGATATTTTCAGGGCGGCCGAGGAGCGCCGACGTCCCGCCGCCCACGGCGCCTTTGGTTGCGGCTCGGCCTCTGTGGAGCGGTGGACTTTTAGTCCACCGGGCACTCGCGCTGCCCGTACCGAAGCCGGGCGCGGCTCTTTGGGACGACCGTGATCAGAGCCGAATCCACTGCGTCACCGACGGCAGAGGGGACGTCCTCGCGAGAGCCTCGGTGGACTCAAGTCCACCGCTC
>JBDTOZ010000444.1:0-3325 GCA_039932995.1 Acidobacteriota bacterium | reverse complement strand
GACTCAAGTCCACCGCTCCACTGGAGTTTGGCCATTTGCACGCGGGAAGTGCGCCGGGCAGGATGCCCGCGCCCCATGGCTCATCGCGCCAAAGGCGCTCCGGTAAGGGGCCGCGGGCATCCTGCCCGCGGTGGACTTTGGGTCGCGCGCTGTCGACGTCCTTCCGTCCCTAAATTTGCTTGCGTCCCCGGACGACAAAAACATATCGTTGCGCAAACGTCCAACGGAAGCTTTCGTGAAAAGGGGAGGCACCATGCGCCACGCGTCCATCCTGAGGATCGTCCTCATCGCCCTCTGCATCCTCACATCGGCAACACTTCTCGCGCAGTCCCAGGCGACGACCGGCGTCATCGAAGGCGTCGTCACCGATTCCACCGGCGGCGTGCTGCCCGGGGTCACGGTCACGCTGCGGAACACCGAGACCAATTACGGGCAGACCCACGTCACCGACGGGGGAGGCCGCTATCGCGGCGTCCTGCTGCCCCTCGGCGCCTACGAGATCCGGGCGGTGCTGGAGGGTTTCGCACCGCAGGTCGTCAAAGGCGTGGACCTCGGCGTCGGCCAGACCCGCACGGTCGACGTGAAGATGGGACAGACCTCGGCCAGTGAAGAGCTCGTCGTCACCGCCGAGGCTCCGCTCATCGACACGAGCCGGACGGAGGGCGCGACACGACTCAATGAAGAGGCGATGTCCGAACTGCCCAACAACGGCCGCAACTTCCTCGAGCTCACCAAGCTCACACCGGGCGTGACCATCGTCCAGGGCCCCGATGGAGACGAGCTCTCCATCAACGGACAGAAAGGCATCGCCAACAACATCTCCGTCGACGGCGCCGACTTCAACAATCCGTTCTTCGGCGAGCAGCGCGGCGGGCAGCGTCCCGCCTTCACCTTCAATCTCGACGCGGTCAAAGAAATGGTGGTCGTGGCCGACGGCGCGAACGCGGAGTTCGGACGCTCTCAGGGCGGGTTCGTGAACGTCATCACCAAGTCCGGCACCAACGAGACCACCGGCACGGCGCACCTGGTCTTCAAGAACGACTCGCTCAGCTCCAATCCGAAGCGTCCCGACGGAACGGAGGCTGCCAGCTTCGACTCCACGTCGTATCAGACCGGCTTCACCCTCGGCGGACCGGTGGTGAAGGACAAGTTCTTCTACTTCGCCGCGCTCGATCTGCAGATGGCCGATCAGACCAAGCAGACCGACCTGACTCGCATCGAGCCGCGGGTCGTGGCGGCCTTCGCGGCCCTCGGCTCGCCGAACGAAAACGGTCCCATCGAGCGCACCAATGACGCTCGCGTCTTCCTCCTCAAAGGCGACTGGAACGTCAGCGCCGGCAGCCTGGCCTCCCTGCGCTACAACTACACCTGGTCCGAGCAGAAGAACGGGACCTTCGACGTCGACTCCTGGGGACGCAGCGCCAACGCCATCGAGCAGGATCACTCCAACGCCATCAGCGGCTCGCTCGTCTCCACCCTGCAGAGCAATCTCCTCAATGAGTTCCGCTTCCAGTACGCGCGCGAAGACCGGCCCCGTCCCTACAACGGACCGGACATCACCGGACAGAGCCGCCCGTTGCCGGATACGGCCTTCGATTTCGGCAGCAGCTACCGGTTCGGCATGCCGTTCTTCATCCCCGTCGACTATTACGACACGCGCATCCAGTTCAACGAGAACGTCTCGCTGCTGATGGGTCCGCACTCCATCAAGGCCGGCCTCGAGTTCAACCGCGTCAACTCCGTGCAGACCTTCCGCGGATTCGCCAACGGCCGCTACATCTTCAGCTCCACGGACGGCTTCCTCAACTACCTTCGCAACCCGAATTACGTGGAGTGCTCCAACGGCACCAGCTCCGAGACCGGCACGTGCGCCTCGGGCGACGTCACCGGTCCCGTGCTGCTCTACCTCCAGCAGGCCGGTGTCGGTGGCATCTCCGTGGAAGAAGCGGGAACGCAGTCGATTCCGCAGACCGAGCCCGCGGTGTTCATCCAGGACGCATGGCAGGTCTCGCCGAATCTGAACGTCCAGTACGGCCTGCGGTGGGAAGCGCAGTATCAGCCTGATCCCATCACCGATGCGGCAGACGTCTTCTACGCCGGCTTCATCGGCAAGACCAGCAACGGACAGGCCTTCCCCTCCGACGGCAACGTTCCGTCCGACAGCAGCATGTGGCAGCCCCGCCTCGGCTTCTCCTGGAATCCGGGCGGCGACGGTCGTAAGGTGCTCCGCGGCTCCGCCGGCATCTTCTACGGCCGCATCCCCGGTCTGGCTCTGGCTTCTTCGCGCTCCACGAACGGCAGCCGCGGGCAGTCGCTCTTCCGCAACAGCGCTCTGACTCCGATCCTCGGACCGGTCCCCGCGTACCCCAACCTCATCCCGCAAAGCCAGGTCGGGTCGCCCTTCCGTCCGGACGTGTTCGTCTTCGACGAAGACTTCCAGAACCCGCGCACCACGGCCTATAGCGCATCGTGGGAGCAGGAGCTCATCAAGGACTACGCCTTCCTCGTCAAGTACAACTACGCCAAGGGCGATCACATCACTCGGTTCGTCAACCGCAACGATCCTCTCCTCAACTCGCCCTGGTCCAGCGGACTCAATGGCGGTCCGAATGGCGTTGGCGTGCTGACCGTCGTCGAGTCGACCGCGAAGAGTCTCTATCGCGGCATCACGCTGGGCGTGACCAAGCGTCCTTCTCACAACGTGCAGGCCCAGGCGTATTACACGTACTCCAAGGATTACTCCGACGACGACAACGAGCGTGACCCGTTCACCCTGCGTTATGCGAAGGTGACGGACCTCGACGCCGAGTACGGGTACTCGGATCGCGACCAGCGCCATCGTTTCAATAGCTGGATCCTCTGGAACGCGCCGCTCGGCGTCGACCTGAACGTCCGTTACTCCTACCGTTCGGCGCAGCCGAAGTCCATCACCGCCAGCGGCGCCGACGCCGGCACCCCGCAGGCCCGCTGCTCGCAGCAAAACGCGGACGGCTCATGCACGCCGGGATCGACCGTCACGCAGCGCAACCTGGGCCGCAAGGACAACGAGTACTCGTCGCTCGACTTCCGGCTCTCCAAGCAACTCGTCTACGGCGGACTGACCTTCGAGCCGGCCCTGGACGTCTTCAATCTCTTCAACAGCAAGAATCTCCGCCGTCCCGAAGTGACCAGCCTGATCTTCAACTTCGACGGCACGGTGCAGAGCGGCGTCGGCGATCCCCGCCAGGCCCAGCTCGCGTTGCGCGTGCTCTGGTAGGAACGTTCCGCGGGATCGGTTGTCTGCGCCTGTCCAGGCGCAGACAACCTCCGGCCGGCAAACACCGGC
>JBDTOZ010000443.1:0-4439 GCA_039932995.1 Acidobacteriota bacterium | reverse complement strand
CGCTCGGCAACGGCTGTTCCGCGGCCGCCTCTGTCAGTGAAGTGAATCGCGACGGTGGCGGAAGCATCATCGGTCCGCCCGCCAACACCCGTCCTTGATTCGAAGGAGACGACGATGAAGTTCGTGCTAATGATCCCGCTGCTGATCCTCGTGTGCGCGAGCAGCGCCGGCGCGGCCGTGACCGTCGACAATGACGACAGTTGCGACATCGCCGTCCTGCCCGCGGCCACACTGCTCCTCCCCTACTTCGAGGTCGACCTCGAAAGTCCGGCAGGCGAGACCACGCTCTTCACCGTGACCAACGTCACCAACTTCGACCAGATCGCGCACGTCACGCTCTGGACCGACTACGGCTTTCCGGTCATCAATTTCAACATCTACCTCACCGGCTACGACGTGCAGGCCATCAACCTCTACGACATCGTGGTCCGCGGCGTGATTGCCCCCGATGCCGGAACCGGAACCGCGGTCACCAAACGCGGCACCTACTCGGACGTCAATCGGTCCTTGAATGTGACCGCCTGCGACCGGCTGCCCGGTGCGCTCGACCCCATTTACCTCACCCGCATGCAGCAGGCCTTCACGCTCGGCAGGGTCCCCAATCTGGGCATCCTAGAGGGCTGTGCGAACATCGGCGGCGCCCACGATCACGCCATCGGTTACGCCACGATCGATGTGGTCGGCACTTGCAATACGCATCAAGCCACCGACGCCGCCTACTGGACCGAGGACATTCGCTACGAGAACGTCCTGATCGGCGATTACCAGCAGATCAACAACGCCCAGAACTTCGCGCAGGGGAGCTCGATGGTCCACCTGCGCGCGATCCCCGAGGGAGGGACTCCGGCAGCGCGGGCAATGCAAGTCTCCTCGGTCTCCGGCTTCGACCAGACCTTCTACGGCCGCTATCAGGCTCCGGGCACACCGAAGCTCGACGGACGGCAACCGCTTCCTTCCAGCTTCGCCACCCGTTGGATTCAGGGCGGCTCCTCCTCGTTTCAGACATCCATGAAGGTTTGGCGCGAGGGGAGGACGGACTCCGACGAGACCTGCGCGCGCTATGGCTTCGAAGCTCACCGCAAGGCCACCGAGATCGTCGTCTTCGATGAGAACGAGAACGCCGTCAGCGTGGCCGCGGCTTCGGGAGAGGGTGGTCTGATTCTTCGGCCCGAGCTTCCTTCCACCTCGCGCACCGAAGTCTCCGACAGCGACATCTATCCGCAGATCGGCAACGGCTCGCACGCGGGCTGGATGTACTTCAACCTCGATCACACCCGGGGGGACACCCTGGCCAGTCAGAACTGGATCGTCTCCTCCATGCGCGCCGAAGGACGCTACTCCACCGACATCGACGCCGTGGCCCTCGGCAACGGCTGTTCCTCTCCGCTGGAGACGACCGCCATCACCGCCACGGGAGGTCCGGCCATCCAGCCCGCACCGAACGAGGCGCGGTCCTCCACCGGCGTGGCTTCCGCCAACAACGACGACAGTTGCGACATCGCCCTCCTGCCCGCGGCCACCCTGCTTCTCCCCTATTTCCAAGTGAACCTCGAAAATCCGGCAGGCGAGACGACCCTCTTCACCGTGGCCAACGTCAGTCCCAGCGATCAGATCGCGAGAGTCACGCTCTGGACGGACGGCGCCTACCCGGTGCTGACCTTCAACATCTACCTGACCGGCTACGACGTCCAGGCCATCAACCTCTACGACATCCTGGCCCGCGGCGTCATCGCCTCGAGCGCAGGCACCGGCACGCGCGTGACCGCGCGCGGCCCGCACTCGGAACGCAACGCGGCCATCGACGTGAGCGATTGCCACAACCTGCCCGGATCACTCGATGCCGCCACCGTGACCCGCCTGCAGGCGGCCTTCACGCTCGGCAAGATTCCAAACGGGTGCAACCTCGTAGGCTGGCAGCACGATGACGCGGTCGGATACGCCACCGTCGACCTCGTGCGTACTTGTTCAGGCAACGGACCGACGGACGCCGCGTACTGGACGGACGACCTCATGTACGACAACGTCCTGATCGGCGACGTGCAGCAGATCAACGGCCAGCAGAACTTTGCCCAGGGCAGCACCCTGGTGCACATCCGGGCCATTCCCGAGGGAGGGACGTTCGCGACGCGTCCGGCCTCGCCCTTCACCCGGACCTTCTACGGCCACTATCAGGCCGCGGCCACTCCCCAACGCGACGGCCGGCAGCCTCTACCTGCGACCTTCGCTGCGCGCTGGATCCAAGGCGGAGCCTCGGGCTTCCAGACCAGCTATAAAGTCTGGCGCGAAGCCAAGACGGGAATCGGCTCCACCTGCGCCCAGTATGCGGGCAACTCGACGTTGAGCCTCGTCGAAGTGGTCCGCTTCGACGAAGCGGAGAACGCCGTGGGAGACGTTCCGACCAGCCGCGTCTGCACTCCGATCTACTACGACACCACCACCTCGGCCACCTCTCTCACCAGCGTCACCGACACGTCGATCTATCCTCAGCTCACGAACGGGGCCGTGGCCGGCTGGATGTATCTCAACATCGACAACTGCGACCGGGACCTCACCGGAAGCTCGAACTGGGTGGTGACGTCGATGCGATCCGAAGGCAGGTTCTCCGCGGACATGGACGCGGCCGCCCTCGGCAACGGCTGCTCGGCTCCAGCGGAACCATCCGAAGTGACGATCGGCACCGCGATCATCGGACCGGCGCGCAACACTCGATGAAAGGCATTTCCCCGGTCATCCTGCTCTCGACGGTCGCGGTCCACGCCGCGACCGTCGAGAACGACGACCGTTGCGACATCGCCGGGAGGGGCCCCGGCAAGAGGTCCCGGCCGGTGCTAGCATCTTCGTGTGTCACTCGATCAGCGGATCTTCGCCATCCACCGGCCTTCTCCCGCGCTGCTGAAGTACTACGTGCTCAGTTCCCTCCTGACCGGGCCGTTCTTTCTCGTTCCTCTCATCTACCTGAACTTCCGCTACCGCTCCATGCATTACGAGTTCGACGAGGAAGGGATCTCCATGAGCTGGGGCATCCTGTTCCGGCGCCAGATCACGCTGACCTACGCGCGCATTCAGGACATTCACCTGACCAGCAACATCGTCGAGCGCTGGCTGCGTCTGGCGCGCATCCAGATCCAGACTGCCAGCGCCAGTTCCTCGGCGGAGATGACCATCGAGGGACTGCACGAATTCGAAAAGGTCCGTGACTTTCTCTACTCGAAGATGCGCGGCGTCCGGAGCGCACCCGTCTCCGCCACCTCTCCCGCCCCACACGAGTCCGAGCCTTCGCTGGCCGCCGCACTCCGCGAAGTGGCGGCCGAATTACGCGCGGTCCGCGAGAAGCTGGAGCGCCGGTGAACTGGCGTGCCACGCTCCTCCGCCTCCTGCGCGTTCCGCACGAGCCCGAACCTCCACCCGGTTCGCCGCCCCGGCAGTTCCGCGCCGCTCCGAACTTTTTCAAACTGCGGCTCCTTCAATGGGGCCTCACCCACGTAGTGGTCCTGGTCGGCCTGACCTGGGCCACCTGGTTCGTCCGCTTCGTAGCATCGACGCCCGCACCGCGTCCGGTCGTCTGGCTGCTGGTCGCGGCCGAGCTCTTCGGCTGGACCGCCTTCCTCCTCGGATTGGTCTTCGGCGGTCTCATGGTCCGGTTGGACTACGAGCTGCGCTGGTACATGCTCTCGGACCGGGCCATCCGCATTCGGGAAGGAGTGGCCACGGTGCGCGAGAAGACGATCGCGCTGGCCAACGTGCAGAACCTGGCCATTCGTCAGGGTCCGCTGCAACGAATCCTGGGGATTGCCGACGTTGAAGTGAAGACCGCGGGCGGCGGTTCCGGCCACGAAGCCACGAAGAAGCACACCGCCGAGCCGATGCACGTGGCCTATTTTCGCGGAGTGGACAACGCGGAACAGATCCGCGACCTGGTCCGCGCCGGAGTCCGCCTGCAACGCAACGCCGGCCTCGGCGACCCGGAGGAGCACCAGCACCACACCCCGCACCCGCACGTCACTCCCGAGGACACCCGCGCCGCCGTGGAGGAGCTGTTGCGTGAAGCACGAGCGTTACGGGCCGCGATTCGCTAGGCCTGCTCCTCGGGTTCGTCTCGTTCTCGTCTTCTCTTTCCAGTCTTCGAGTCTTCGAGTCGCCGAGTCTTCGAGTCTTCGAGTCTTCGAGTCTTCGAGTCGCCGAGTCTTCGAGTCGGAGCGAGTCTCATAGGTGCATCCTCAGAGTCTCATAGGCGTAACTCGCGCGGCCGACCTCCTATGAGACTGTGCGCCTGTGAGACTCGACGACTCGACGACCTGACGACCCGACGACCCGACGACCAGACGACTCGACGACACGACGACCAGACCAGGCCAGGCCAGACCAGGCCAGGCCAGGCCAGACCACAACGGGAAGTCCAGCCGACGAAGCACTGTTCCGCCGCGCGCATATGATTTCGT
>JBDTOZ010000442.1:0-8354 GCA_039932995.1 Acidobacteriota bacterium | reverse complement strand
GGCGCGGGCATTCTGCCCGGCGCACTTCCCGCGATCAATGGCCAAACTCCAGGGGCGCGTCCGAGCGGACTCAGAGCGATTGCAGCAGTGCCGCGGCGTTGCGGCGCTCTTCGGCGTACTTTTTCTCGGGCGCGCGCGCCAGGTAGTCCTGCAGCGCCTGGCGGGCCACGTCGTGGCGGCCGATTTTTGCGGCGATGAGGCCGAGGTTGTAGAGGGCGTCGAGTTGCGAGGGGTCGGCGGCCACGGTTCTCGACCAGAGCGCGATGGCGGCGTCGGAGTTGCCCTGGCTTTCCTCCACCACTCCCATCGCGTTCAAGGCCAGGGGGAGCCGAGGATCGAGAGCCAGCGCGCGCGATAGCGAAGCGCGGGCGCGGTCCACGCGGCCTGCGCGCAGGGCCACGATGCCGAGGTTCTGATGGGCGCGGGCGTTGTCGGGATCGGCGGCCAGGATGCGCTCGAACGTGCCCACCGCTCCGGCCACCTCTCCCGAGTCCGCGAGGGCGATGCCGTAGGCGTTGAGGACGTCGGGATCCGCATCCTTGACGAAGGGCTGCAACAGGCCCAGAGCCTCGCGAGCCCGGCCGGTCTCGCTAAGGAGAAGGCCGAGGCGGATGCGCACGGCATCGTTGGCGCGGCCGCTCTCCACGCGCCGCTCCAGCACGCGGATGGCTTCCTCCGGCTTCGCGCTCTCGCCGAGGAAGAAGGCCAGCATCTCCTGCGCGATGGGCATCTCCGGACGGGCGGCCACGATCTTGCGCACTTCCTCGAGTGCGCGCGCCAGGTTCCCGGCCTGATAGGCGGCGATGGCCTCGTGCAACTGATTGTCGATGCCGACGAGATTCTTCGGATCATCGGCGGCGGTGTAGACGGTCTTGGCCGCGGCAGTGCCGCTGATGTAGCCGAGACTGAGCAGGCCGGCCTGCTCTTCCCCGCCGACGGACTTGCGCGCGTTCGCCGCCGCCGGCGCATCCGACTTCAGCAATGCCCGCAACCCCGCCACTCCGCGACGGTCGTCGCGCACACGATTGGTTTTCTCGTGCGGATCGCGCGGCAGATCGTAGAGCTCGGGCAGCGGCAGCTCGATGAGCTTCTTCCCGTCCTGAATCGCGCCAACCAGCGGTGCCCAGCCGCGATTCAATGACGCCGACAGCGACTCGAAGTACGTGTAGCCGCGCTCTCCCGGAGCAAAGAGCGACAGCCCCTTCGACTCCGCGAGCGGCGGCAGGCCGGTGCGCTCCAGGATGGTGGGCACGATGTCGATGTGACGCATGTAACGATCGTCGCGCCCCGCGGCGCGTTCCGGGTCGACGACGATGAGAGGCACGGCCAGCGTGGCCTCGTAGGCGAAGAGACCGTGGGTCTGCTCGCCGTGCTCGCCGAGAGACTCGCCGTGATCGCCGGTGACGATGACCAGTGCGCCGGGCGACTCCGCGAGGAGCGGACCGAGGGTCTCGGCCAGCATGGCGTCGGCAGTCTCGACCTCGCCGAGGTAGGGGTCGCCGTTGCGGTGTCCGGGCGCCGGGAGATAAGGCGCGTGCGGCTCGTAGAGGTGCACCCAGAGGAAGCGCTTTCTCCCGGCGACACCGCGCCACCACTGCGCGGCCAGCGCCAGCGTCTCCGAGCCGGGACGCTCCTGGACTGCGAAATCGAGCGCGCCTGCGCCGGCGCGATAGTGGTCGTCGTAGACGTCGAAGCCGCGGTCCAGACCGAAGCGCGAGTCGAGCGGAAACGCGCTGACGAAGGCTCCGGTGGCGAAGCCACCATCGCGCAACAGATTGGCAATGGTGGGATGGCTGGCCTCGAGCGTGAAGCCGGCGTTGTCGCGGACGCCGTGCTGCCACGGGTAGAGACCGGTGAGGATGTTCGTGTGCGACGGCAGCGTGACCACGTTGTGCGCGTGAGCCCGCGTAAACAGGGTGCCCCGCGCCGCCAGCGAGCGGAGGAAAGGCGTATGCGGGCCCACGGCGTCTGCGCGCAGGGTGTCGATGGTGACCAGGATGACGTCGGTCACGGGACGCGGCTTCCCGCGACGGACAAACCACCATCCCGCACCGGCCGCGACGACGAGGATCGCGACCACGGCCGCAATCAACGTTCGCCGGCTCACGGGCAGAGGTTACCATCCGCGACCATGCGTCAACGAGTGCTCGGTACCCTGCTCCTGCTCACCTCCCTCGCGGCCTGCCGGACCACGACACCGCCCCCGTCCGGCGCCGTGCCCGTGGACGCGATGAAGACGCTCCTGCAACGCGCGGACGTGGCCCGCGCCGTGGAGGCAGTGGACCGCGACCGCGAGGCCATCGTCACGCAGTGGCGCACCATCACCGAGATCCCCGCCCCCTCCGGCCAGGAACAAAAGCGCGCCGCGGCGCTCGAGGAACTGCTCCGCACGGATGGTCTGGACGACGTGCATCGCGACTCGGTCGGCAACGTGATGGGAACGCGGCGCGGCACCGGTGGAGGCCATCGCGTGGTCATCGACGCGCACATGGACACGGTCTTCCCGATCGACACGAACGTGACCACGCGCATCGAGAAGGGACGCATTCATGCGCCCGGGGTGGGCGACGACACGCGCAACATCATCGGCATGCTGGCCGTCCTTCGCGCGCTCAATGCGGCCGGTGTGCAGACGAAAGGCGATCTCACGTTTCTCTTCACGGTCGAAGAGGAGTCCTCGTTTCGGGGGGCCGACCAGTTCCTGAAGGATCACGCGCAATCGATCGACCGTTACATCGCTCTCGATGGCGGCTTCACCGGCTTCACCTACGGCGGCACCGGCATCTACTGGCACCGCTACCACATCCTCGGGCCGGGAGGTCACACCCGCTCCAGCTCGCCGCCGCACTCGGCCTCGCTTCCCCTGGCCCGAGCCATCGAGCGCATCTACGCGTTGAAGCTGCCCAGGAGCTCCTGGATGAACATCGGCATGTTGGGCGGCGCCGGCGTCTTCAACGCCAAAGCCTCCGACGCCTGGATGAGCGTCGACCTGCGCTCCACCGTTCCCGAGGATCTGCATGCGCTCGACGCGAAGATCCAGAGCATCGTGGCCGAGGAGGCGGAACGTGCGCGCATGCTCATGAAGCGCGACGTCGTCTCGACCGAGGAGCCGGCCATGCTCCCCGGTCACCGCGACTCGGAGATGGTACACACCACCGAAGCGGTCTACCGCGCCTTCGGACTGACGCCGAGCATCACCAACACCGCCTCCAACCACACCAGCGCGGCCATTCGCGCGGGCATCCCCGCGGTGGGCATGGGCGTCGGAGACTGCGAAGGCTCGCATGGTCTGGACGAGAGCTGCGCCATCGATACGATCTTCCCCGGGATCCAGAGGACGCTATTGTTGGTGGTGGCATTGACGGACTGAGTGGCCGACCGCGAGAGCGTCACACCGTCCGCGCTCGCGTCCTTCAGCTCCGCGCGAACACCGTGAAATCCGTTCCCGGTGGCGTCGCGCCGGCCTGGCGCAGCATCGTCACGAGTTGCCCGCGGTGATACGTCGAATGATTCGCGCAGTGCACGAGCAGATCGCCGAGGTTCATCGTGAAGGGATCGCCCGTCACGCTCCGGTACGAGAGCGTCCCCGCCAGCGCGTCGTCCGTGAGTCCATCCAGATAGGCTCGCCGCTCCACCGCCACGGACTGCAGGCGCTCGCGCACTTCGGAGAGCGACGTTCCCTCGGGAGGCGCCAGCGGACTCTCCCCCAGCCAGCGCCGCAGCCACACCCACTCCGCGAAGGCGATGTGCGTCAGCGTCTCCTGGATCGAGGGAAAGCTCGAAGGAATCGTCCGCGTGCGCTGCTCGTCCGACAACTCCTCGATCGCGGCCAGCATCCGCGCATTTGCCCAATCGTTGTAACCGTAAAGACGCTTGACGTCGGCGGTCTGCATGCGAGGAGAATAACGCGCGCGGACGCCACGCGGGAGGACTGATGGAGATTCTGAAGATTGCCGCCTTCTCCGACGGAAACGAGGGAGGCAACCCCGCGGGCGTGATGATCGCGGAGGACTTCCCGCCGGTGCCGGTCATGCAGAGCATCGCCGCCGAGGTGGGCTTCTCGGAGACCGCGTTCGCCGTGCCGTCCGGTGCGGGCTTTCGGGTCCGCTACTTCTCGCCGGAATCAGAAGTTCCCTTCTGCGGACACGCCACCATCGCCCTGGGAGCCGCTCTCACCCTGCGCGATGGCGACGGAGTCTTTCCCCTGACCCTGAACGATGCGGAGATCACGGTGGAAGGGCGGCGGACCGGCGAGACCATCTCGGCCGCGCTCCAGTCTCCTCCCACGCGGAGCGCGCCCGCGCCCGCGTCCCTCGTCACCGAAGCGCTCCAGCTCTTCGGCTACACGCCGGAAGACCTCGACCCGCGCATTCCGCCGGCACGAGCACATGCGGGCATGGACCATCTGATCCTGATCCTGCGCACGCGCGAACTCCTGGCGGCCATGCACTACGACCTGGCCGCCGGAAGGACGCTCATGCGCCGCGAAGGCCTGGTCACCGTCCTCCTCGGCTACGCCGAGACCCCGCGCCTCTTCCACACCCGCAACCCCTTTGCCTCCGGCGGCGTCTACGAAGACCCCGCCACCGGCGCCGGCACCGCCGCCCTGGCCGGCTACCTCCGCGACCTTGGCTGGCCGCACGAAGGCGCCATCGACATCATCCAGGGCGAAGACATGGGCATGCGCTCCCACCTCCACGCCGAGATCTCGCCGGTCCCCGGCAGCTCCATCCGCGTCTCCGGAACCGCGCGGGTCATGGAGTGAGGTGCTCGTCCCCGCCTTCTCAGGCTTGCGTGCCTGTGGAGGGTAGGCTTTAGCCTGCCAGGCTCTTGCGAGAGACTTCCCCTCTGCCGTCGCGGCGGCGTCACGGAACGAGGCTCCCGGCACAGACGTCCCGAGCGCCGCACCCGGCTTCGGCACGGAGCGTCGCGGGTGCTCGGTGGACTAAAGTCCGCCGCTCCACGGAGGCTCCTCTCCCGCGCCATCCCGTCCTTCTCAACGTTCGCGCGTATGGGCATCCTGCCCACCGCCCCCTCACCGCCTCCCTCGTCATGCCGAGCCCCCGGCCAGAGCCGCGACGTGGGAATGCGTCCCGCCCTGGCGGAAGTTAGACCGGCTTGACACGCGGGAAGTGCTTCGCTACTCTCCGCGTCCCTTCATCTGGCGCATTCGTCTAGGGGTCCAGGACGCCGCCCTCTCACGGCGGTAACACGGGTTCAAATCCCGTATGCGCTACCAAATATCCGGTTTGATTCCAGTAATTTAGCGGCACGTCACCCTCCGGACTCTCAACGCCACTCTCAAATTCTTCCTCCAACTCGGTCTCAACGGAGGGAGGATCAATCTCTAATCGGATCCTATCGAACACACCCACGGCTTCCCGCAGCGCTTGCTCATACACGCGGAGGTAGAGGCGGGTCACGCTGCCTCCCGGTGCGTGGAACGATCCGGTGTCTTGGTCGTACGCCGACCGGTGGCTGAGGAGAATGCTGATCACCAGCTCATCGACGCCCTCGTGACGCAGCCAGGACGAACCCGTCGTTCGCAAGTCATGGCACGAGAAGGGCCTCACGCCGGAGCGCCTGACACAATCTGCGAAGGTTTCATGGACACGCGTGAGCGGCAGACCGGTTGCAGCTGAGGGCCATACGTAGCCGTGCTCGTTCGGCTCAAGGTCTTGCACCTGCTCCAGCGTCCAAGCGGCGATCGGTAGGTCAAGCGGCATACGGCGCTTCGATCGTCCCTTCTTCATCACTTCCGCGGGGACACTGAGCCAGCTTCGCTCTTCGTCGATCCAATTCTTTTTGAGAGCGAAGAGCGGCGTACGCCGCAGCAATGTCGTAACGCCGAAGATCATCCGGCGGCGATTTATCGGCGTGAGGACCTTTAGAACCGCACGGAACTCGTCTTTCGTCAGCGCAACGCCGTCCGACTCCCATGAGCCGACATCGGGCACCTCGTCCAGTTGTACGCCGCGCATGCCGGTTGTCTTCGCCCATCGATAGCCAAACCGTAGAAGTGACCGAAGGAATGACAGCTCATTGAGGACCGTCCGCGGCCGAGCGCCATCGGCGAGCCTCGCGTTGCGGAGGTCCACGGCCTCCTCTTCACCGATCTCGTCCAGCCGCACGTGGCTCGGTATGAGCGTGCAGAGGTTCATCGCGCTGATGCAGTCGCGCTCGATCGTCGCCGTGCTCACCATCCGCGGGTTCTTACGGAAGTACAGTTCGCAGAGTTCCGGTAGCGAGAGCTGCCCGCCTCCGAACGCGGTTCGAAGCTCCGCTTCCATCTTTTCCTTCAGATCGCGTGCGTAGTGCGCCGAGGCATGGAAGTCCGACGGAAAGGGCGACTTGCGCCTGATCCGAATCACATGCTCGATGGCACGCACGTCCTTTGACAGGCGCCGCGAACTCGCGCATTCGCAGTCAGCCGGATGCACGATGGGCGGCTGCATCTCGTACGCACCCTTCGGTCCGCTCACGAATGATTTACCCTTCTTCCGTTCCTCTGTCATCGTTCATCCTTCACGTTTTTCTTGCGAGCTCGCGGAGTTCGTCTTCGGCGATTCTTCGAGCAAGGTCGATCGGCAGCCAGTCGCGGAACAGCTGATCGATGGGAATTCCAGCGATTCGTGTCCCCGATATTGTCTCGAGGACGAGCTTGTTTTCCCTAATCCTTCTCCGAATCGTTTTCACGGACACGCCGAGTGCCACGGCAGCCATATCGACCGTCAGATGCGACGTCCATCGCCCGGTCTGTGCGATGAGGAGAGGGACGAACACGAAGCACCGTTCAAGGCGTTCGATCTTCGCGAGGATCGTGCGAAGGAGCGCCGCGACCGTCTCATCACCCGTCGCGTGTTCGAGTTCTACGGTTCGTAGATCACGCGGTCCGGTCTTGAGAGCCGAGAAAGAACACGGAGGTTCGCGTTCCTTCTCGGGCTCCGCTGTAAATGAATTTCGCATTGCGTGGCGCTATTCAGCGACTATTGCTGGGGTACGGACGGCGATACTTCAGTCGAAGTCTCCCGGTCGCTCCGCGGCGTGCGTCGGCGCGGCTCGATCGCCTGGCCATCAACTTGCCGGACGATGAACGTGATCGTGCGTAGCCGCTCCGCGATCAGTTCTGCCGTGTCGGCGGCCGAAAAGACGAGCACCATCGGCTCGCCCGCGTTGCCCTTGATCACCACTTCGACGCGCTGCATGGGTTCCTCCTAGTGTTGGCCTCGTGCCTCGCTCCGAATTGCACCTCGGAAAGCCTCTTCGATGTTCGTGACCCGATGCGAGGCGTGCCTGCATTAAGCCGAAGTTGTTCGAAAGCGAACGGTCGCTGTCTACTCTTTTTCACCTGCTTCACGGCACTCAGTCAGTAACCGTGAGCTTTGGCATTTCGTCAGGTGTCTGCGCAAGATCGTGAACTCCGTGGACAGACCAACGGCCCGAGCTGCCTGTTCGAAGAAGGAGCACCCTCATGCGCGGCTCCGGTACGTGAAGAAAGGCAACTGCTGCGGGTAAAGTCGCGCACCGTTCTCGCGCGAGCGCAATCGCCTGCTCCTTCTGCCCTGCAATGGACGTCTGAGAAGCGCTCGGCGCGATGAGAAGGCGGAACGTTCCGTTCGGAAAGACGATTGTCATTCCGCTCATCATTGGCCCTTCGCTACGAAGCAGATCGGCAGAGATGCCCGCGGAAATGCGATCGCGAAGTGGCGCGAGCAGCATCGGCGGGAAGTGGGTCTCCCGTATCAGTAATCGCGCGGTTCGAGCTGCTCGGCGTCGAACTTAGCCTTAGCTCGCCAAGCGTGGCGAGAAGCGCCTCGACATCACGCCGCGCGCCGTCGTCACCTGGCCGGAGGACGCCTCCGAGGGCAAAGTGAACACCTCCGAGGCCAGTATTGCGACCGACGAGTTGGAAGGCAATCCGTGCGTTCCGAGCCGCTCCAATCGCTCCACGCGTTGCAGCGATCGTATCAACGGTAATAGCCACGGTATCGCGCGCGTGGGCTAAGCCGAGTACCTCGCCGGCATCGGCCATGAGCGCCCGGCCAACGATCGGCAGCGTCTGCAGAAAGCCCTCAGCGCGGTCTTGCGCGGGGTCGATGACGATGCATCCCCCGAACGCGGCCGTATTGGCGGCCGAAAGCAGGTGCCCCGTTAGGCTGCGGGCACCGCGGTGCGCACCTGCCACCCAGAGTGTCGGGCGATCGTTCATCGCTAATCTCCGTCTACTGGCGATTCGCAACGGCTTCTGATGCGCACTACGCGCGCACCGCAACCTTGCAGCGTCTCAGTCCATGTCGTTTGTGACTGACCGCGAGAATCCGTAGCAATCTGACCAGGTGGTCGCGGATCGGGTC
>JBDTOZ010000441.1:0-10564 GCA_039932995.1 Acidobacteriota bacterium | reverse complement strand
ACACCGCTTCATCACTTCTTCACAGCCCTTCCCTACCGTGCCTCCATGAAGATCGCACGCACACTCCTGTTTCTCTTGATGACCACCGCCGCGTTTGCGCAGGCTCCCGGGGAAGAGCGCGCCATGGGATGGGTGGAAGCGTTCAACAGCGGCAATCCGGAAACGATGGAGACTTTCGCGCAGGCGAACTACGAGCCGCAGATGCTGGCGCGGCGCACCGCGGCGGAGCGGCGCTCCCTGTTCGAGCAGATCCATGGCAAACACGGCAAATTGAAGGTGGTCGGAATCGACGCCGGCAAGGGCGAGCTGCGGCTCATGGTGGAGCCGGAGCGCGGGGAGACGTTGACCCTCCGTTTCGGCATCGAGCCGGCCCCACCGCATCGCATCACAGGTCTCGGCATCAACATCGGCGGAGGTCCCGGCGGCCGCGAAGACAAACTGCCTCCGCTGGCCCTGTCGAAAGACCTCCCCGGTTCCCTCGACGCCTACGTCCGCCAGCTTCCCGACTTCGGCGGAACGGTGCTGGTCGCCAAGAACGGAGAGGTCCTGTTCGAGAAGTCCTACGGCCTTGCCACGCGGCGGTGGAATGTCCCGAACAAGAACAGCACGCGCTACAACATCGGCTCCATCACCAAGGACTTCACCAAAGTGGCCATCGGCCAGCTCGCTCAGGCCGGCAAGCTCGCGCTCGACGCACCCATCGTCACCTACCTGCCCGGCTATCCCAACCAGGACGCGGCGAAGAAGATCACGGTGCAGCAACTCGTCGATCACACCTCGGGACTGGGCGACGTCTTCACGCCCCGCTTCTTCGAGCGCAACAACGCGGGCTTCTCCAAACCGCAGGACTTCATCGACTTCTTCGCCTCCGACCCGCTGAAGTTCGCGCCGGGCAAGGGACAGGCGTACTCCAATTACGGGTACACCGTGCTCGGCGCCATCATCGAGGCCGTCTCCGGCGAGCCCTACTTCGACTACATCCAGAAGCATGTTTTCGATCCGGCGGGCATGAGCGGATCGGGCTTCTTCGATCTGCGCAAGCCCATCGCCGACATCGCCATCGGGCACATCCATCGTGACGGAGAGTGGCTCGAGAACACGATGGCCCGTCCCAGCCTTCGGGGCATCCCGGCCGGCGGCAGCTACTCCAGCGCCCGCGACCTGCTGGCCTTCGATCGGACCCTGCGCGCAGGCAAACTCCTGGACACCAAATGGACTCGCTGGTGGTTCGGCGGCGACCCCCAGACCTCCTCCAACGTCTGGGCCGGCGGCTCTCCCGGCGTCAACGCCGGAGTGGCCAGCGACGGCACCTGGACGGTGATCGTCCTCACCAACGTCGACCCACCCACGGGAGAGCTACTGGCCGAGAAAGTGTTCGAACAGGCGAAGGTAAGGATTGAGAATTGAGGATTGAGGATTGAGGATTGAGGACTGGCCGGATTGAGGATTGAGGATTGAGAATTGAGAATTGAGGATTGAGGATTGTGCGGAGTCCTCTGTACGACTAACCCCCAAATTTTTCGCGTGAAGAGATTTCTGCCGCCCCCTACGCGGGCTCATCAACTCCGGCCATCTCCACCCGGCTGAAGCCGGGTGCTATTGCCTGATGCCGCCTACGGCGGCGGGAGAATCCTCAATCCTCAATCCGGCCAATCCTCAATTCTCAATTCTCAATCCTCAATCCGCCTTCCCCAATCCGCCTTCCCCAATCCTCAATCCTCAATTCTCAATCCTCAATCCTCAATCCGCCTTACCCAATCCCCAATCCGCCTTACCCAATCCTCAATCCTCAATCCTCAATTCTCAATCCCGTAGGTAGGTCAGCTGAGCCCCTCGTCCCTGGCCCACTCCTCGATCGCGCGCGTGGCCTGGTCGTTCTTGAAGTTGAAGAACATCCTCTCCACGCGGCGGTCCTGGGAGAGGACGCGGCGGAACTCCATCGGCGCATCGATGACGGCCAGGAGCTGCGGGCGCCACTCGCGGGCCTGCGGTCTTTCGACGAACAGGCGGCGGTCTTCGTCTTCACTCTCGGGCGTACGCGTGGGGATCCGCCGGAATCGCGAGGCCTGGCCCGGCGGTTCGGCGTCGAGCGGCAGGTCGAGGATGTCGCCGGTCTCGACGTCGAGGTAATGCGCCAGCGCCACGCCGAGGTAGGCAACTTGCAAGCCTTCGTAGTCGAGCATGAAGATCCTGTGCTTTCCTGAGAGCTTCGAGAAACCAACCCTCTTCCCGCGGATGATATCTTCGAACTCATGAGTCAGGCCCGGCTCGAAGCGAGTCTCGACATCGATCTGCGGCCGGCGATCGAGATCGTGCGCATCATCCAGGAACAGGATGCCCTGGTGGCAGGAGCCGTGGCTGCTCAGGCGGAGCGCATCGCGCACGCGGTCGACGAGATCGTCGAGCGCCTGCGCCATGGCGGACGTCTCTTCTACGCCGGCGCCGGTACCAGCGGCCGGATCGCCATGCTCGACGCCTCCGAGCTCCCCCCGACCTACGGCATCGGGCCCGACCTGGTGCAGGTCCTCATGGCCGGCGGCGAGCGCGCCTACTTCGAGGCGGTGGAAGGAGCGGAGGACGACGAGGACGCGGCCATCGAGACCGTGAACCAGCACGTCACCGCGGACGACGCCCTCATCGGGATCGCCGCCTCCGGCACCACGCCCTACACCGTGGCCGCGGTCCGCCGCGCCAACATGCTCGGCGCCCTGACCATCGGCATCACTAACGTCCCCAGCTCCCCCCTCGGCCAACACGTGGATCTCCCGATCGTGATCGAGACCGGCGCCGAGGTGATCATGGGGTCGACGCGCATGAAGAGCGGCACCGCGCAGAAACTGGTCCTCAACCAGATCTCCACCGCGACGATGATCCGCCTCGGCCGCTGTTACTCCAACCTCATGATCGACATGCCCGCCACCAACGAGAAACTGAGAGCGCGCGCCGTGACGATGGTCGAACTGGCCGCGGGAGTGCCCCGCCCCACCGCCGCCAGGGCCATTCGCGAAGCGGACGGCAACGTGAAGCTGGCCACCGTGATTGCCAGGAAAGGCGTGACGCTCGATGAGGCACGCACGCTGCTCGGCGAGCGCTCGTTGCGCGAGGTGCTCTCTTGATGGGGCGCCCTGAGGTCAGAGCGTGAACCGCCTCGAGCGCCTCATGCACGTCGCCACCAAGTACTCGCGGCGCATCATCGGACTCATGTCCGGGACCTCTCTCGACGCCATCGACGTGGCCATGGTGCGCATTCAGAAGCACGGCATCAACGCCAAGGTCCGGCTCGAGCACTTCCGGAGCTATCCCTATCCGCCGAACATCCGCTCCGCCGTGCACGAGCTGTTCGATCCTGCGCGCGCACGTGTCGATGACATCTGCCACTACGACTTCGTCCTCGGCGAAGTCTTCGCCGCCGCCGTGCACCGCCTGCTCGAGGAGACGAAGATCAAGGCCGAGACCGTCGACCTCGTGGCCACGGCCGGTCAGACCATCTGGCACGACCCGGAGCTCTTCCTCGTGGAGCCGGACGTCGACTGGATCGGGCAGCCCATCGAGACCCGCTCCACGTTCGCCATCGGCCAGTCCGCCGTCATCGCCGAGCGCACCGGCATCATCACCATCGGCGACCTGCGCGTACGCGACGTCGCCGCGGGAGGGCAGGGAGCGCCGCTGGTTCCTTATTTCGACTGGGTCCTGCTCCGGCACAAGTCGCGGGGCCGGGCCATCCAGAACATCGGCGGGATCGGCAACGTCACCTACATCCCGCCCCGAGCGAGCTGGGATGACGTGATCGCCTTCGACACCGGCCCCGGCAACATGATCCTGGATGAGCTGGCCTGGGTGGCCACCAACGGGCGTCAGACCTACGATGTCGATGGCGTGCTCGGCGCCGCCGGCACCGTACGCCAGGATCTGCTCGACGCCTGGATGTCGGACCCCTACTTTGCGAAGGCACCGCCCAAAACCACCGGCCGCGAGCTCTTCGGCAAGCAGTTCGCCCGGAGAATTCTGGCCGAGTCGCCGGAGAGGTCCCTCCCCGACCTCATCGCCACCGCGACCGCTCTCACCGCGGAAAGCATCGCCCGCGCCTACCGCGACCTCCTCCTTCCACGCGGCCCGATTCATGAAGTGCTCCTGGCCGGCGGCGGGGCCAAAAACCCGACCCTGGTGCGGATGATCGGCGAGAGGATGCCCGAGCAGAAACTGATGATCTACAAAGCCGGAGAAGCGAAGGAGGCGATGGCCATGGCCATGATCGCCAACGACTCCGTGGTCGGTCTGGTGACCAACGTCGCCGGAGCGACCGGAGGAAGGCCCACGGTGCTGGGGAAGATCTCGTTATGAATCGGTTGGCGGTTGGCGGTTGGCGGTTGGCGGTTGGCGCGCAGTGGCCAGGTCGCGCACAGGCGACAGGTCGCACGCAGTCCATCGACGGCTCGCCTCTCTCCCCCGCCAACCGCCAACCGTCAACCGCCAACCGAATCCCATGACCCACCTTCACGGCCGCGTTTTCTGCGATGGCGCCTTGCGCGACGACATGCTCATCTCATTCGAGGGCGGGGTGATCGTCGACGTGTCGCAGACGTTGCACGTGCCGGCAGGGACGGAACGGATCGAGGGCGTGATCGTGCCCGGATTCATCGACCTGCATGTGCATGGCGGCGACGGCGCGGACTTCATGGATGCTCACGAAGAGGCCACCGCGCGCATCCTCGATTTTCACGCGACGCACGGAACCACGGCCCTGGCCGCCACGACCCTCTCGGCGTCACGGGGAGATCTGCACGCGGCCGTGGAAACGATCGCGCGTGTCTCGGCGGCGTCCCGTCACGGCGCGGAGATCGCCGGCATTCACCTGGAAGGGCCGTTCCTCAGTCCTGCCAGCGCGGGGGCTCAGGACCGCCATTCGTTGCGAGCGGCGGACATTCATGAGGTCGCGGCGTTGATCGCCGAGGCTCCGCGGATGCGCTGGATCATCACCGTCGCCCCCGAGGCCGAGAACGCGCGCGGACTGATCGAGCACTTCCGGGACCGCGTCCTGTTCTCGATCGGGCATACGTCCGCGGACCACGCCACCGCGGTGGCGGCACTCGGGTGGGGAGCCCTGCACTTCACCCATCTCTTCAACGCCATGACCGGACTGCACCACCGCGACCCCGGTGTCGTGGGTGCGGCCCTGACCTCCGTCGACGCCACGGCCGAACTGATTGCGGACGGAGTGCACGTCCACCCGGCCGCGCTTCGCATCGCCGTCAACGCCATGCCCCACCGCATCGCTCTGATCACGGATGCCATGCGCGCCTGCGGCCTCTCCGACGGCACGTACAAGCTCTACGAGCACGAGGTGACGGTGTCCGACGGTGCGGTTCGGCTCGCCGACGGCACGCTGGCCGGCAGCGTGCTCACCATGGACGCCGCCGTGAAGAACATGATCGAGCTGGCCGGCCTGCCGATCGAAACCGTCATTCCCATGGCCACCGAAGTCCCGGCCCGCATCGCCGCCATCGCGGACCGCAAAGGAAAGATCGAGCGCCGCTACGACGCAGACATGGTCGTGATCAACGAGCGGTTCGAGGTGGAGAGGGTCTGGTGCCGGGGGGAGGAGAGCAAGACGGAAGGTTGAGCCACCGCCCCAGGTCCTTCATCCCTTCCTCCTTCATCCCCGAAAATGAACTGGCAATCCTTCGACTCGGCTGACGCTCTCTCCGCACACGCGGCTTCGCTGCTCCTGCAGGCCATCCGCGAAAGTCCGCGCGCCGTCCTCGGACTGCCTACCGGGCGGACACCGATCGGGATGTACCAACGTGTGGTGCGGGAGTGTTCCCGTGAATACCACTGCTTCCGCAACGTGACCACGTTCAACCTCGACGAGTATGCCGGCGTGGCCGCCGGGCATCCAGGCAGCTACGCCAGCTACATGCGTGAGCATCTCTTCGATCACGTCGATCTCGACCCGCGGAACACGCACATCCCGAACGGCCATGCCGCGGATCTCGAGGCCGAATGCCGCCGCTACGAAAGCGAGTTGCGCGAGGCCGGCGGTCTCGATCTCACCTTCCTCGGATTGGGGCGGAACGGCCACATCGGCTTCAACGAGCCCGGCACCTCCTTCGACTCGCGTACCCGCGTGGTCGAGCTCACCCAGTCCACCCGTCACGCCAACGCCGACCTCTTCCCCGACGGACAGGTGCCGTCCCACGCCCTGACCATGGGCATCGCCACCATCCTGGAGTCGCGCCGCATCGTCCTTCTCGCCGCCGGCAGCGGTAAGGAAGAAGCGATCGCCCGGCTGCGCACCGGTGAGGTCAGCGAAACCTTCCCGGCCTCGGCGCTGCGGAAGCACGGGGACGTGACCGTCTTGACGGCGCTCGCCTGAGGCGCATGCACCCCGGCTGAGCGGAATCAACCGGGCCGGGACCAATCCTTGCTCTGGCTGGGCAGGTCATGCGTCGCCGCCTTCTCCGCATCGGAAGCATTCTCACGATCCTGTTCGTCCTCCTGGTCGCCTACCGCGTCCTGGGGGTCTACGAGTTCCGCTCGGGAGAGTGCACGGCCGTCCCGGCGCGCACGTTCGCCAGCACCTATCCAAAGCATCTGGTGGTGATGTCCTACAACATCGAGGGCCACGCCTCGTTTCTGAACAGCGAGCACATCGCCGAGATCGCCAGGACCATTCGCAAATACAACCCGGACATCGTCGGGCTCAACGAAGTGCACCGGAACACCTGGCAGTCCCGGTTCGGTGACCACGTCACAGAGCTGGAGCGACTGACCGGGATGAAAGGCGTCTTCGGACGGAGCTACGTCTTCGCCCGCGGTGAGTTCGGCAACGCCGTGCTGACGCGCGGCCAGATCGTATCCTCGGAAGTCCATGACCTGCCCGGCAGCGGCGAGCCGAGGACGATCCTGGAGACCGTGGTTCGCGTCAACGGCGGAATCGTGGAGTTCTACGCCACCCACACCACGGCCTGGGCCTCGATCAACAGGTCCACGCGCGACCTTCAGTTGCAGTGCATCAACGCGCACGTGCGCGCCAGCCGCCATCCCTTCATCCTCGTGGGCGATCTCAACGCATCCCCCGACAGCGAGGAAATCAAAAAGTTTCTCGACCGGAACGTCCTGCAACTGGCAGGCGATGCCAGGGAGCCTACCCACAAAGTCATGGAAGAACGACTGGACTACATCCTCACCGATCCCGGCTGGCAGGTGCGCAGCGCGCGCGTCCTCGACGACGGTCCTTCCGACCACCGCCCCATCATTGCCGAGCTGACCCACCCATGAAAAAACGAGACGAAGGAAGTTTCACGCTCTGGCAATTCCGCGGCACCACCTACGTGGGCATGCCTCTCATTGCATTCATCGGCGGTGCGCTGGTGATTCTGCTCCTGACCGTACTCATGTGGTCGGTCAAACGGGAGCCGCACGCGGAGTTGCAGGTCGAGACCCCGGGCGAGCTCCGGTCGCTTCTTCCTTCCCTGGCCGCGCTCACGCATTCCACGATGGAATCGGGCAACGCCATGCAGCTCATCCAGAACGGCACGGTCTTCCCCACGATCCTTCGCGACATCGAAGGGGCCAGGGAGAGCGTACACGTCGAGAGCTACATCTGGTACGACGGCCGGATCTCCCGCCAACTGGCCGCCCTGCTGGCAAAGAAAGCCCGGCAGGGCGTGGAGGTGCGCGTGCTCGTAGACGCCTCCGGAGGCCGGCAGCTCAAAGGCGAGGTGCAGGAGACGCTCGAGAAGGCCGGCGTCAAGATCGGCCATTTCCATCCGCTGCGCATCAGCAACCTCGGGCGCATGAACAATCGCGACCATCGCAAACTGGTGATCATCGACGGCCGTGTCGGCTACATCGGCGGTTTCGGCATCGCCGACGAATGGGGCGGCGCGGCCCGCAACAAGAAAGAGTTTCGCGATACGGCCCTGCGCATTACCGGGCCGGTCGTGAACCGCCTGCAGGCCGCATTCGCGGAGAACTGGATCGAGGAGAAGGGTGAGATCCCGGCCGGCGACAAGTACTTCCCGAAGATCGCTCCCACCGGCTCGAGCACGGCCCATCTCGCGTACACCTCGCCGGACGGCAGCCTCTCGGCCGTGCAGATCCTCTACTACCTGGCCATCAAGTCCGCGCGGCGCGAGATCATCATCCAGAACCCCTACCTGCTCCCGGACGATCAGGCGCTGCAGGCTCTGGAGGAGGCGGTCGAGCGCGGGGTGGACGTCAAGATCATGGTGCCGTCGGAGAACGCCACCGACAACGCCCTGGTGCAGCACGCCAGCCACCACCACTTCGGCACGCTCCTCAAGCATGGGGTGAAGATCTACGAATACCAGAAGACCCTGCTGCATCAGAAGGTGATCATCGTCGACGGCACCTGGTCGTGCGTCGGCTCCACCAACTTCGACGACCGCTCGCTCCAGCTCAACGACGAAGTGAGCATCGGTGTGGTCGATCCGGTGCTCGCCGCGCAGCTCCGCGCGGCCTTCGTCGACGACCTCCGCTTCGCCCGTGAGCGGCATTTCGAGGAGTGGAAGAACCGCGGGCTGTGGCACAAGACGGTGGATGGGGTGGCATACTTGGGGCGTTCGCAGTTGTAAGGGCGCCGGTGGCAGGGCGCCCCGCAGCCTGTGCCCTAAAGATGGCCACCCTACCGGTCGAAGGTCGCTGGTCCGTTCGCCTCCTCGCGGAGGACGATTTCAAGGATGCGCTGGAGTTTCTGCAGCGCGATCCGCTGATCAACGTGTACCTGATCTCGCGGCTGCTGGAAGAGCGCATGCTGGCGGCCTCGCAGATCGCCGTGGTGCGCTACAACGGCGCCATCGTCCTGGTGGCCTCGCTGGCCACGAACATCGTCATGGCCGACGATCCCTCGATCTCCCGGGAGATCATCGACTGCGCGGTCGCGCTGATCGCCGAGCGGATCCTGATGCGCATGCTGCCCGTGCGGGCCATCATCTCTCCCGCTCACCTGGTGGAGACTCTCTGGACCGGACTCCGTTCGCGCCTCGATCCCCCCACCGTCGTGCGCCTCAATCAGCCGGTCTATGCCCTGCGCCAGAGGCTCGACTATCCCGACCTCACCGTCTCACGCCATGGCCAGATGCGCGATCTCGATCAGCTCGTCCCCGCGTGCGCGGCCATGCACCTCGAGGAGGTGGGCATCGACCCCCTCGACCGCGATGCACTCGGCTACCGGGAACGGATCCGGGAGCTGATCGAGAAGAAACGCTCCGTGCTGCGCATGGTCGACGGCCAGGTGGCCACCAAGTGCGAGTATTCGGCGGTCACCAGCGACGCCGTCCAGCTCATGGGCGTCTGGACCCATCCCGCCTACCGCCGGCAGGGCCTGAGCCGGGAGCTCCTGCGCGAAGTCTGTGGCCATCTCTCGCGAAAATCGAAGACCGTGACCCTCTTCGTCAATGACTTCAATACCCCCGCCGTGGCCCTCTACGAGTCGCTTGGATTTCGCAGGATCGGACTCAATCGGGCGTTGATCTGGTGACCCGGCGCGGGCATTGCAAAATTCTTCTCGCCCCCTCAGCGGGGCGAACGATGCAGCAGGGCACGCCGGGCTGATTCGCACCGGCGTCGGAGGTAGGAATGCCTGAGATTGGCACAGTGAAGTGGTTCAATAACGACAAAGGGTTTGGATTCATCAAGCGCAGCACCGGTGAGGATGTCTTCGTCCACCACTCCTCGATTCAGGCCAGCGGATACCGCACGCTGAATGAAGGGGAAAGCGTCGAGTTCGACGTCAAGCAGGGCCCTAAAGGACTGCAGGCTGAAAACGTGCGCCGCGCCGAAGGCGGATCGCAGGAAGCGGTCTAAGGCAGCACGCAGGGCGCAGGGCGCAGGGGACGGAGCGCAGGAGATTCCTCTCCCGCGCTTCGCGCCTGCCCTGCGCCCTGGTGCTTGCCGGTCTACTTTTGCGGCTGCTGGACGCGGGCGGCGAAGAACGCCCCCAGCGCGCCACCGGCGGCCACGGCCGGAAGTGCGATGCCATGACCCTTCATGGCCAGCAACACGGCAGACAGGCCGCCCGCAACGAGAATGAGCGTGCGCAACGCGAGATCTTTGCGATCGAGTTCCATGGTTGTGTTTGGCGGATTGGACGCCGCCGGTGGGGAGTTTAGCAGGTCTGGGAAACCCGGTTGCTGGTTGCTGGTTGCTGGTTGGTGTGGTTCAGCGAGCCAGAGTCCACCGCGGGCAGGATGCCCATACGCGCTAACTTTGAGAAGGGCATGGAGCTGATTCCGGGCTGGGCGCAAGGGATAGCAGCCGGGCGGGTCCCGCTGGAGATCGGGATCACGGCGGGCGGGCGGCGTGCCAGTGGAGCGGTGGACTTTAGTCCACCGAGGCTCTTGCGAGACTCTTCCCCTCTGCCGTCGCGGCGGTGTCACTGAACGAGACTCCAGGCACGGCCGTCCCGAGCGCCTCACCCGGCTTCGGCACGCGCGTCGCGAGCGCCCGGTGGACTAAAGTCCACCGCTCCACCAGACCAGAGTCCACCGCGGGCAGGATGCCCGCGGCCCCTTACCGGAGTGCCTTGGCGCGATGAGCCATG
>JBDTOZ010000440.1:0-4118 GCA_039932995.1 Acidobacteriota bacterium | reverse complement strand
CTGTGGTGAACGTCTCATCGAGGATGGAGAGTCCGACGCCCTTCATATCGCGGCGATACAATTGGCGCGAGAGGGAAATGCATGGCTGACGATCTGCGGGAGCTCATTGCCCAGGTGACGGACGAGAAGTCGTTTCTGCGGTTTCTGAAGGCGCTCACGGAAGAGAGCGGTGCCGATCCCGCCCACGACTGCTCGCGGACCTATCGTCAATGCTCGCAGCTCGATCACTTCGAGACCCGTCTGACCAAGGACTTCCTGCTCTCGGTGGAGGATTGGGCCTCCGGGGGGGATTTCGCGGATGGCGTGCATCACGGCGAGCCGATGCTGCGGCGGGTGGCCACGATGCTCTACGTCGGCAGGTACTTTCGGTCCGAGGACCGGCCCAGGGGATGAAGCCGGCAGGTCGCGGTTGGCCGCCGGCAGGCGGGGCCCGAAACCTGCCTCAGCGCTGACGGCGGGACTACTTTTTCGTAACGAAACGTTCTTGGCGGGGCAGCGTAGAGTATTCAGCCATGGCCATCGACAAGAAAAAGGTCCTCCGTGAGATTCGCATCTTCGTGCTCATGATCCTCATCGTGAGCTCTCTGCGGTCCGCTCTCGCCGACTGGAACGACGTTCCGACCGGCTCGATGAAGCCGACCATTCAGGAAGGCGACCGCGTGGTGGTCAACAAGCTCGCATACGACCTCAAAGTTCCTTTCACCACCATCGCCATCTTCAAGTGGGGCAACCCCAAGCGTGGCGACATCGTGGTTCTGTTCTCCCCCGTCGACGGCACCCGGCTCGTGAAGCGCGTCGTGGCGGTGCCGGGGGACAGCGTCGAGATGCGGGACAACCAGCTCTTCGTCAACGGTCGCATGGCCAAGCAGTCGCCCATCGCCATCGTCAGTTCCGACGACTCCGGCCCCGCCTACGTCGCCGACGAGGATCTCTACGGGCACAACCATAAAGTCATGCTCATGCCGGAGATCTCGGCCGTCCGCTCCTTCGGCCCCATCGCCGTCCCGGAAGGCAACTACTTCGTCCTCGGCGACAACCGCGACAACAGCAATGACAGCCGCTTCATCGGCTTCATCGAGCGCCGCCGAATCGTCGGCGAAGCAGTGGCCGTGGCCTTCTCGCTGGACCGCAATCACAACTTCGTTCCGCGCATGGATCGCTTTTTCGAAGGTCTCAACTAACCCTGGAGGATATGTTCATGAGGAGAGTGTTCGCGATCGTGGTGATGAGCATGCTGAGTGCGGCCGTGGCCAGCGCCCAGATGAAAGTGGCCCCCAAGCCGGCTCCGGGCCAGTCCAAGCCGTTGGCCGTGCCCGGTGCGCGGACCGCGAATCCCGCGAATTTTCCCCGCATCAGCATCGCCGACGCGTTGAACCTCTACAAAGCCGGCAAGGCCGTCTTCATCGACGTGCGCTCGAACGAACAGTTCTCCTACGGTCACATCCGCGGCGCCAAGAGCATCCCCAACAGCCAGCTCGTGCAGCGTTTCAATGAAGTGCCGCCGGGCCTGACCGTCATCACCTACTGCGCCTGCAGCGCCGAGCAGTCCAGCGGCCGCGGAGCCTCTGCGCTGATCGCGCACGGCGTGAAGAACGTCTTCGCGCTCAAGGGCGGCTGGGAAGATTGGAAGTCGTCCGGCAATCCGACCGCCGTCGGACCGAAGTAACGCGGCCTTTGCCGTTGAACGAGGGGGCGAGTCCAAAGCGCTTCGCGCGCATATCGGTCGCGTGATCGGGACGTGTCGTAGAATCCGCGCCATGTTCAAGATCACCGAGCTGTTCGCGCGCGAGATCCTGGACTCGCGCGGAAACCCGACCATCGAAGTCGACTGCCTGCTGGACAACGGCGCCCTGGGCCGTGCGGCGGTTCCTTCCGGTGCGTCCACCGGCTCGCGCGAGGCGCTGGAGCTGCGCGACGGCATCAAGAACCGCTACCTCGGCAAGGGCGTGAGCAATGCCGTCGACAACGTCGACATCATCGCCAAAGAGCTCGAGGGGATGGACGCCCGCGAGCAGGCCATGATCGACCTGCTCATGAAGCAGATCGACGGAACGGAGAACAAGGGCAACCTCGGGGCGAACGCGATCCTGGGAGTCTCGTTGGCCGTGGCCCGCGCTGCTTCCGAGGCGGCGGGCCTGCCGCTCTTCATGTACCTCGGTGGCCCCGGCGCGCGCACGCTGCCCGTGCCGATGATGAACGTCATCAACGGCGGCGCTCACGCGGACAACAACCTCGACGTGCAGGAGTTCATGATCGTGCCGGCCGGCTTCGACACCTTCTCCGAGGCGTTGCGCGCCGGCGTCGAGACCTTCCATCACCTCAAGAAAATCCTCCACGACCGCAAGCTCACCACCGCCGTCGGCGACGAAGGGGGCTTCGCTCCCGACCTCAAGACCAATGCCGAGGCGCTGGATCTCATCCTGCTGGCCATCGAGAAGGCCGGCTACCGGGCCGCCGACCAGATCTACCTCGGGATGGACGTGGCCGCCTCCGAATTCCACGACAAGAAGAAGGGCTACCTCTTCGAGGGCGTGGCGCGCTCCAGCGACGACATGGTCGAGTACTACGTCGACCTGCGGAAGAAGTACCCGATCATCTCCATCGAGGATGGGATGTCCGAGGGAGACTGGGACGGTTGGGAGACGCTGACCGGGGTGCTGGGCAGCGGCACACAGCTCGTGGGAGACGACCTTTTCGTGACCAACCCGGCCATCTTCGCCAAAGGAATCGAGCGCGGGATCGCCAACTCGATCCTGATCAAGGTGAACCAGATCGGCACGCTGACGGAAACGCTGGAAGCCATCGAGATGGCCAAGCGTGCGGGCTACCGCTCCATCATCTCCCACCGCTCCGGCGAGACCGAAGACTCCACCATCGCCGATCTGGCCGTAGGCACCAACGCCGGCCAGATCAAGACCGGATCGGCATCCCGCAGCGACCGCGTTGCCAAATACAACCAGCTCCTGCGCATCGAGGAGGAACTGGGCGACGCCGCCCTCTTCGCAGGTAAAGGAATCTTCAAAGCGGCGTTGTAGCCGGTACGTGGTATTTCGCCAACCGCCAAGCGCCAATGATTTGACACCGGCCCTTCTGGTCAATACATTGACCAACACATGTCATCCGAGCGCGATCTGGTCACGGGCGTAGTGCAGCTCGCGAACCTCCTCCTGCGCCGCCTCGGTCCGGTCTTCGAGAAGGCCAGGATCACTCCCCAGCAGTGGTCCGTGCTCTCGGCCCTGGCGGGGGAAGGGGCCGCCATCACCCTGGTGGCCCTCTCGCGTCGCCTGGGCGTCACCAAGCAGAACATGACCGGCATGATCGCCCGCCTCGAGCAGCTCGGCCTGGCGGAGCGCAAGGAGGACCCGCAGGACCTCCGATCCTCCCGTGTGCAGCTCACCCGCCGCGGGCGAAGTCTCGTGGACCGAGTCCGTCCGCTCTATGACCAGTGGCTGGCGGGAGTGGGCGCCGAGGCCCTGTCCGGCCGCGAGCTGCAGACCCTCGCGCGCACCGTGGACCGGCTCATCGAACATCTGGAAGGATGAGATGCCGGCCACGCGTCCGATCCCGCTCCTCAATCGGGAGCTGAGCCGCCTCGACTACAACCGGCGGGTGCTCGCCAAAGCCGAGGATCCGTCCGTTCCTCCGCTGGAACGGTTGCGTTTCCTGGCGTTCTGTTCGCGCAACCTGGACGAGTTTTTCATGGTGCGCGTCGGGGCCACCCGCGACCTCCTCGACGCCGGCATCGACGAGCCCTCGCCGGACGGCCTGCGCCCTTCCGAGCAGATGGTGGCCATGCGCCAGCGCGCCCGTCTGCTGCTGGACGACATGTATCGTTGCCTGAACGACCAGTTGCTTCCCGAGCTCCTGGCGCAGGGAATCGTCGTGGAGCGTTTCCGCGAGCTGGAGCCCGAGCAGCAGCGCCGTCTGACCGAGTATTTTCATGAGCGCGTGGCCCCGGTGCTCACGCCGTTGGCCATCGATCCCGGCCACCCGTTTCCTTTCGTGGCCAATCTGGCCTTGAACATCGCCGTGACCGTCGAGTCGGCGCGGTCGGGCGATCACGTGGTGCTCTTCAAGCTGGCCCCGCTCCTTCCTCCCTTCATCCGCGTCACGGAGAA
>JBDTOZ010000439.1:0-1774 GCA_039932995.1 Acidobacteriota bacterium | reverse complement strand
GTCTTCGAGCGTCGCCACTACAATGCGCGCACCGTGTCTCCATGAGTAGCTCTCGCAGCGAACGACACAATGGTGCACAAAAGGTGGGACGAACGTGCGCACACGGTTTCTCTGGCTCACGGTATTTGTGGTCCTGGCCGCAATCGACGCCTCGGCACAGCGCGCGGGACATCGCCGGGCGCTGCTGATCGGCATCAATGACTATTCGGCGTCGAAGCTGAGCACCGGTGCCAGCGGGACGCCGCCACCGGACCGGGATTGGGTCGATCTCCGCGGAGCGATCAACGACGTGGCGGCCATGAAGGAGATGCTGGTGCTCCTCCACGGTTTCGACCGGAAAGACATCCTCACTCTGACCGACCAGGCCGCGACGCGCGCAGCGATCCTCCAATCGCTGGAGACCCATCTGGTGATGTCTGCCGCCAAGGACGACATCCTGTTCTTCTATTTCGCCGGTCATGGGTCGCAGGTGAAGAACACCTTGTCGAGCGAGCCCGACAAGCTCGACGAGACCCTCGTTCCCGCCGACTCACGATTGGGAGTCCGCGACATTCGCGACAAGGAGTTGCGCCTGATCTTCAACCGCATCCTCGACCGCGGCGCCCACCTGACGGTGCTGCTCGACAGTTGCCACAGTGGGTCCGGTGCGCGCGGTCTGCTCACCGGCGCACGTCCTCGGGGCGTCGATCCCGACCCGCGCGACATCGCCGACGCGACCCGCGGCGGGCTGCCGCCGGAGTCTCGCGGCGCCTTGATCCTGTCGGCGGCGCAGGACTTCGACGCGGCGTGGGAGACGCGCGACGCGCAGGGGAACATGCATGGCGCGTTCTCCTGGGCCTGGTTACGCGCGATGCGCGATTCCACGCCAGGAGAGAGCGCTGCCGAAACGTTCCTGCGCGCTTCCGCCCGCATGCGCGCGGAGACGCCCTACCAGGAGCCGGTCATGGCCGGGCAAGAGGCCCAGCGGCTGAGCCCCTTCCTCGGCGGCCGCACGGATCGTCGCGGTCAGCGCACCGTCGTGGGAGTGGAACGCGTCCACGCCGACGGCACGGTGACGCTGCAGGGCGGCTGGGCGACGGGTCTCTCCGTGGGGAGCGAGCTGCGCCTGCTCGAGGAGAAGGAAACGACGCGCCGTCTCACGGTCACGGCCATCCGCGGACTCGGTCAGAGTGAAGCGCGGATGCAAGGCTCCCCGACTCTTCCGCCGGCGATTCGGAGCGGCGCCTTGCTGGAAGTCGTCGGCTGGGCCGTGGCGCCGGACCGTCCCCTGCGGGTGTGGGCGCCACGGGTGCCGGGAAACGTCGACGCCATCCGTTCACTGGCCCGTAGGCTGTCCGACCTCGCCGTCCGGCGAGGGGTCCGCTGGCTGAACGATCCCTCGGACGTCACGCCCACGCATCTTCTGCGTCGCGGCAATCACGATTGGGAGCTCCTCAAGGCCAATGGCGCGCTGGAGCATCTCGGTCCCGAGCCTTCGGATGCGATCTCCGCGGTGGCCCGCATGCATGCCGGCTCTTCGCTGTTCGTGCAGTTCCCCTCGCCGGCGACCCTGATCGACGCGATCGACATCGGTCCGGGAACCGATCGCGAGGGAATCGTGCTGGCCGCGCGTCCCGAGGAGGCGGACTACATTCTGGTCGGCCGCTACACGTCGCGACGACTCTCTTACGCGTGGATGCGCCCGTTGGTCCACAGCGATGACCGGCGGAAGAGCGGTCTCCCGTTGCGGACGACGTGGATCGCCGAGGACGCGCGCGACGAGACGTTGCGCGAC
>JBDTOZ010000438.1:0-14756 GCA_039932995.1 Acidobacteriota bacterium | reverse complement strand
CGTTCATCTCGGTGAACATGCGCCCATTTCACCACACGCGGGGACGTTACGAGCCTTCGCGGCGAAACGACCTCGAGTCGAACGTATTGCGCCTGAGCCACACTTCGCGAAGACCCGACGATCGTGTCGCGAGTCGAGCGTCCTACGGAGTCGGCCCTGTGGTCTCCGAGGTTGCCCGCGCGTCAATGAGCGGGACCTCCACCGTCACCGCGGTTCCCCGGTCCGGCCCGTCACTGTGGATGGCGATCGAGCCTCCGTGCTCCTCCACGATGTACCGGCAGATGGCAAGGCCGAGCCCCAGGCCGCCCTTCCTCGGCGCGCCGGTGCCCTGTCGGAAGCGCTCGAAGACATGGGGAAGAACGATGGGATCGATGCCAGAGCCGTTGTCGGTCACGACGATGACTCCGCGACGATCGCGTGCCTCCAGAGTGAGCGTGATGCAACCACCCGGCGGGGTGAACTTGATCGCGTTCGTGAGGAGATTCCAGATGACCTGCGTGAGCCGTTGAGGATCGCCGCGAACGACGAGGGTCTGTCGCGCGAGCTCGCGGTCGAAGCGGATCGACTTCTCTTTCGCCATCGGAAGGATGACGTCGGCCGCACCGGCAACCGCGTCATTGAGCACCAGCACCTCGCGCGCGATCGTGAGCTTGCCCAGAACGATCCTGGAGACGTCGAGAAGATCGTCGACCAGCATGCGCTGCGTACGGGTGCACTCCTCAATGCTCCGCATTGCGAGCGCCCGCGTGTCCTCGTCGAGATCTGCGCCGTGCAGCAGTTGCAGCCAGCCGTGGATGCTCGTCAGGGGCGTGCGCAGCTCGTGCGACATGGTGGCGATGAATTCGTCCTTCGCCCGATCGATGGAGGCGAGATCCTGGAGCGCCTTCTCCAGCCGTTGCCGCGCCGCGTTCCGGGCGGCGGCGAGCGAGCTGATGAGCAACGCGGCGATGAGGAAGACGATGACGGCGGCGATTTCCCCGGGCGCGAGATTGAAACTGAATCTGCCGCCGACATCGATCCACGCGAGACAGAGCGTGGCGATCGCCGATGCGAGAAGGCCCGGTCCCATCCCGCCGTAAGCCGCGGTAATCATGACCGCAAGCATGTACGGCGGCGTCGTGTACGGAGCAACGAACGGATCGAGCGCGCGGCTTACGGCCGCGGCGAGAAGAGGCGCGGCGACCGCCACCGCCCAACGGGTGAACCGAATGTCCATCGAGGCTCCTCGGGTATCGCGGTGTTCGTTCAGATCGTCCGCACGAGCCGGCCGCGCCGCCGGTCCGGCGCGGACCGCTCCGCCGCCGAGCGGACGTATGCGGCCAGCGCGAAGGCGTCGAACGGTTTGACGAGGACCGCCTTCACGACGTCCGGGTCGAGCTTTTTCAGAGAGCCGCGTTCACATGCGCTGATGACGATCACGCTGGCCGGGCAGCGGTCGGGCTGACGCCGGAGCCAGGCGATGAGGTCCCAACCGCTCATGCGCGGCATGTTCAAGTCGGTGACCAGCACGCGATACCGCGTCATGCTCATCAGCTCCTTCGCTTCCTCGCCGTCGCGCGCCGCGTCGACGGTGAGCCCGGACCGCCGCAGCATCGTGATCACGAGACGCCGGATGTTCGGATCGTCTTCGGCGACGAGAACGCGTCCCGGCGTCCGGCTCCTACGGGTATGCAGCGTGGCGGATGCTTGCGGTTGCATGCCCCAAATGTAGCGCAGGTCAGGTGGCAGCCTGCTCCAGCGCAGATTTCAAATGCGCGCTGCGAGGAGTGATTCAACGTGCCGGGGGTCTTACGAACCCTCTCATTCGATTGCAGCGCATCACGGTTTCGCCGGCCATCGGCGCGAAAGGACATTGCCGTCGATTTCGAGGTGTGCCAAGATCCCGATTTCGAGGAGGCCTCACCATGCTACGGCACGTTACCCTGTTGACCATTCTCCTGCTGGCGACCGCGTGCGCATCCGCGCCGCAGGACGCCGCGGTCGTGACCGCGGGAGACAACGCCAGGACGTTCGAGGGGCTCATCCGGTTTGGCACCGGCTTCTTTGGCGGCCCGAAGTCGATCGGCGAAGGCCGCATGGAGGTCGGGCCCGAAGGGCTGCTCTGGCACCACGACCGCGACGACGGGCGCAACCTGGCGCTGCGGCCCGAGGTGATCAGTCGGGTGTGGCTGACCTGCGCGTCGCGCGCCTCCGAGAACCTCTGCCTCGACCTCGGCGTCGAGACGCTGACCGGCGGCGAGTATCACTTCCGGGACCGGAATTGGGAGGGCGGCGCGAACACGATGATTCTCGACGCCTACGAGCACCTGCGCGCAACCTATTCCCAGGTGCGCTTCGACCGCCGGGCCGTCGAAGACTTCCGCTGACAACGCCCGATCCTCCGGGCCAATGCACGACTGAGAATCCCAACCTCGCGCCGCGACCCGGATTCCGCCGACGGCGTTTCGTGCATGCCGTTTGCGTGGGTCCGCTGCGTGTTCTTCGACAGTTGGCAGTCGCTCGCCAGGACTGCCCTCGCGGGTCTGGTCGCGTACGTCACGAGCCGGCCGGCCGCGGTATTTCAGGCCGGCACCTTCGACGACAAATCGATGATGAGGGAACGCGTGACCCGCGACGAGATCCTGATGGCGATGCGCAGCGCGGACACCCGCGACCTCGGCCGCGTCTCGGTCGTGATGCTGGAGCCCGATGGCTCGTTCAGCGTCATTCATGAGCTGGGAGATCGGCCTCCCATCGATGTGGCGGTCGATCGCGCGCCATAGCGGGCGGCCAGCCGGGATTGCGGGAACCGTGTCTCGAAGTCATTCCGGCGTGCAGAAGCGGACCGCTTTGGTCGTCGCGACCGGCGGAGCCCCTCAGATGCCGGCCGGCTTGCGCGGTAACCATCCCGCGCGCTGCTGCAGCCGTTCCCGCATGCTGACGAACGCGGCGTCCCGCCTGGCCAGGACCTCCGCAAGCTCGGCCGCCGCCAGGATCACCGCTGCGGCAAAGTACACGTAGATCAGCACGAGCGTGAGCGCGCCGGTGCCGGCGTAGGGAGAGGCGGGCCTCGTGCGAGTCACGAACTGTGCGATCAAAAACTTTCCCGCCACGAACACGAGCGCGGCGAGTGCTGCAGCCCAACCGGTTTGCCGCCACGGCAGACGCACATCCGGAACGTACCTCAGGATCGCGCCGAAGAGAACAGTCAGCACGACGAACGAAAGCAGCAGTTCGGTGGTACGCCACAGTGCGGCATCGGCGAACACCGCCTCCGGCGTATTCGCCCTCAGCCACTCCAGCGACGCACCCGCCGCGAGAATGATCACCAGCAGGAAGATCGTTCCCACGACTACCGCCACCGCGAACGCACGCGTCCTTGCGAATCGGATCCATCCCTTCTCCTTCCTGATCGGAACGTCGAAGATCAGATGCAGCGTCCGCTTCAGATGGCGAAAGACGCTCGAAGCGGAGATCACCAGTACGAACACACTGACGATGTTGGTGCCGCTGTCGTCGGTCGCCGCCGCGCGGATCATGAGGCTCTCGACGGCCCGCGCCGCTCTCGGGCTTCCAGCCGCGGTCACGAGCGCCAGCACGCGGGTGCGGGCGTCCTCCGCACCGAAGAGCGTACCGGCAGCGCTCAGCAGCAGGACGAGCAGTGGCGCGAGCGAGAACGCCGCGAAGAACGCCACCGCTGCCGCGAGCAGCGTCGCGTCATCGCGCCGCCAGCCATCCGACGCCGTACGAAGAATCGCTGCGCTGTTCCGGCGATGCGTCGCGAATCTCTGTCGGAAGCGCTCGGTAGCCTCGCGATTCATCACGTGGGCGGGGCATCCCGGCCGCCGCCGGCGGGTACGCAGCAATTCTTGAGCCGCGCCCGTGGCCGATTCAACGGTGGCTTGATCTGTGCGTCTCCCCATCGCAGATGGAGGAACGATGAACGTCCTGATCAATACCGGTCACAACATTGACGGCCGCGAACGGCTGATCGAGCACTTTCAAAAGGTGGTCGAGAGCGCCCTGGACCGCTTCAGCGGCCAGATCACCACGCTCGAGGTCCATCTCCGCGACGAAAACGGGGACAAGGGCGGCCCGGCGGACAAGCGCTGCATGATCGAGGCGCGAGTCGAGAACCGGCAGCCCACGGTCGTCACCCATTACGCCGCGACGCTGGACGAAGCAGTGGATGGCGCGGCGGAGAAGATGGGTCGGAAACTGGATAGCACGATCGAGCGGCTGCGCGAGCGGCGGTAGTCCGTGCGCGCCGTGCTTCTTGCTCTCGCCTGCGTCGTCGTCGCTCTGCCGTCGCTCGCGCAACCCGTTCAGTCGCCCGCCGCGGTCCAGCAGACGGAACCTTCAGACGAACTTCCGGCCGCGCCGTCCAAGGTCGACGTCAACCCGGTCGCGCACGATCAGGCGATCCAGGAGCGCCTGCAGCGGGTGCTCGTCGCCACGGGGTGGTTCTCGAACCCCCGCGTCCGGGTCGAGGAAGGGGTCGCTTTCCTGAACGGAGAGACGGAGAGCGGGAAACTCAGGAACTGGGCCGCCGATCTGGCCCGCAACACCCAGGACGTCGTGGCCGTGGTCAACAGAATCGAGGTGCGCGAGACTTCGGTCTGGGATCTTCGCCCCGCCGGACACGGACTGAAGATCCTGTGGCGGGATGTCATCCGCGCGCTTCCCTTCTTTCTGTTTGGATTGATCGTCACCCTCCTCGCCCTCGGGGCGGGGATGCTGACCACGCGGATCGTGCGCCGGTTGCTGCGGCGCCGGATCGCAGGCGCGCTCCTCCGCAACGTGGTCGCGCGCGCCGCCGGCCTGTTCGTGGTTTTGGTCGGTGTCTACATCGTTCTGCGAATCGCCGGACTGACCCGGCTGGCGTTGACCGTCGTTGGAAGCACGGGCCTGATCGGGCTCGCGGTCGGAATCGCGTTCCGGGACATCACCGAAAACTTCCTGGCCAGCATCTTCCTCAGCATGCAGAAGCCGTTCGAGACCGGCGACCTGGTCGAGATCACCGGCGTGACGGGATACGTGCAGCAACTCAATGTCCGCACGACCATCCTCATGACCCTCGAGGGCAATCTCGTCCAGATCCCCAACGCCGCGGTTTACAAGAACAACCTCCGCAACTTCACCACCAACGCCAACCGCCGCGAGGACTTCGTGGTGGGCATCGGTTACGACGACTCGATCAACGAGGCGCAGGAACTGGCGCGGACGGTTCTGGCCGGACACCCGGCCGTCCTCGCCGATCCGGAGCCCTCCGTGCTGGCGGACAGTCTCGGCCAGGCGACGGTCAACCTGCGCGTCTACTTCTGGCTCAACGGCCGCGAGCACAGCTGGCTGAAAGTACGTTCGTCGGTGATCCGGCTGGTGAAACGGGCGTTCCAGCAGAACGGAATCTCGATGCCTGACGAAGCAAGGGAAGTCCTCTTTCCGCAAGGCCTGCCGGTGACGATCGTGAAAGACAACGACGCCGATGCCCCGGACCGCGCGGAGCGTTCGCGGATGGGCGCCGCTCAGGCCGAAGACGGCGAGTCCGTGTCGACCAGGGCGGAAGCGGGCCTGTACAGCGAGGCGGAGGTCATCGAGAAACAGGCCCGGACGATGAGACCGCTGCCGGACGACGAGAACCTGCTGCGGGGAGACGACGGTCGATGACGGGACTGCGGCACTGGTGGCAGGAGACGCGATCGAGTTTCTGGTTCGTGCCGGGACTGATCGTCGCCGCCGCCGCCGGACTGGCCGCGGCCCTGATCGGAATCGACGTATCGATCGACCCGCTCGATGCCCGGCGCTGGCCTCTCCTCCTCGGTGCCGGTGCCGCGGGGGCCCGCGGGCTTCTGACCGCCGTGGCCACCTCCATGGTCACCGTGGCCGGTGTCGTGTTCTCCGTCACGCTGGTCGCGCTGTCGCTCGCTTCCAGCCAGTACACCTCCCGGGTGCTGCGGAACTTCATGAGCGACCGCGTGAACCAGACCGTACTCGGCGTGTTCCTCGGGATCTTCGTCTACTGTCTGGTCGTTCTTCGCACCCTCCGCGGCGGCGACGAAGGCGCGTTCGTTCCCTCGCTCGCAGTGCTGGGCGGATTGGCTCTCGCCTTCGTCGGAATCGGCTTCCTGATCTACTTCATCCATCACATCTCGCTGTCCATCCAGGCCTCGAATCTCATTGCCCGCGTGGCCAATGAGACCCTCGAGACGATCGACCGCCAGTTTCCCGACGAGCTCGGGCCCGATGACGACGAAGCGGGCGGCTCGACCGACGCCGCCGCACTACCGCCGGAGGCGTGGCGATCCATTCCCGCGCTCGCCAGCGGCTACATCGAAAGCGTCGACTGGCATGGCCTTCGTGACCTCGTCCACGATCGACACGCGATCGTGCGCATGGAGCGGAGTGTCGGCGACTTTGTGATCGAGGGCGCGGCGCTGGTCTCGGTCGCGGGGACGTCGTGGTCGGACAGCCTCACGTCCCGCGTGAACCGGATCTATGCCATCGGTCCCCAACGAACGGTGCAGCAGGATGCCGGTTTCGGGATCCGCCAGCTCGTAGACATCGCCATGCGCGCGCTGTCGCCGGGCATCAACGACTCCACGACCGCGGTGATGTGTGTGGACTATCTCTCGGCGATTCTGGCGCGGATGACATCGCGGCGGATCAGTCCGGCCGCGGCGCCGGGTCAAGGCGCGGTGTCCGTCGTGGCCGTCGGGCCCTCCTTCGAGACCTTCCTGGACCTGGCCTTCGATCAGATCAGGCAGAACGCCGAAGGCAATCCGGCCATCCTGGTGCGGCTGTTGGAGGCCCTGGAAACCATCTCCGGACGGATCGGAAACGACCGCCGCAGGCCGGCGATGCGACGGCACGCAGATCTGATCACCGTCGTCGCCGCCCGCTCGATCATGCCGTCCGAGAGGAACGCAATCGAGGGCATCCTGAAGCGCATCGAGAGCGTCCTGCCGTGACCTCTACCCGACCGCGCCGGCGAACTGCATGAACATCTCCGCCAGCTTCGCCTTGACGCCCTGATCGGCGCGGGCGAGGTCGGCCGAGATCTCGTCACGCCGCGCCAGGGCGCCTTCGAGCACCGCGCGCCGGTCGGAGGCAACCGGCAACTGGTTGCTGTTCACCGCCGAGCGCAGGCCGTCGAAGAACGCGGTTCCGCGCTCCGCCGCTACGCTGAAGTTGTTGGCGTTCGCCTCGTGGAGCACCTCGCCGAGACTGCCGCGCAGGCGCGCCACCTCGAGATCGAAGCGCGTCTTCGCCAACTCCGCCTGCGATTCCTGGAGTTGCCGTACCGCCTGCCGGGACTCTTCCGATGCGCGCCGGGCACGCGACGAGCCGGGCAGATAGCCGGCGAGAAAGATGAGCACCACGCCGATGACGATGCCTGCAATCCAAACGATCCGCTTGCGGGATGGGTCCATGAGCGCCTCCATGCGTCAGTGCCGCGGTGTCTGTCGCAGCGCCCGTGCCACCGCGGGATCGCGCGCGTAGACATCCTTGCGGAATTGCAGAGTATCGCTCTCATCCACCCACGCCGTCCAGTAGAGGATGTGCACCGGAATGCCCTGCTCGAGGGCCACGGTTTTCGCCGTCCCGCGCTCGGCCGCGCGCTGCACTTCCTCCATCGACCAACCCTGGCCGCTGAGTAGCTCCAGCGCGAGCTCGAGCGGCTTTTGCAGGCGGATGCATCCGTGACTGAACGGCCGCGACGTCTGGTCGAAAAGCTGCGGCGCGGAGGTGTCGTGCAGGTAGACGTTGAAGTGGTTCGGGAACATGAACTTCACCCGGCCGAGAGGGTTGTCCGGACCAGGGCGCTGCCGTAGCCGGCCGCCGCGCAACACTTCGATGCCGCGGCGCCGCATCCACGCCCTGCCTTTCGGACGAATTTCCTGGCGCGCGATCGATGACGGGAGGTTCCAGTACGGGCTGAAGACGAGATAGCGGATCTCATCGCTGAAAATCGGCGTGCGCCGGTACGGCTTGCCGACGATGGCACGCATGCCAAGGGTGAGCCGGTTGCCGTCGTAGAGACCGGCGTGAAAGCCGGCGATGTTCACGAGGACGTAGCGCGGGCCAAGATCCGCCTCGAGCCAGCGCCAGCGTTCGAGATTGATCTCCAGTTGCTCGATGCGCTGTGCGATCGAAACGTTGAGCGCGGCACGCGTGCGATCTCCAACGACGCCATCCTGCTCGAGGCCGTGGCGCGTCTGAAACCGTCGCACCGCCGCGACGACTTCCTCATCGATCTCGTCGCTCGATTCCGCCGTGGTGAGATCGCCGGACGCCGCGAGGCGTTGCTGCAGGGCGATGACGGCCCGGCCGCGGTCGCCGGAGCGCAAGGCCGGCCCATCCGGCAGCGAGGGCCAGCCGCCGTCGCGGGCGATGGCGCGATACCGGTTCAGCGCGGCGCGAAGGCGATCGTAGCCTGGATGGCCGGGCAACATGCCGTCGAGGGCGGCGGCCGGCTCCTCCGTTGCCGCGCGTGAGAGACGCGCGCGCAGGTCGGGGTCGGGCCGCTCGACGTGCCAGCCGGCGATCCTCTCCTCGCGGACCTTTCCGCGCCCGAGGTGCAGCGCGTAGAGAAGAAAGGCATCGCTCGCGACGAGGTCGATTCCGGCTGCTTCTTCGGCGGTTGCCGCGGGGCCGGCTCGAGTCGCGAGCCAGCGGAAGTGATAGTCGTCCCGGCGGAGACCATGGCTCTCGGCCTGCTCGAGCTGGTCGACGAGGACACGCACGCGGCCGGGCCAGATCGGGGCGAACTCGCGGCTGCGATAGACCTCCGCCGACTCGTCGGCCAGGTAGAGGTGCTCTCCATCGATGGTGAGTGCCGGCCACGCGTCGCTGTCGAACAGATCGCGGATCGCATCGGCGTGCGAATCCGCGCGTAAATCCGGCGTCAGTACGATCAGCGCGATCAGCGCGACGAGGACGACGCCGCGCCACCGCGGAATCACCGGCGCGTCTCCTTCTCCACCAACCCGAACATCGACGGGCGCGGACGCGTGAACACCTCGCCGCGCCGGACCCACGGGAGGAGGAGGCGGCGCAACTGCTCCCGGGAATCACGCGTGAGGGGTTGTCCAAGGACGGCCAAGAGATCGTCGACGAACACAGGCTGTCCGGCCTCGAGGATCGCACGCCGGACCGTGACGATCGGATCGTCGGTCTCCTCGGGCGATCCCTCGAGCCGCTTTTCGGCGGCTTTCAGCCGGTTCCGGAGCAGACGGACATAGGCCCGGGCGGCACTGAGCTCCGCTCCCAGCCGCGCGATCTCGGCCTCCTTCTCCGCGATCAGCGCGCGAATCGTCCGGATATACGGCACGCGAACAGTTTCGCACCGCCGGTCCTGCCGCGCAACGATGACACCGACCGCGCCGGCCCAGCGGACGACCAGGGCGTGGTCGCGCCCTGAGCTTGCGGTCGCCTTGACGGCGCCCATCCCCCCACGCTCGGAACGTGGGCCATCCTCGCGGTGATGGACACGGTCGCGTTGATGGCGCTCGGCGGATCGCCCGAGGCTGACGGCAAAGCGATTCCTGCCAGAGAATGTGTGATGAGGTCAATCCGTTCTCGATGGGTGTGTAGTCTCTTCCCTTCATGAGCCGATCCACGCCCTCCCTCCGTTCGAGGAAAGCCTCTGGCGCCGCAGGCCGTTCCCGCACTCGGGGACTCGGGCGCACGCTGGCATTGCTGCTGATCATCGCTGTAATCGCGGCGGTCGACTATGCGACCGGGATGGCCGTCGTGATCTCGGTGCTTTACTTCATCCCCATCATCGCCGCCGGCTGGATCCTCCGGCCGGCGCGTGCCGTGAGTGTCGCGCTCGGAGCGACGCTGGCGTGGCTGGCGGCGGATGTGGCCTGGCGCGCGTCCGGTGAGCCGCAGGCGATCCGGATCTGGAACGCCGCGGCGGGTGTGGCGACGCTCGCGGCGGTGACGTTCCTCGTCCAGTGGGCACGGCGCGAGCACGGCGCGTTGCTGGCCGCCAACCGCCAGCTCGACCTCGCTCTGGCTCGGGAGACCGAGATCGCGCGTACTGATGCGCTCACCGGTCTGCCCAATGCCCGGGCGCTGTCCGAGACGCTGGCCCGGGAGCTCGCGCGCAGCCGCCGGTCGGCAACACCGCTGTCCCTTCTCTACGTCGATCTGGACGACTTCAAGGAAGTGAACGATCGCTACGGGCACGCCGCAGGCGACGATCTGCTCAGGCGCGTTGGCGACACTCTCGGCTCCGTTCTGCGCGAGGGCGATCTCGCCGCCCGCATCGGGGGCGACGAGTTCGTCGTGCTCCTCACGGGTTCGTCCATGCAGGCGGCGAAGGAGGTCGCGGCGCGCATCGTGGCCGGCGTCGCGGCGGATAGCCGGCGTTACCCTGATGCTCCCGCGAGTGCGAGCGTTGGCGTCGTGCACTACGCGCGCTCGTTTCCCGCCGGCGCGGGAGAGATGCTCAGCCGCGGCGATGCGGTCATGTACGCGGCGAAACACGACGGCAAGGGCCGCGTCGCCGCGGAGGTCGTGTGAGCCGGTGCATCGAGAACATCCTCGGCAAGTGCCCGATGGCGGAGGCCACCGCGGCGGGAATCGCCGGCCGGCGTGCGCGTGCTCTTGGGCGCGGCCATCATTCTGGCGCGGCACCGGTTGGGCAGCGCGCGGGATACGCGGCGACAAGTCAGGAAGAGCGGCGGGTGCTCTTCCGCCTCGGCGTCGTCTACCGGAGGACCCTGCATCCGGAGCACGCGCGGATCACGAAATTGTTGTGACTCGGTCCTCCCCGGCCTCAGGGTGTTCCTGCGATCTCTACTTCTTCGTGCGCGATCTCGTTGCGATTGCTTTCGCCGAGCTGGCCTTGCGGACGGCGTTCAGGCGCAGGTTCGCGGTGCGCTTGACGCCCCCCTGGCTCTTGCGCGTGGACTTGCGCGACGGCTTTCCTGTCGCCGAATCCTCCAGGCTCGCGCCGGCCTTTGCGTTCGCCTGGCTCAACAGGTTGCGAGCACCACTGCGTCCGGCTCCGGCTTTGCGGTCGCTCGCACTCACACCGGGCTTCGATGTATCCACGGGGACGTCGCGGCGTCGTTTTGGGGGCTGTTTGGGTTTCGGCGGATTCGCGTCCTTCTGCTGCTGCACTTTGAATGCTCGAGCCTTGGTCGCCATGGCGGAATCGTACCTCAGCGACCGTGTGAACGGAAAGCGCCGGACGGAACGACCGTACATGCCGCTGCGGCGCGAGCGCATCCCTCAGGGCCTGACGGCGCTATCGCAGCTCCTTCTGCGATCGGGTCCAACGTTGGGTAAGCTTGCCGGTGATGACCTACCCGGAGATTTCCTATCTGTGCCCTTCTCTTTCCGACGAGGAGCGACTGAACGCGGCGCGGTCGTTTCTGGCAGTCGCCCGACGGCGACGCACCGTGCGCGATTTCTCCCCTGAGCCGGTTCCCGCCGGGATCCTGACGCTGGCCATCGAAGCGGCCGCGTCGGCACCTTCAGGGGCGAACCAGCAGCCGTGGACCTTCGTCGTCGTCACGAACCCGAAGGTGAAGCGGCAGATTCGCGAGCGGGCGGAAAAGGAGGAATACGAGAACTATCACGGACGGATGCCGGACGAGTGGCTGCAGGCACTCGCCCCTCTGCAGACGGACTGGCACAAAGAGTTTCTCGAGGTCGCACCCGTGCTGGTGGTCGTGTTCAAACAGGACTATGGCCTCGATGCCGAAGGCCTCCACGTGACGCACTACTACGTGAACGAATCGGTGGGGATCGCATGTGGCTTCCTGCTGGCGGCGCTGAATGCCGCCGGCCTGGCGACCCTCACTCACACGCCCAGTCCAATGGGATTCCTGCGTGAAATTCTGGGCCGGCCGAAGAACGAGAAGCCTTACCTGCTCATCCCGGTCGGTTATCCCGCACCTCTCTGTCGCGTGCCGGACATTCAAAAGAAGCCACTCGACGAGATCCTGATTACAGTCGAGTGATTGTGCTCGACGCGCGCGTGGCGGGACATGACGGCGCGATCGCAGCGTCGGCTCGACCGATCAGCGGCTGTTTCCGGAATCGCGTCGCGACCGGGCCTCTTAACCCCAGCCAGATTGCTTTCAGAGCTTGCGAGCTGCGCGTCGGCGAGAAAGCGCCGGCCTCGGTCAAGTGGCCCGCCGCAGCCACTGGAGATCCTTCAGCCATTGATTGCGCCGCGCAGCGGCGTGCTTGAAGACGGCTTCGCGTTTGGTCAGCACGAGCGTGTAGGGACGGCCGGTCTTTCGTGTCTGGTGCGAGACGGGAAGCTCGTGCCCGTCGATGATGCGTTGGATGTGCTGGCGCCCCGCTTCGGCGAGCGGCCACTCGAGCACCCTCCGCTCGCGCGCGGTCAGGAACGCGCGGAGCGTCCCGCACAGCTTGCACTGGCAACGGACGGCCGCATCGATCGACCAGTCATCGGCGGCCCGCGGCGGCGCGCTCAACCAGGCGGTGAGCGACTCGGCGCAGAGCTCGTGCAGAGGGTCCAGATCCAGGCGCGCGCGGCTCTTGCCCGCCGCCCGCAGCAGTGATACGACGAGGTCGACCCGCCGCTCGTGGCGAGCGGCCGTGAGGTGGCGGAGGATTGTTTCCCGCAGATCGGAAGCATCCACGATGGCCACGGTCTCGAGCATGGCCAGGAGCGGCGGGAGCCGGGAGGAACGATTGCGGCGAGGAGTTCCGCGATGTTGCGCGTCATCGGCTGATATCACTTCTCAGGATACCTCACCACCGCGGTTGCCCCGATCACCGCAAGGCTTCTTGGGCCTGCCGCTCCATGTTCGGAGTGAGCACCGCCGGACGGGCGGGTAGCGTCACCGCGCCGCGCTTCCCGTTCCGTGCAATGTCGTCGAGGAGCAGCTTCATCTCGGCGATCTCGCGGACCTGCGACTCGATGATGTGGTCGGCCAGCCGGCGAACGCGAGGGTCGCTGATGCCCGCCTTGCGCGCGTTGTTGACCGCGATCGAGTGGTGCGGAATCATCGACTTCATGAAGCGGCTGTCGTCGATCAGCACCTGCTGCCGGTTCGCCGCGAGGAGGCTGACGCCGAGCAGTGCGGCCACCACCAGGACCGCGATTTTCGTCCTCTTCCCGCGGTACATCGGCCACATGAAGCCGAGCATGACCACGCTCATGACGCAAGCCATGACCAGTGAAGCGACCATGCGGTTGACGCTGAACAGAACGTGCTCCGGCGAATGGACGAGCTGATACATGAGAGCGAACATGATGGCGGTCGAGGTCGCGATCATGGCCACGAACCGGGTCCAGCTCATCCCCGCGCGATCTTCATGCGGATCCATTCATTCTCCCTTCCGCCCGGCGCAAGCGAAGGAAGTGGGGTCTGCAATCGACGCGCCGCGGAGCGGGTGTCGGAGCTGCCATCTCTCGAGAGAGGAAGGATTGAGCGTCCGTGCGCATCGCCGCGCGTGCGCGAAGAGACGCAGGCACCGCTGCCGAAGTGAATGGTGCACCATTTGGGAGGCGTGAGGATTGCAGTACATCCATTTCGGGCACGCTCGCCCGCGCCTGAGCTGGCGCGGGCGTCATGAGCACGGAGCCGCCCGATGCGCGGAATTGGCAAACCCGTGCTGGCGCCGGGCGGCGGATTCGGCTCGGCGGGCGAGCGTGCCCGGCGGAGAGTCGCCGAGATTCCGGTTTGCGTTGGCCGGGGCCGGCGCCGGTGGCGCCGCGGATGCCGCGGCGTCCGGCTCCGCTCCGTGAACCGCTAACGACGCGCGGAGGGTTTCGGCGTGGCTTTACGGCCCTTCCGCTTCGCCTTGGCCACCGGCGGTTCGTCTGCCATCAGCATCGGAGGATTCTGGTCCGTGATCCCGAGGACGTCGCAGATGTCGCGGAGCGATTCGGCGAGCGTTTTCGCGCGGGCGCGGGGCAGGCGCTGCACGCCGTCGATGATCAGGTACTGGATGGGCTGAGGCAGGTTCTTCACCGCGAGCTGGCCCTTCGCCGTGAGCGTGAGGTTGAGGCGTCGCGCGTCCGTTTCCGAGCGCTCGCGGGCCACGAATCCCTTGTCGATCAGTTTCGAGACGACGACCGACACTGTGCTCTGGTCGGTGGCCATCCGCTCCGCGAGCTCGTTCACCGAGAGCGGAGAGTCGCGCCTCAGCTCGTGCAGCACGTAGAGCTGCGAAGCGCCGAGCCCGTATTCTTTCAGGCCCGCGCGGTCGGCGAGCCGCAGCGACTTCACCAGACAGCGAAACGAATTCAGAACCGAGTGCGCATCACTGAGGTTGGACGTATCCGGCATGCCATTCCCGTCCCGCATTGATCGGCGCCAGTTTACCACTTCGCATGGCAAACCAAGGGTCTCGCGCACGCTCTTTGCGTGACATTTCTAGGATGAACGGTAACGTCTTCTTCGAAAGCTGGTCGTTCCCGGGGGGACCGCACTGGCCGGCGTCCTCGTGCTCCGGATCCGGCGCGCGCTCGCGCTGCGAGTCGCGGGCACGTTTCCTTTGTGTTGTTCGCGGAGGGAACGTGACGCCGACGATCTACGCGTTGGCGAGTGCGGCCCGGAAATCGCGAACGGCCTGCGTCAGCGTGTCGCGGTCGAGCATCGAGGCGAGGAGCTCGAGATCGAGGTCGGGAAGGAGGAGGCTGCGCCCCGCCGGCACGAGCTTTCCACCGCGCAGCGCAAAAACCTCGATGATGCCCTTGCGCATGCCTCGGCGGGGAAGCTTGAGAGCGCCGAGCGCTACGCTACCCACGCACTGGACACGCATATGCGTCCGGCGACCAG
>JBDTOZ010000437.1:0-7522 GCA_039932995.1 Acidobacteriota bacterium | reverse complement strand
CCGGCGAGGACGCCGGCGCTCCAATGCTCCGCCTGCAATCTTCGCGTCGCGCGAACAAATACGATCCAGAGCCGCCGGCTGCCGGCCGACTCGAGGTTCGTAGTCCAGGGGCGATGTTCGGGATGCAGTCACCTACCGATACAGGGTGAAGTATCCGTGAGGATCATCGTAGTCGGTTGGCTCGATGCTGCAAACGCAGTCGACGACGACGGTCATGGCTTCCCGATCGACCGTCGCGCGGCCGCTGATGCGACGGAAATTCGACGGTCGCCCGGTGCGCCACGTTCGTTCATTGATCGTGCAGTCGGCCGCGGGACGAACCACCGTCCGGAACGCGACGCCGGGTTTTATGGGCTCGCTGAGCAACTCCTCGGAACCAATGCCGGAGCTGTGATAGCCGCGCGTAACGACGGCGTGTGAAAACCAGAACTGGCCTGTAACTGTGTAGATCGCGGTGTCGAACCGCGGTGCATCCTTCGCGCAGGCGGGAGGCTTCGCCGAAACGCAGCCGACGAGCAGGACAAGCGCGATCAGCGCGATGTCATGGAGGAGGCAGCGCGCCCGGCGGGAGTGCCGGCGCCGGGATCGGATTCGGCTGCTCGAAGATCCGGTGGTGTTGGAGGTTCCATGAACGGAAGAACTCATAGCCGAGAGCATGGCCATACTGTTCCGATCTTAGCTTCAGCGGTTCGAGTGTGGTCTTGAGCTGCTGCTGCCCGAGCTGAAGGCGCATGAGCGCACCAACGCCTGAAAATTCGGCGCCGGCACCTTCCTGGACCCCTCCGGCTGGAGCGAAACCACCGCGCCCCTCCAATTCACCCCCGCCTGCCTCCAAGCCTACCTCGCCGCCGGCGCAGGAATGGCGACGCCGCCGATGGGCTGACCAGGCTTCGCCTACGCGCCGAGCCAGTCGAGGTCTGGCAGCTCCCCGACAACGACCTCTACGCCGTCGCTCTCCGGCGCCGCTTCTTCGATCCAGTCCGCGTATTGCTCCTCCTGCCAATTCGGCAACTCCTGAGCGTGAGCGTGCTCAAAGAGCCGGCGTACCGACGCGTCAGCGATTTCTCTGCCCCACGCACGCGCGGCGTCAGCGTTCTCCGCGCGAATCATGATGATCGCCGAGTCTTCATCGTCCCAACCGTATTGCCGATTGGCAATCCATTGCTTCGGCGTTTCGAACCCAAATCCGTACGCAAACCGCTTCATTGCTGACCTCTCGGTTTTGGCAGGCGCGGTGGCGTGGGTGTGCCGGTCGGCGGTAGCGGTGGCCGCTGGCCTGCGGCACGTAGCGCCGCGGCCTCGCCCCAAGTTCGTACGGCTGGTCCAAAGCGCACAAGCATCTCTGGCGGGAGCGGTTCGTTTGGCATGTGCACGCGGACAGGGATGCGTTGGATGCCGAGCTCCTGCGCAACGGCGGCGCGAGTATGGTCGACGGTGACCAGGCCTTGTGGCGTCTCGATCACGTCGATCGGCGGGCCGTTCCAACCGTTCGTACGCATGCTCTCGCGAAGAGTATCAGCACGCCCTGCGCCGCCCGCCGTGCGCTGCGTGTAACGAAGCATCGAAGGGCTGACGTATCGAACTTGTGGCGCGAGCATCGCGACCGTGAGCCCGGAGGAAAGAACGATGTCTGTCTTATGGTGCCAGAGACTGTTCCAGTACAGCCGCGCACCGCTGACATCGACTTGGTCGTGCGACATGCCGAAGAACTGCGCAAACGCGTCTTGCATCAGCGGGTTGCCCCACCGCGCCAGCATGAGGAGCAGTTCGCTCTCGTGTTGGTCCCATGAGAAGCTATCGCGCTTGCCCGTATAGGGGTTGATGAACGACCCTGACATGCCGAGCTCACCGCGCCGCACTTCGTCCGGGTCGGGCGCGAGCAGCTCGAATTCGAGGCCGTTTACTTTGCGCTTGATCAACCTGTGGCGGCCGGTCGGGTCGGAACAGTTCACCGGGTCGCCAGCGCAATAACTGTAAAGGTTCGAAGAGTCGCGATAGCCGACACGATCGGGCGTGAGGAATGTCCCAGTCGACGGGTCGTACCAGCGATCACGCATCAACACGAGGCCCGTTGCGGGCTCGCGGAACGGCGCCGCTTTGAACGGCGAGATGAGAAGTCGTTGGGTGATCGACGGCGCCGTTTGAGGTGGTGGAACCGTAGCGGCGGCGACCTGCGCATTCAATCGAGCGCGGATCTCGGCGGGAGCACGGGGTGCACGATTCGCGAACGCAGGATCGGTCACCGAGGGAAGAATGATCACCCTCCCTTCACCCGCGATCTCGAACTTCGCATCGATTGGCCCGAGCGAACGGAGTACGCTCGCCATCGCGATCGAACGCTCACCGAACGGCGCAAGGTCGTACTTCTTATCGGCAACGCGATTTGAAGACGTTGCCGTGAGCGTCGCGATCACACGAGCAGGCGCGCCGTGAACCTCCGCCACGATGAAATCACCGCTGACCGGCATCGCGAGCTTCTGACCGGCGACGAGCGGTTCAGGTACGACGGCGCGGAACAGCGGACCTCCGTCGTAGGTCGCACCACCATCTGCCGATTCGTGGATGCGGCTGTGCACGTCGACCGAGCCGGTACACGAAACGCGGACGGTCGTAGCGACGACCTGGAGCTCGCCGGCGAATTCGTCGAGCAACTTGGGCTTGCCCGCTTCCACAGGCTCGATGGAGTGAAGCGTGGCACCGCCAACACGAACCTCGAAGCGGCACTCTTCGGTCGTGGTCGAGCGGAGATCGATGGTCGTGCGATAGGTGCGATCCCCGATCGTGCCGGTGATGACAGGGATGAGCCGATCAGCCGCAGTCGCGCCATGCGCAACGGTCAGCGCGAAAAGGATGAGCGTCAGACGGGACATGGGTTCACGCAGCGCTAGGAGCAGAGCACTTCGGCGGTAAGACGTCAAGACGTAATTAATCAACAACTCGTGTCAAGGTTGAAGCGTGGGTGATTTGCGAGCGTCGGCGGGCCCGATGCGAGACGCCGCAACGAAGCAATATAGTTTCATCGTTGAGAGCGGCGACTGAAGTGACCTCAGTCCAAAGCGGGAAGCGCCGCTCGGTTCACGCGCCCAGGGCTTCGGCGATGGCTCGGGTTACGGTCTCGCGGGAGAGGTCGCCTTTGTAGATCACGTTCACGGCGCGGGTGAGGATCTGGCGGCGCTCTTCCTCGTTCACGAAGCGCGAGGTGACGATCACTACCGGGATGTCCGCCGTGGCGGGATCGCCCTTGAGCCTGGCCAGCACTTCGTGGCCGCCGATGCCGGGCATCATGAGGTCCAGGAGGATGACGTCGGGGCGGTCTTCGGAGGCGCGGGCCAGACCCTGCATCCCGTTCTCCGCCTCCACGATCTCGATTCCCGGACGAGCGGCGAAGCTGGCCAGTGTGTACCGTGCGGTCTCGTCGTCGTCGATGATGAGCAGCCGGCGCACGGCCGCCGGCAGCGTCGGCTCCACGCCTCCGAATCGGATGGGAATCTCGGCCTCGAACGTCGAGCCGAGACCCGGAGTGCTGCGCACCGTGACCGTTCCGCCGAGGAGCCCGGCCAGCTTGCGCGTGAGGGGCAGTCCGAGACCGGTGCCTTTCTGGTTGTTCTGCAGGGGGTGCTCGATCTGCGAGAACTCGTCGAAGATCCGCTCCTGATCCTCCGGCGCGATGCCGATGCCCGTGTCCGCCACCGAGAAGCGGATGGAGTGGCCATTCTGCGTGGCCGAGACCCGCACTTCGCCGGCTTCCGTGAACTTGAGCGCATTGGAGATGAAGTTGCGCAGGATCTGCGAGATCTTCCCCTCGTCGTTGTAGAGCGGGGGCAACCCCTCGGGCTCGTCGAAGATCAGCGAGAGCGAGCGGTTGAGCAACAGCGGACGAAGCATGCCCCGCAGCGCGCTGAAGAGGTTGCCGACCTCGAACTCCGCCGGCCGCACCTCGATCTTGCCCGCCTCGATCTTGGCCAGATCGAGCAGGTCGTTCACCAGACTCTCCAGATCCTCGGCCGCGCGGCGAATGAGGGAGAGCTGCTTGCTCGCTTCGTCTCCCAGGGGCGCTTCCTCGAGCAGCCGCGTGAGCGCCAGGATCGAGTTCACCGGCGTCCGGAATTCGTGACCCATGTCCGAGAGGAAGCGCGACTTCATCTGGTCGGCATGACGGACCGTCTCCGCCTTTTCGTCGAGCTCCGCGTACAGGGCCAGCACCCCGCGGTTCGTGTCTTCCAGCTCCTGATTGAGCCGCTCCAGCTCGTCCTGCCGCTCCCCGAGCTGCGCCAGCGCGTGCAGCAGCTCCGCGTTCTGCTGCTGGATCTCTTCGAGCGGACTCTCCGGCCGCTTGCGCGCCAGCTCGTCCATGAGCCGTTCCAGCTTGGGCCCGGTCAGCGCGGGCGCATTGGCGGGGAGTCGTTTGCGCAACACCACCGTCGTCCCTTTTTCGGGGCTGGTGCTGATCTGCATGTCGTCCATGAGCCGGCGCGCGCCGATCAGACCGACGCCCATGCCGGTTCGCGATTGATAACGGCCCCCCAGCACTTCCTCGAGGTTGGGGATGCCCGGCCCGCGATCGATGACGGTCAGGACCAGCGAGCTCGTTCCGTCGCTGCGCTCGACGCCCAGCTCCATCCGCCCGCCGCCGGCGTAGCGCAGAGCATTGCGGGCGATCTCCGAAGCCACCGTGGCGATGCGGGTCTGATCCTGTTCCTCGAATCCCACCAGCCCCGCGATCTGCCGGGCACGACGCCGTGCCGCCACGAGGTCGTACTCGAAGTGCAGCGAGATCGAGGAGAGCGGCGTGAGGGTCATCGTGTGGCCTTGGCGACGACCACGGTGGCGTCGTCGTTGCCGCGCCCGTAATCCCGGTAGAGGACCGCGGCGATGACCGCGGCGTCGTGTTGCAGGAGTCCCGGGTAGGTGGAGGGATTCCAGCTCGTCCCCAGACCGTCGGAGTGCAGGATCAGCACGGACGACGCGGACCAGGGGTAGGAGAACGTCTGCAGCTTGCGCATCTCGTGACCGACGATGCCGGGCAAGCTGACGGTCTTGCGCAGAGAATCATCGCTGGCAATCGTCCCGGCGATGTTTCCCACTCCCAGAAAGTCGACGCGGTTGAGACTGGCGTGGATGCGCGCCAGGGCGGCGGCCGCACCGCGGGTCGGCCGGAGCTCTCCGTGCGTCTCCTCCATCATCTGCTCCAGCGACTGACTGGCACGGGCCGCGAACATGCGTACCGCCGCCGCCGAAGCCGTCTCCGCCATCGGCCCATGCCCCAGCCCATCCGCCACCCCGATCGTGTAGACGTCCCGTCCCGGCATCGCCGCCCAGGAGTCTCCATTGTGATCTTCCTTCGGTTTGGGGATGGAGATCCCGGCCACGGAGATCCTCGGCGGCGCTTCCATCGACACCGCGCGCGGTGCGTCTTCTTCGATCGTGCTGGCCACGACGGTTCCATGATCGCGGAGCGTGTAGAGATCGAACGAGGCCGATGCGCGCTGCACGGCCCCGAGGCCCGTTCCCTGCGTGCCGGCGGTGGAGAAGCCATCGCTCAGGGCGGAGTTCACATTGGCAATGCCCTTCCCCTTGTCGATGGACAGGAGAATCAGCGAACGGTCCTGCAGCTCGTTCGATCCGGCCAGGATCGAGCCGCCACCGCCGTGCTTGACCAGGTTCGTAGCCAGCTCGGTGGCGATGAGCGCCGCGCGCCCGGTGGCGTTCTCGCTGAGACGCAACTCCTGAGCGCATTGGATGGCCACCCGCCGTGCCCCCGGGACCTCGCTGGAATCCCCCACGGCAATGATGTGCGCGATGCGGATCACGCCGAGCCTTTCCAGCGCGTGATGGTCACGCACGTACCTTCACCCGGCGCGCTGCGGATGTCGAACTCGTTGGAGAGGCGTCTGGCACCGCCCAGGCCGAGGCCCATGCCGCCGCCGCTCGTGTATCCGTCGCGCAGGGCCTGGGCGATGTCGGGGATGCCTGGCCCCTGATCCTCGAACGTGAGCCGCACACCCTTGCGGATCCCGTCTTCCAGCGCTTCCACGACCAGGGTGCCGCCCTTGCCGTAATCCACCATGTTCCGCGCCAGCTCGCTGGCGGCGGTCACGATCTTGGTCTGTTCGACGAGCGTGAAACCCTGCTCGACGGCATAGCGCCGTACGAGATGCCTCACCCCCACGACCTCGTGCGAGCCGCGAACCGGAACCGTCTCACTCCGCGCCGGCATCCGTCTCTTCCGGCTCGTCGACGACAGCGAGGTGGCGCAACATCTCCATGCCCCGCTCCACGTTCAGCGCCGAGCGCACACCCTTGAGGGAAAGACCGAGCTCCACCAGCGTGATGGCCACCGAAGGCTGCATGCCCACCACCACCGTCTCCGCGTCGAGGATGCGGGCCATGGCCGCCGTGTTGGCGAGCATGCGACCGATGAACGAATCGACGACGTCCAGCGAAGAGATGTCGATCAGCACGGCCTTGGCCCGGTCTTTCACGATGCGCGCGGTCAGGTCGTCCTGCAGCGACATGGCCGTGTGATCGTCCATGTCCACTTGAATGGAGACGAGGAGAAATCTCCCCATTTTCAGAATCGGGATGCGTTCCATCGGTTACTCCGTGACCGTCTTCCGCGGCGCGGCCTTCCTGGTCACGGCCATGCCGATCCGGTTCAGGGCGATGGCGAACGCGTCCGAGAGCGTGGCCTTGGTGATCACGTTCTCGATCTCCACTCCCAGGTGCACGATGGTCTGCGCGATCTGCGGACGAATGCCGCTGATGATGCAGTCCGCCCCCATCAGCCGCGCCGCGGCCACGGTCTTGAGCAAGTGCTGCGCGACCAGAGTGTCCACCACCGGCACGCCGGTGATGTCGATGATGGCGATCTCGGAGCCGGTGTCGACGATGGCCTGCAGCAGGCTCTCCATGACCACTTGCGTGCGCGCGCTGTCGAGCGTGCCGATGAGCGGCAGCGCCAGCACGCCCTCCCACAGCTCCACCACGGGAGTGGAGAGCTCGAGCAGCTCCTGCTGCTGACGGGCGATGACTTCCTCGCGTCCCTTCTGATAGAGGTCCGTGGTGTAGAGCCCCAGAGTGTCCAACAGGGTGGTCAGCGCCCACAGCTCGCCCCCCGCCTCTTCGAGCGGAAGCTCCCGGTTCAAGACCCTCGAGAGCGACTGCTTCAGCGAGAAGACGAACGTGGCCGTCTCCGTGGGGGTGAACCCCTGCCGGGCCCGGGCGCGGGAGATGGTGCTGAGGATGTCCCGTACCGGAGCCCACGCCTCCGCCCGCCCCGCGTCAAAGGCAGTTCCGCTTTCCATGGCCACCAGAAAGGCGGTCAGAAAATCGCGGCACTGCTGATCGAGCTCCCCGCTCTTGAGCAGGTTGTTGCGGAGCGAGAGGTCCTGCTGCTGGTTCCGGACCCATTCCGCCAGAATCTCATCCTGGTTGCGCCGCAGGATCTCGGCAATCTTCTTGACGTCGGGCATACGAGCATCTCTCCTGAATTGGAAAAGTGGAGCCGGAATGCACTAGCAAA
>JBDTOZ010000436.1:0-6595 GCA_039932995.1 Acidobacteriota bacterium | reverse complement strand
GGGCCAGCCGGCGAGGACGCCGGCGCTCCAATGCTCCGCCTGCAATCTTCGCGTCTCGCGAAGAAGTTCGAGGTTCGTAGCACGAGAGGATGTCTTTGATCGCCGGCGTCCTCGCCCGGTTACGCCAGCAGTCCTTCCACGCGGGCGATGATGGCGTCGATGGCCACGAGGTTCTCGCCGCCTTCGGGGATGATCAGGTCGGCGTGGCGTTTGGAGGGCTCGACGAACTCCTCGTGCATGGGGCGGACGGTGGTCACGTATTGCTCGATGACCGACTCCATGCTCCGTCCGCGCATCTTGGTGTCGCGCAGGAGCCGGCGCATGAAACGGATGTCGGCGGGGGTGTCGACGTAGAGTTTGATGTCGATGCGCTTGCGGAGCTCGGGCTCGCCGAGGACCAGGATCCCTTCCACGATGATCACTTTGCGCGGCTCGGCACGCCGGGTCTCGGTGATGCGGGCGTAAGTGGTGAAGTCGTAGAGCGGCACTTCGACGGACGAGCCTTTGCGCAGCACATCGATGTGCCGCGCGAGCAACTCCGTCTCCAGCGAATCCGGATGGTCGAAATTGATGTGGTGCAGCTCTTCCGGACTGAGTCCCTCGAAGTCGCGGTAGTACGAGTCGTGAGAGATCCATTCGATGCGATCTTTTCCCACGCGGTCGTAGATGGCGCGGGCCACGGTGGTCTTGCCTGAGCCGGTGCCGCCGGCGATGCCGATGATGACCGGTCTCATCAGGCCTCGTCGAACTCGGCTTCGGTCATGAAGTCGGTCTTGTCGTCGTTGCCGCAGGTGTTGCAGATCACGGTGGCCAGCTTCCCGTTCGTGAATTCGAACTGGTAGGTGGGGGTCTCACATTGCAGGCAGATGAGGTAGTCGGGCTCGTCGTCCATGAAGACGGAGGATACCGCGATCAGCGCGCCCCGACGCGCGCGGGCACGAAACGTCCGGAGTGATTCGCGCTCTCGATCACGGATCCGTACACGTACGTCTCCCGCGAGCCGGTCTCCACGATGACGGTGAAACCGCTTCCTTCCGAGATCAAGGGAAAGAGCGACTGGATGGAGTTGTGGACCATCGAGCCGGCGTTGACGCGGACTCGCGTCACGGCCATCGTCCGTCCCGGGATGCGCTCCAGCGCCATGACGAAGTCCGCCTCTTTGTCGCCGAGGTTGACCAGGCCGATGTTCGTGCGGAACTGGTCGCTGAAGGCGAGGTTGTCGAGCATGCGGGTGGGGTAGTAGGCCTGTCCTGTGTAAACGGCGAGCGGCTGTGCAGGGGAGACCTCGGCGCTGCCTTCGCGCATGGCATACACGCTGGCCCGGACCGAGACCGAGCGCCGTCCTTCAGTGGTGACTCGCAGAGGGGAGAGCACGCGATCGAGTCCGAAGGCCTGGCCGGTGATGTCGGTGAAGCGTTGCGTTTCGCCGGCCCCGAGGGTCAGGACGATGGCCGGCGATCCGGGGGCGCAAGGCATCTCCACACCCACATCCAGCGGGCGGCCGGTGTCGTTGACGATCTCCACGTCGGTCTTCCAGTGCACCATCGTGGCGCCGAAGACACTTCCCACGACCGGCACGATCGCCGTCGAGACCTCCTGCGCCGCGGCAGTCCCCGCGGTGAGCAACAGCAGCAGGAGCAGTCGACGGCTCATCCCGGACCTACGACGTGACACAGGATCTGTGAGTTTCAAACGAAACGCGGACGGAGCATCCGCGTCCCCACGACCAGCAACTTCTGCAGCGTGGAGAGCCGAAGTCGTTTGCGGATGGCCACCAGCGGGTCCTTGCGCAGTTTGCCGAGCACGGTGGCGTAGATCCCGCCCATCAGCAGCGTGGGAAAGCGGGCGTCGAAGTCGAGCTCGCGCAGAAGCGGCTCGGCCTCGCGGAAGTAGGTTTCGGCCCGCTCGATCTGGAACTCGATCAGGCGCAGCACGCGCTCGTTCTCGGCGCGCGCGAAGAGCTCGCGCTCCTCCACGCCGAATCGCCGCAGTTCCTCGGCGGGCAGATAGACCCGGTCCCGCCCGAGATCGTCGCCGATGTCGCGGGTGACGTTGGTGAGCTGCAAAGCGGTGGAGAGGCTCCGCCCGTAGGCGAGGGCGTTCTCGGAGCGATAGCCGAAGATGGAGAGCGAAATGTCGGAGATCGACGAGGCCACCAGCTCGCAGTACTGCAGGAGCTCTTCGAAAGTCTCATAGCGCGTCTTGACCATGTCCTGCCGGCAACCATCGATGAGGGCCACGAAGGCGCTCTTGGGAATGGCGAAGTGCCGCAGCGAGTCAGCCAAAGCGATGGTGATGGGATGGGTGGGGTGGCCGGCATACGCGGCGTCGAGCTCGGCCTGCCAATGGGCGAGTGCTCGGTTCTTCGCTTCGACGAGTCTTTGGGTCGAGGGGTCGGGTCGTCTAGTCGCCGGGTCTTCGAGTCGTCTAGTCGTCGGGTCGTCGGGTCGCCGAGCCGTCGAGTCGTCGAGTGTTCGGGTCGCCGGGTTGTCGAGTCGTCCAGTCGTCGAGTCGTCGAGTCGTCGAGGAGGGCAGTCGTCCTTCGTCGAGACAGGAACACTCGTCGCCTCGACGACTTGAAGACTCGAAGACTCGACGACTTGACTCGGCGACTCGATGACTGGAAGAGACTCGATGACTGGAAGAGAGTGGACCGGAAGACCGGTGAGCTCGAAATCATCCTCGTCGGCGATATCGTCGGCCACGCGGCAGAACGCGTAAGCGGCGTAGACGGCGCGGCGTTTGGCTTTCGGCAGGAAGCGAAAGCCGACCGAGAAATTCGCGCCGTGCTTGTGGGCGATGGCCCGGCAGTGGGCGTAAGCCTCGTCGATGGTCATGGAAGCGGCGTTCATGCGAGAGGTCCCAGCGGCGGCACCTTGATCTCCGTGTCGCGGGAACGGCACCAGTGCAGACCGGGTTTGTGCTGGCAGCGCCCCTTCTGGCGCCAGACGCGACGCACCACCGGTGCCAGCAGCGACTTCCACCAGGTCCGCCGGTGCCAGGCACGGAGGTAGTCGTTGAAGTTCCTGGCCCGTCCGGCCTGGCGGACGAACATGGACAGGCCCGTGTTGCCGCCGGCTTCGTAGAGGAAGCGGTTCACGAGCGAGGTCTCCTGCTTCGGTCCCAGCTCGCGCATCCACAGCTCGTCGAAATCGCGCTCCTCGAGGATGCTGCGCGCGGCCAGCCAGCCGCTGGTCAGTGCGTAGCGGATGCCCAGTCCGAACAGGTAGTCCTGAAAGCCGGCGGCCTCGCCGACGAAGCGCGCTCCGTCTTTCGTGGCCGTGCTCTTGATGTGAAAGTTCATGTATGAGTAGCCGGTGCGCGTCTCGGCGGGGATGGTGAACGGGTGGGCACTCTGTGCCGCGTGCAGCGAATGCTCGAAGTATTCGTCGATCTTCTTGAAGTCAGCCACGATGGCGCAGCCGAAGGTGGCCAGTCCTTCCAGGATGAACATGTACGAATAGCCGCCGGGAGCGAGGCGGTGGTTGAAGAAGACGTCCACCCGCTCGCTGTCCGTGGTGTGCCAAGTCATCTCCCGCGCCAGTCCGTCCGGGGTGGCCGGTCCGGTGGCGACGATGTCGGCGTCGGCGGGCTGCAGGCGGCTCTCGAAGAGGACGGTCACGCCGAGGTGTTGGGCCTGAGCGAGCAGACCGCGGTCGAGGGTGTCGGGCTCGGCGCCGCGCCGGATGAAGTAGCCGAACGGAGTTTCGCTGCGGATGGTGCGGGCCGCGTTGCGATGGTCGAAGAAGGTGGCCGAGGTGGCGGGGCGGTGCCAGAAATTGAGCTCCACGCCGATGCGCTCCAAGAAGTCGAGCACCGGTTCCGTCTCCGAGGATCCTTCGATGATCTGCAGGTCGCCGATGAAGCGAACGCCGACGTCCTTTTTCGACTCATGGACCTCGACGGCGCGGCCGGCGCGAGCGAGCGCGATGGCCGCGGCCAGTCCGGATGGTCCCGCACCTGCAATGCGTATGGCTTTCATGAAGGGTTGGCGGTTGACGGCCGGCGGTGGGCGGGAGAGAGACGAATGACTCGTGCTCCCGCCAACCGTCGACCGCCAACCGCCAACCAAACTCGCGGTATCTTATCGCGCCACCCACTCGATGACTTCCCACACTGAAGCAAGCCCGTCTTCTCCCTCTCCCGCGCGTGGCTCGCGCTTTGGTGGCTACGCCGTGCTCGTGGCCGCGGGCATCTTCCTCAGCCGCATCTCCGGGCTCGTGCGCGAGAAAGTCTTCGCGCACTTTCTCGGCAACTCCGACGCCGCCGGCGTCTTCAAGGCCGCGTTGCGCATCCCCAACGTGCTGCAGAACCTTTTCGGCGAAGGCGTGCTCTCCGCCTCGTTCATCCCCGTCTACGCCCGGCTGCTCGCCGAAGGGGACGAGGAGACGGCCGGCCGCCTGGCGGGAGCGGTGGCCTCGCTGCTGGCTTTGGTCGTCTCCATCCTCGTGTTGCTGGGCGTGATCTTCACTCCGCAACTGCTGTTCGTCATTGCTCCGGGCTTCAAAGGAGCGGTGCGCGAACTGACGATCACCGTGGTCCGGATCATGTTCCCGGCCATCGGCATGCTGGTGCTCTCGGCCTGGTGCCTGGGCATCCTCAACAGCCATCGCCGCTTCTTCCTCTCGTACGTGGCCCCGGTGCTGATGAACGTGGTCATGGTGGCCACGCTGGTGTTTTTCGGTCTGCGCAGCAGCAAAGAGTCGCTGGCCATCGCCGCCGCATGGGGCACGGTGGTGGGCGCGGGTGCCCAGTTTCTGGTGCAGGTCCCCTTCGTCCTTCGCTACGAGCGGAAGCTGCGGTTCCGCATCGACCGGCTGCTCGAGCCGCTGCGGCAGGTGGTCAGGAACTTCGTGCCGGTGGTCATCAGTCGCGGAGTCGTGCAGGTGAGCGCCTACATCGACAGCCTCATCGCCACGCTGCTGGGCACGGCCGCGGTCTCGGCCCTGGCGTACGCGCAGACGATCTACACGCTGCCGGTCAGTCTGTTCGGCATGGCCGTGGCGGCCTCGGAGCTTCCGCAGATGTCGGGCGCCACCGGCACTCCCGAGGAAGTGCGGGAGGTGCTGCGGACGCGCATCCAGCGTGGTGCACGACAGATCGCCTTTTTCGTCATCCCCTCCATCGTGGCCTTCCTGGCCATCGGCGATGTTCTGGTGGCGGCCCTGTTTCAAGGAGGGGCCTTTCACGCGGAGGACACGCGCTACGTCTGGTACATCCTCATCGGCTCGACCATCGGGCTGCTCGCGGCAACGTTGGGACGGCTTTACTCGTCCGGGTTCTACGCGCTCCGCGACACGCGAACGCCCCTGAACTACGCCATCGCTCGCATCGTCCTCACGGCCACGCTGGGCTATCTGTTCGCGCTGCCGCTCCGTCCGCTGCTGGTCGCGGCGCTGCAGGCCCTGCATGTCCCGCTGCCGCTCATGCAGGGAGGAACCCGACCCCTCGGCGCCATCGCGTTGACCGCCACGGCCGGCGTGGCCGGATGGGTCGAGTACCTTCTGCTGCGCCGCGGCCTCCAGCGCCGCATCGGCAATGTGGAATCGAACACGGGCTACACGCTGAAGCTGTGGGTCGCGGCGTTGCTGTCCGGAGCGCTGGCCGCGGTGGCGAACCATTTCCTGCTCCACACCTTCGCGGATCGCCTCCCGTTCCATCACGTCGCCGAAGCCATCCTCGTGGCGGGCCTGTTCGGCGTGATCTACCTCGCCGCCACGATCGCTCTGCGCATTCCCGAGTCGCGGTCGCTCATGGCGCGCTTCTCACGACGCTAGTGTCGTGTCCAGGTTGAGCGGCAAACCACGCAATCGAAGGGATCCGGGGAAGCACCTGCCATCGATGCCTTCAACGCTGCCGAGGTAGAATCCACGACGTGAACGTCACCATTCTGACCGAGGCTTTGAAGCTGCCGGCACCGGAGCGAATCGAACTGGCTGAGGCCCTCTGGGATAGCGTGCAGCGCGACACTGACACGTTTCCGGTCCCTCCGGCCCACCTCGCGATCCTCGAGGAGCGCCTCCGCGACATGGAGGCGAACCCTGGGGATGAGAGCACCTGGGAAGAAGTCCGGGACCGACTTCAGAAGCTCGATTGAGTCTGTCTGTCAAATTTCGGAAGGGTGCGGAGCGCGATCTTGTCGCGGCCCAGCTCTGGTACGACCGCCAGGAGCCCGGTCTCGGTAGCCGCTTCCGCGAGTACGTCGACGAAGCCGTCGGGCGTGTCCGTATCGCTCCCGACCGTTACCCCTACGCCAATCATCGCTTCAGAAGAATCCTCGTCCGGCGGCCCTTCCCTTACACCCTCTACTACGCCATCGAACCAGACAGAATTGTGGTTGTCGCCTGCCTCCACGAAAAGCGCGACGTGGCTTCGATCCTCGAGCACCGCTAGGCAGCCACGGGCACGAGAGCGGCGGAACGTTTGCGGCAAGCGTGAGTCGTCTTTGGACGCTTCCCCATTCTGCCGCCATCCCAAAGCGGCGGCCGTGCCACCGCACTCTAAAGCAACGGCGTTGCTCTTGGCGCTCGGCGCTTGACCGTGCCGGCTGTCACCAATCTTGCTACCATCCCGCTCCGTGGCCGTGACAGGAATG
>JBDTOZ010000435.1:0-8060 GCA_039932995.1 Acidobacteriota bacterium | reverse complement strand
TGCGCCGGCGGCTGTTCGAACGCGTGCTGCGCAGCGTCGAGACGTCCGGAGGCGGTGTGCCTGACCGCGCCCGCGTGCGACGCATCCTCGAAGAGAGTGAAGAGCTGGGACAGATCCCCGAAGAGTGGCTGAGCCAGATCGAGCAGGAGCTGGTCGACGAGCTCGAAGGCCTCGGACCGGTGTCCCGGCTGCTGCGCGATCCCACCGTTTCCGACATTCTCATCAACGGCCCGCATGACGTTTGGGTCGATCGCTTCGGCAGGCTCGAGAAGACGGGCATTCGGTTTCACGATGATGCCCACGTCCGCCGCATCCTGCGGCGCATGGTCGGAGCGCAGGGACGCCGGCTCGACGAGGCCACGCCGCACGTCGACCTCCGCCTGCCGGACGGCTCGCGCCTGAACGCGGTGCTGGCCCCGATCAGCCTGCGCGGATCGGTGGTCTCGATCCGGCGCGTACGCGAAGCGTCGTACCGCCTCGACGAGCTCATCGCCTTCGGCACGCTCACCACCGAGATGGCCGCGCTGCTGACCGCGGCCGTGCAGAACCGTCGCAACGTAGTCGTCTCCGGGGGAAGCGGCGCCGGCAAGACCACACTGCTGAACGTGCTCTCGCGCGCCATCCCCGCGGGAGAACGGGTGATCACGATCGAAGAAACGGCGGAGCTGCGCCTCGATCATCCGCACGTGATCTCGCTCGAGGCGCGGATGGCGAACGTCGAAGGGAGCGGCGCCGTCGACGTGCGCACGCTGGTGCGCAACGCGTTGCGCATGCGCGCGGACCGGATCATCGTCGGCGAAGTCCGCGGCGCCGAGGCCTTCGAGATGCTGCAGGCCATGCACGTGGGGCACGACGGCAGCCTGACCACGATCCACGCCAGCTCCCCGCGCGACGCGCTGCGCCGCCTGGAGAGCCTGGTGCTCATCGGCGGCGGCGAGCTGCCGCCGGAGACCGTGCGCGAGCTCATCGCCTCGACCGTACACCTGGTGGCGCAGATGACGCGATTCCCCGACGGCAGCCGGCGCATGACCAGCATCGCCGAGATGGCGCGCTCCGGTGACGACATCGTCGCGCGCGACCTGTTCACCTTCGACCCCGCGTCCGCGAGCTTCCAACCGGGGAGCGGCCGATGAGTCCGAACGTCGAGCTGCTGATCTTCTTCGCTGCTCTCGGCGTGATCGCCTTCCTCACGATGCGCCTCTTCCGCAATCGTCGCGTGCTGCAAGCCGACCAGTCCCACCTGGGCCGATTGCTGGGAAGGCTCGACGTCGAGGTGCAGGAGCCGGCAGTCGAACCGCCGCCCGGGCCGATGGCCCGGCGCTTCCGTGCGGCAGGCTTCGATCGCCCGGCCGCGTTCCTGCTGACGATCATCGCCATCCTCGCCTTCGTGGTGATGGTGACGGTGTCCGGTCTCTCCCGTCGGTTGCGCTGGGCCGGTCCGATCGCCGCGGTGGTGACGGTCTGGACGATCCTCTCGCTCACGAGCGAGGCCGCGCGCCAGCGAGCCTGGCGCTTCGAGCGACGCCTCGTGGATGCCATCGACCTCATGGTGGGCGCTCTCTCGGCCGGACAGACACCGGTGGAGGCGATCGCCAGCGGCGCCGAGGGAGCGCTCGAGCCGGTCAAGAGCGAGCTGAATGAGCTGGCCTCGCAGCTTCGCGCATCAGTGCCCATCGAGCGCGCCGTGAAACGCATCGTCGAGCGTTACGACTCCGAAGGCGTGCGCATCTTCACGCAACTCCTGATCGCCAAGTGGGAAGTGGGAGGTCCGCTCGCGCCGGCCCTGCAGGCGGTCACGCGCACCATGCGCCACGGCCTGCGCCTGCGCGGCCAACTGCACACACACGTCTCCGGCGCGCAGACCGCGGCCATGGTCGTGGCCCTCGTCCCCTACCTGCTCATCGCCTTCTTCCTCTGGAAGCGTCCCGACTCGCTGGCGCTGGTCTGGAGGCTTCCGTGGGGACCGCAACTCTTCGCCGGCGCGGTGGTTCTGCAACTGGTCGGCTTCATCTGGCTGCGGCGCATCCTGAGGATCGAGCTATGAGCACGATCGACGTCCTGCTCGCCATCGTGCTCGTGACATCGATCGTCGTCCTGCTCGTGCTGGCCCGTGGTGGGGAGCGGGCCGGCTCCTTCGCATCGCGGGCGCGGCAGGCGGGGCTCGATCCCCAGCGCTTCCGTGCGCCGTATTGGATCGCGAAGATTCTGCTGGTCCTCTTCCTGGCGCTCCTCGTCGCCACCTGGACGCGCTCGTTCGCCAATGCCTTCGTGCTCTGCGCGGGCATCCTCGGATTTCTCCTGCCGGACCTCTGGCTCCTCCAACGTCGGCGCGCGCGGCACGCGCGCATCCTCCAGTCGCTTTCTTTCTTCCTCGACCTGCTGGTGTCGCTGCTGCATTCCGGCCTGTCGCTGGACGAGGCCTTCCGCCGCTGTGGCGAGAATGGCCTGCCCGCCGGTCATCCTCTGCAGGATGAGGCGCGTCTCGTCTCCGGCGAGATCGCCGCCGGCAAGGACCGCTCGCAGGCCTTCGCCGCGCTGGCCACGCGCACGAAGGTCGCCGACCTGCACGCCTTCGCCTCGGCCCTGGCGCTGGGCAGCCGCCTCGGATTTCCGCTCACCGACATCCTTTCCACCCAGGCCGACATCCAACGCGAGCGGAGAGTGGAGCGTGGACGCAAGCGCATCGACCGGGCCATGGTCCTGGCTCTCGTGCCGGTCCTGCTCTGCGGGTTCCCACTCTTCTTTGCCGTGGTCGTGATGCCCGTCCTTCTCGAAGTCTTCAAGACGCTCAATCTGGTCAGGATCCTCGGAGGCTGACCCGATCGCGAAGCCGCGGCCCACGTTCGAAATCAGTCGACCGCGGGCCAAGGCGCAGGCCCCGGAAACGTTTTAGAAAGGAGAAAGAAAACATGATCCAGAAACGTCTCAATCGTCAGCGGCAAAGAGGATTCATTCTCACCATCGAGCTGCTCTTCCTCGCTGCCATCCTCGTCATCGGCCTGATCGTCGGAATGACGACCGTGCGCGATGCCGTGGTGCTCGAGCTCAGTGACCTCTCGGAAGCAGTGGGAGCCCTCAACCAGGGCTACCGCGTAGCCGGCGTGGTCAATGACGCGAATACCGCGTCCACGGCGGGCAGCCAATTCTCAGATGCCAGCGAGCCGACCTTCGACACCGGCTCCGGCATCGCTCTGGTCGAAGTCAGCTTCATCCCAGCGATCAGCGAAAACGCACCGCCTCCCGTTCCTATCCCCTGAAGTACGGTTCCCGTTGTTTCGGCCGGCGGCGTGGAGACGCGCCGCCGGCAGTTCCACCGCCTCACAGGAGAATCGCCGTGAAACATGCTGATGGACGAAGCCGCCTTTCCATTCCGTACCTCGTGACCATCTCGATCGCGGTGATCGTGGCCGTTGCGCTGGGTGCGCGCCAGGTGTCGAGGACGAGCTCCACGCGGATGATCGTGGCGCGCAACGCCATCCGGCCCGGAGAACGGATCGACACGACGAAGCTGCTCTTCGCCGACGTGAGCAGAAACGCCATCCCCAGCGGCGCGTTCACCGACGCCTCCACGCTGATCGGGACCACGGCCACGCGGCCCATCGGCCCGGGAAGCGCCATCACCGCGGCAGACGTCGCGCGCACCGCGCCCGTGGCCTGGCTCGCCGACGCACCTCCCCCGGGACGCGTGGTGATCACGGTCTCCGTCCCCGGCACGCTCCTTCCCGTCTCCCAGCTTCAGATGGGAAATCAACTGGAGCTGCTGGCCGTCACGCGCGACGGACGCTCGCGCGTCATCGGCCGCGACGCCTTCTTCATCGGCTCGATGCAGTCGAGAGCCGAGGCGCGCGCGCCCGGGCTGGCGGGAATGGTCGCCTCCTCTTCGGCCGGCGCCGGACGTAAGCCGTCGGGTGTCATCGGGCTCGTGCTCGCCGTCCGCCCCGAGGACGTCTCGCCGATCGCTCAGGCCGAAGCGACCGGCGACCGCATCACCTTCGCCATTCACGGACGACGCGAGACACTCAGCGGTCATCTGCTGCAGATCGACCCGCGCGCCGCGCCGCGTGCGAAGAGTCCCCACCGCGCCGCATCCACGGAAGTGGAGTTGATCGCGGGAGCCCAGCGCGGAAAGGTATCCGTTCCATGACCAGACTCGGAGCTCTGCTCGCCGCCGCCGCCCTCGTCGTTGCGGGCAACGTCATGGCTGCGCGCGCGCCGAAGACGAACAAGGCTCCCCAGCCGGTCCCTGCGCCCAAAGCCGAAGAGCCGGGCGCGATCCAGAAGGGCGAGACCGTGCATGTGCGCGTCGGCAGCGGCAACGTGCTGACCTTCCCGTCGCGCGTCATCCGCGTGGCCCTGGGCGATGAAAAGATCGTGGCCATCCACGTCGTCGAAGCGCGCCAGGTCCTCTTGCAGGGACTCGCGCCCGGACGCTCCAGCGCCTACGTCTGGATGGCCGATGGACGGCGCCTGCGTTATGAGCTCATCGTCTCTCCTCGCCTCGAGGCGTTGGAGGCCGTGCTGGCCGAGCTCGACCCGCACATCGCGCTGGAAACTTCCGGCGACGGCTCCACGCTGGTCCTGACCGGCAAAGTGAAAGACGAGCGCGTAGTCATCGAGGCGCGGCGGCTGGCCGACGAAATGCTCGGCGCGTCCGGCAACGCCTCGCTGTCCCGCGTGGTCAACCTCCTCCAGTTTCCCGGCTCGAACGAGGCCGACTTCCGCCTCACCGCCGCGCTGGCCGCCGTCGATCCCCGCATCCGTCTACGACGCATGCAGGTGGGCGCGAAGACCAACAACGCCGCCGACGCCGTCGTGCTCGAGGGCAATGTCAAAGACGTCTCCTCGCTCGTGCGCGCCATGACCCTGGCCGAGCTGCAATTGGGCGGCATCGGAGGAAAGATCGAGCCGCTCGACGGAACGGCGTTCCAGGGCGGACGGAACCGCAACTTCAGCGGCAGCAGCGGACTGCAGCAAGGCCTGCAGGGATCCGACTCGCCCCCTTCCGGACTGGCCGCCTACGTGGCCCGCGGCCTCGTGCTGAAGTCAGCCTCGGGACGCGTGCTCTCGTTCCTCGAAGTGGATGAGCTGCCGCAGATCATGGTCTCCATCCGCGTGCTGCAGATCGATCGCGGCCGCGCGCGCCGCCTGGGTATCGACTACCGCCTCGACGCCGAGCATCTCTCCGTCGGCAGCGTGCACCAGCCCGGACGAACGGAAGTGGGCACGCCTCCGTCCACGCCCTCGGTGGCCGGCCTCCTGGGCGGCAACATCGTGGCCAGCTTCGTCGACAAGACGCTGGCCGTCGTCGCCGCCATCGACCTGCTCCAGCAGCGCGACGTGGCCCGCTCCGTGGCCGAGCCGAACATCACCACCCTCTCCGGCGAATCGGCATCCGTACTCGTGGGCGGCGAAGTGCCCATCCCCACCACCACCGTCGGACAGAACACTTCCGTGCAAGGCTTCCTCTTCCAGGACTTCGGTGTGCGGCTCGACATCCGCCCGACCCTGGCACCGAGCGGTCTGGTGGCCATGGAGATCTCGCCCAGCATCATCCGCCCCACCGCCGACCTCTCCGTCTCGGGAGTGCCCGGATTTCAAGTGCAGTCCGTGCAGACCACCGCGAAAGTCGCGCCCGGCCAGAGCCTCGTCATCGGCGGCCTGATCTCCTTCGAAGAAGAGTTGAAGAAGCGCGGCGTGCCGGGACTCTCCGAGATCCCGGTGATGAAGCACCTCTTCAGTTGGGAAGGGCGGACGCTGCAGGAGCAAGAGATCCTCTTCGTCATCACGCCGCGCATCCTCGACGAAGGTCCCGGACAACTGGCCGACGCCATCCAGTGGCGTGATGTCACTCCGCTGCCGCCGGGAACGACCGTCGAACTGCCGGCCATCGACCTCGACACCGCGCGAGCGCCCCAACCGGGAACCCTCGGACGCGACGGACTCCCACCCTCCTTCACCAACTTCCCCGCCGTGCCTCCGGCGGCCCCCATCACCCCCATGCCTCGCGTGACCCGCAGCACCGCGCCCCCGCTGGCCACGGCCACGATCGCCCCCGGCCTGCGCGCCTCGCTGACGAGCACGTTCGCCATCGAAGTCATCGCCCTGCCCCACAAAGGCGACGCCTGGACGCGCCTGGCCAAACGCCTCACCGCCGACGCTGGAAACTGGCGTCAGCTCGCGGAGCTCAACGGGACCGGCGAGAGCCTCACCTCCGAGGCCAGGATCCGCGTCCCCTTCGCCATGCTCCGCCCGGAGCTGCAAAAGCAGATCAAAGACGCCCTGCTCCCCCGCGGCAGCGCCCACGAGACGGCTTGGAGGAAGGCCGAGGCGGAGAGGACCGCCAGCCGCTGAGCTTCGCGGAGGGAATGCACCGCGTTTCCTACGAGTTCTTGCAAGCCTCGAACGTCCTGCGATATGGTCGGGCGTCGCGATGCAGTCCCCTAGCTCAGCTGGTTAGAGCGCTACCTTGACACGGTAGAGGTCAGCGGTTCGAGTCCGCTGGGGACTACCAAATGCCTCTCTCCACGCCGCCCGCGGAAACGCGGGCGGCGTTTTTTGTGCGCGCGACAAAGGATGACTCGCGGGCGCTGCGAGTGGTAACGACACGGCTCTTCCCCACTCCTTGAGGTACGCTCACTCCGTGAGCGCCATCGAGTATCGCGACCTCGGCGTCAGCATCGCGAACACCCCTATCCTCGAGGGCGTCACCTTCACCATCGCTTCCGGCGACCGCGTGGCCTACCTGGGACGAAGCGGCGCGGGGAAGACCACCGCGCTGAAGACCATCAACGGCCTGCGCGTGCCGACCTCCGGGGCGATCCTCGTGGACGGTGCCGACGTCGCGCAACAGGATCTGGTGGCGTTGCGCCGCGGCATCGGCTACGTGATGCAGCAGCCGGCGCTCTTTCCGCACCGCACGGTTTTCGAGAACGTGGCCACGCTGCCACGCCTCCTGGAGTGGCCGGAAGAGAAGACCCGCGCCGCCGCGGAGGAATGGTTGCGGAAGCTGGACCTTGCTCCGGAGAAGTTCGAGCGGCGCTATCCGCGCATGCTCTCCGGTGGCGAGCAGCAACGCGTGGCCATCGCCCGCGCGCTCATCGGCGCGCCGCGCATCCTGCTCTGCGATGAGCCGTTCTCCGCACTCGACCCGCTCATCCGCGTCGACCTCCAGACCCTGCTCCTCGGCGCGGCTCACGACACGACCCTGGTCTTCGTCACCCACGACGTCCGCGAAGCGCTGCGTGTCGCGCGGCGCATCGTGGTCTTCGACGCCGGGTGTGTCATCGCCGACACGCCCGCGACCTCTCTGCACGACCACGAGCATCCGCTCGTGAGAAGATTCATGGCCTCCGCGACATGACTATCCTGCGCCTCACCGGCGAGCATCTGCTGATCGTGATCGTGGCGGTGACCATCGCCATCGCCGCGGGAGTGCCCCTGGGCACGCTCGCCCACCGCCGCCGCCGTACCGGCGCCGTGGCTCTGCGCATCACCGACGCCGTGCAGACCATCCCTTCGCTGGCCATGTTCGGCTTCCTCATCCCGCTTCCGCTGCTCGGGGGCATCGGTCCCCGTCCCGCCATCGTGGCCCTGGTTCTCTACTCTCTGCTCCCGATCGTGCGCAGCACGCTGGTCGGCCTGCAGCGGGTCGACGCCAACGTGCGCGAAGCGGCCACCGCCATCGGCATGACCAGCCGGCAACTGCTCTGGAGCATCGAGCTGCCGCTGGCCACGCCGGCGATCGTGGCCGGCATCCGCATCGCCACGGTCACGGCGATCGGCGTGGCCACCATCGCCGCGGCCGTCGGAGGCGGAGGCCTGGGCACGCTCATCTTCCGCGGCGTGTCGATGGTCGACACGGGCTTGATTCTCTCCGGCGCACTGCCGGCCGCGCTCCTGGCGCTCGGCGCGGATGCGCTGCTCACGCGCGTCGAGCGCGTGTTCGCTCGCAAGCGGGGGGAGGCGTGAGGTTTCGCCCGCCCTCCTCAGGGAACCGTTCACCACAGAGGCACAGAGACACAGAGAGAAGATGAAAAATAAAGAAGAACACCTCAATTCTC
>JBDTOZ010000434.1:0-10339 GCA_039932995.1 Acidobacteriota bacterium | reverse complement strand
GATTACGTCGAACGGGTGAAGATCTGGCGTTGGCTCGACTGGTAGGCTTCGGCTCGGATGATCTCGCGTACCCCGCGCGGATCGTTGATCGACCGCAAGGTGAAGGTCGGACTGGTCTTGTCGGAGGAGATCACGGTCACGCTGCCGATGCGCAGGATGCGCTCGACGAGTGATTGCGTGAACGACGAATCGTCGACGTACCGGAGATCGATCTCTCCCACCGTTTTCGAGAAGATCCCCTGCTCCACCAGAACACGCTGGCTGGTGACGGTGTAGGTGGTGCTGCGCAAACGCATCCAGGCGATGGTGAGCGCAATCAGTTGCACCGTGCCCAGGATGGCGGCGCTGACCCAGCCCACCGTCAGGATGCCCGCCGCACGCGCGCCATCGGGCATCGTCGCCGAAAAGAAGTGCGCGGCGACGGGGATCAGCACGAGGGTCGCGACGATCCCGGCGATATGCCCGGCCAGCAGCGTGGCCGAGGGGCTTCCGGTCCAGAGAGTGTGTTCCCGCGCCGGCGCCGCGGTTGGCCCGCCGATGGGTGAGGTCGAGGCGGGAGAAGGCCGGCCGCAATGCGGACAGGCGGAGGCCATCGTGGAAACGTCACGGCCGCAGTCGGGGCAAGTGATGACAGGCATGGACAGATTGTAGAGGTTCACGTGACGCGAGGGATATGGATCGCTGCAAACGGCGCTCGACGGCGCAACGGAGAACCTCGGAATTCTGCGATATCGTGTGACTCGGATGGCCACGCGCTCGATCGCACTCTCAGCACCTGACATCGGTCCGGAAGAGCGCCAGCTCGTGGATGCCGTTCTCCGGTCGGGCACCCTGGCCGGGGGACCGATGCTGGCGTCCTTCGAGCGGGAGCTGGCGCAGCACGCCGGCGCGCGGCACGCCGTGGCGATGTCCAGCGGCACGGCCGCCCTGCACGTGGCCATGATCGCCGCAGGCGTTTGCGACGGCGATCAGGTCATCACCTCGCCGTTTTCGTTCGTGGCCTCCGCGAACTCCATTCTCTTTCAGGGCGGCACACCCGTCTTCGTGGACATCGATCGCGAAACGCTCAACATGGATCCAGCGGCCACCGTGGCTGCCATCGAGGCATTGGCCCCGCAAGGACGTCTCCGCGCGGTCCTGCCGGTGCATGTCTTCGGGCGCCCGGTGGAGATGAGCGCCATCGCCGCCGCGGCCCGCGCGCATGGAGTGCCGGTCATCGAGGACGCATGCGAAGCCATCGGCGCTTCCGCGGACGGAGTCGCGGCAGGCGGCTGGGGTGACGCGGCGGTGTTCGCCTTTTATCCGAACAAGCAGATGACCACCGGCGAGGGCGGTGCTCTGGTCACCGATCGGGACGACTGGGCGCGTCTGGCGCGCAGCCTCCGCAATCAAGGTCGCTCCGACGATGTCGCCTGGCTCCAGCACGAGCGCTTGGGATACAACTACCGGCTCGACGAGATGAGTGCCGCGGTTGGATTGGGCCAGCTTCGGCGGCTCGCCGAGCTCTTGGCGAAACGGGCGGCCGTGGCAAACCTGTATGACCGCGCGTTGCGGGGCATCGAAGGCGTCCAGCCCCTCGCCCCACCCCGTCCCGGCATGACCCTGAGCTGGTTCGTCTATGTCATCCGCCTTGCCCCCGAGGTCGACCGTCCGCGCCTGATGAGCGCTCTCGCCGAGCGGGGTGTGGCCAGCCGGCCGTACTTTCCGGCCATCCACCTGCAGCCCTTCTACCGCGACCGATTCGGGTTCCGACCGGGCATGTTCCCCAACGCAGAGGCGGCTGGGCAGTCGTTGCTGGCGCTTCCGTTTCACGGAAAGCTTTCCGAGGACGACGTGGCCTACGTGTGCGCCGCGGTGGAGGAGAACGTCGGGTCCGCGAGGTTGGTCCGATGAGGAGCTTCGAGCTCCACGAACTGCTTCCCCCACGAAGGATCGCCACGGATCGCGCGGCGATGAAAGCATCCGTCGAAGGGCGTCGCGTGCTGGTCACGGGAGCTGGGGGCTCGGTTGGATCCGAGCTTTGCCGGCAACTGGCCACTCTCGGCTGTGCGTCCCTGACGATGGTGGAGCGCCACGAGAACAGTCTGCACGACCTGATGCTCAGCTTCGAGAGTGCCGTGGCGGATCCGTTCCTCGCGGATATCCTCGATGAGCGCCGACTCGCGGAAGCGTTTCGCAAGAGCCGTCCCCAGGTGGTGTTTCACGCGGCCGCGCATAAGCACGTTTCCTTGGCCGAGCTTCACGCGCGCGAGACCGTTCGAAACAACGTCACCGGGACACGCCTGGTGATGGAAGCCGCCGAACGTCACGGCGCTGAGAAGTTCGTGTTGATCTCGACCGACAAGGCCGTGAATCCTTCGAGTGTGATGGGCGCGACCAAGCGGGTCACCGAGTTATTGGTTCGTGCCGCGCGAAACTCGCCCACGATCTTTACGACGGTCCGTTTCGGAAATGTCCTGGGCAGCAACGGCAGCGTGTTGCCGCGCTTTCTCCAACAGATCCGAAAAGGGGGTCCGCTCACGGTGACGCATCCCGAGGTGCGCCGCTTCTTCATTCTGATCCCGGAGGCCGTGCAACTGGTCATCGAGGCCGCGTTCCTCGCGCAGGCCGGCTCCATCTATCTGCTGGACATGGGCGAATCGATTCGCATCGTCGATCTGGCCCGGAGGGTGATCGAGGTCAGTGGCGCCCCTTCCTCGACGAACATCGAGTTCATCGGTCTCCGGCAGGGCGAGAAGATCGATGAGGATTTGATCGGTGACGACGAGAGGGCCATTCCGACCGGCCTCGCGCACATCGCGGAGATTCGTAGTGAGACGCCGCTCGCGGACTCGTTCGCCAGCGATCTCGCGAACCTGGAGAGGTTGGCATCGACAGGGACGAATGACGATGTGATCGCGCGCCTGCGGGCGATCGTGCCGAACTTCGTTCACTACCTGCCGGTACACGCGTGAGTGCCATCATCATCATCGGCGCCGGGGGCCATGGAGCGGTGGTGGCGGACATCGTGGGAGATGCCATCGGTTTCGTCGACGATTCTCCGCAAAGGATTGGAACCGAGGTCCTGGGTCTTCCGGTGTTTGGGACGCTGGCCATGCTTCGCGAATTCAGCCATGAGGCGATCGTGGTCGCGATCGGGGACAACGCGCTGCGCCGCGCGATCACAGATCGGGTTCTTGCTGGCGGCGAGCGGTTGGTCAGCGCCATTCATCCGTTCACGCACGTGGCCTCTTCCGCTGCCATCGGCGAGGGCACGGTCATCGCACCCGGAGCCGTGGTCATGCCGCGGGTGGTGGTGGGTCGGGGTGCGATCGTGAACACGAAGAGCTCGATCGATCACGACTGCGCAATCGGCGACTTCGTCCATATCGCGCCCGGCGCGACGCTGGGTGGGAACGTGCGCGTCGGCGACGAGACGCTGATCGGGACGGGCGCTTCCGTCGTGGCGGGAGTGACCATCGGCAGGCGGTGTGTGATTGGTGCGGGTGCGGTAGTGGTGCGCGACCTTCCGGACGATGTGGTCGCGGTTGGCGTTCCCGCGAGAATCACATCCGGTCGCCGTTCTGAAACTCCCCCAGGTTGAACGAGGGCGGAAAGGTGCCGAGGAATCCGTCGGTCCATTCGCACTCCATCGTGGGCGGCTGGGTGGTGAACCAGAACAGCCGGCGTCCATGAGCGTGTGCGCGGGCCGCAAGAAGCGGCAGGGCCTCGATGTGGGAGAGGGCGTGCACGCGGTCGAATTCCGGGGTGCGCTCGAGGATGGCTGCCCACTCCCCGCGACGTCCCAGGCATTCGATCGACGCGTGCGGGCGCTGGAGAAACTGAACGCGCCATGCGGCGGGCGTGTAGCGAAACCCGGTCGGAAACAACTCCGCATCCGGCTCCAGGATCTGCAGCGGTTGCTCCTGGACTGGCGAGCCGACGGAGCGGCAATAAAAAGTCGGATGAAGATCGGAACCGGCGGCCTGCAGACGGCGGCCACTCGTGTTGTCCATGCGCCCGAACCCCAGCATGACGGCGTTCTTCTCCGAAGCGATGAGCCGCGTGGCCTCGATGAGCGCGCTGAAGACGCCCATCCCCCGTGCCTGCGGAAGTGTCCAGGCGCCGGTGATGATCGCCACAGCCCGGCCGTCGGGAAGCGTGCGCCAAGTGATGCCCGATGATGCGACGGCCCGTCCGGCAGCGTCGTGGATGAAGAGCAGTTCCGCGTCGTCGCGAAAGACCCAGTCGAACGTGGCCGCATCTCCCCAATGGCCAAAGCAGGCATTGGCTCCGGCGAGATAGAGATCCGGGTCGACGGCGGCTGCTGCGTGCCGTTGCACGTTCACGTCCCCAGCCCTCGCGAGGCCATCTCGCCCATGGAGGTCCACCAGAGCGTTTCTCCGAAGCGATCCTCGATCGTGCAGAACAGGCGATCCAGGGATTGCCGGTACGACTCGGTCAGTCCGTCGAGTGCCCGGTAGGAGCCCGACTCCGCCAGGAGGTGGGCCTTGATCGACAGCAGGCCGCCGCACTCGAGAATCTGCGTGGCCCGCTCGATGGAGGACGTCGCCTGAAAATTCGTGGGGAAGTGCAGCAGACCGGACTCGAGCCGTTGAGGATGCAGAAGGGACACGCCGGTCAGGCCGCTTCCATTAGCCAGAGCCTCCGGCGAGATCGCGGTCTCGAGGTCGCGCGCGGAAGCGACGAAGCGCAGCCCCGCGTCGCGCATGGCCGTCAGCAGCGCGGGAGGACTGTGCCACCCCGGCGGGCACATGCCGGGCACGAGCGGCAGGTTTGCCTTGCGGAAGAGCTGCATGGCTTCGTCGAGCATGGAGCGGCACTGCGAGCGAGAGCGGCCCGCGAACTCCAGGACCGGTGTGCGCCCGGGCCGGACGTGATGCAATCCATGCAGCGCGGTCTCGGCGCCCGGCCAGTCGCGCAGCAGCGTGCAGAAGGCCTCGTGACGGTCGAGGCGGAACGTTCCCTTGGGGTGTACGCGAACGGTGTAGACGTGGTCGCGGAGGATTGGGATCCGAGCCAGTGCCTTGCGCGTCGGGTAAGGATCGAGCGTCCGCCAGTCGGGGGTGGTGAAGAGGGTGACGCGCAGCGCGGGATGTCGTTGCTGCAGCCACTGCAAATGCGCGAGTGCCGCCGCGGCACTGGGAGCCGGATGCACGTCGTCGACGGACAAGCAGACGGCGGCGCGTTTCGCGTCGGGAAGCCAATTCATGCGTGCTGGTTTCCCGCGTACTGGTTTCCCGCGTACTGGGCAACCACGTCGTCAGGCGTCCCCAGTGCTCGAATGCGTCCCCCGTCCAGCCAGAGCATGCGATGACACATCGAGGCCAGACGGTTGACGTCGTGGGAGACGACGACGAACGTGACGCCGCGCGCGCGGTACTCGTCCATCCGCGCCGAGCACTTGCTCTGGAACTCCGCGTCCCCGACGCCCAGGGCTTCGTCGATCAGCAGGATGTCGGCATCGATGCTGGTGGCCACGGCGAACGCCAGCCGGACGATCATGCCGGCGGAGTAGGTGCGCATCGGTGCATCGAAGAACTGGCCGATCTCGGCGAACTCCGCGATGCCGGGCACGCGCGAGGACATGGCCTGCCGGCTCATCCCCAGGAAGGCCCCGCGCAAGAGCACGTTCTCGCGCCCGGTGAGCTCTGGGTGAAAGCCGCCCAGCAGGTCGATGATGGGGGAGACCGCGCCGTGGATGCGCAAGCGCCCCGCCACCGGCTGAATCACCCGGGCCATGACATTCAACAACGTGGTCTTTCCGGCGCCGTTGCGGCCGATCACGCCCAGCACCTCGCCGCGACCGATGGTCAGGGTGACGTCGTCGACCGCGAGGTGCTCGACGTAGCGGCGGCGTTTCCTGCGCACGATTGCTTCCTTCAGCGTGACGCTGGAGTCGAGCGGGACGCGATAGCGGACCGAGACTCCGTCCAGGCGGATCGCTGGCAGCGTCTCGAGCTCCGGCGACGAAGCGGGGAATGGATCAGACACGATAGGCAATGTCATCGACGGAGCGGGTGAAGAGAAGCCAGCCGGCCACCAGCGTCACCACTCCAATGGCGAACATGGGCACGAACGAGCCGGCCGGAACGGTGTTGTCGTAGAGGGGAGCGCGGAAGGCCTCCACATAGATCGTCATCGGGTTCATCCGATAGAGAACCTGCAGCCGGGAGGGGAGGATGGAGGCCGGATAGACGATCGGTGCCGTGAACATGAGTGCGGGCAACAGCATGTTCCAGGCGGGCATGACGTCGGGAAAATACAGCGCGCCGGTGGCCACGATCAGGGAGACGCCGAGCACGAAGAGCGCAGTGAAGAAGAGAGTCAGCGGCAGCGTGAGCAGCGCCAGACCGAGGGGCCGGCGCAGAGCCAGGATCACCAGGACCAGCGGGATCAGCGCGAGAGTGAGGTTCACCATGCCGGTGAGCAAGGTGGAGATGGCAAGGGACGTCTTCGGAAAGCGCACCCGTTTCAACAGCTCCCCGGCCGCCATCTCCTCTCCGGTCATGGTGGTGGTCTGTGCGAAGAAGGTCCACAACAGGAGACCCGGAAAGACATAGACCGGATACGCGGGAGTGGCGGCTGCGAAGGCGCGCGTGAAGACGAGCGACAGCGCGACCAGCATGAGCATGGGATTCATCATCGACCAGAGGAAGCCAAAGGCCGAGCGCTTGTAGCGCACTTTGAGGTTTCGTTCGACGAGGGCCCGGACCAGAGCCCCGTGGGCGCGAAGGTCGAGGAGCTCTTCCAGCGCGCGCGGAGGACGGGAGGCGGAGTCGTATTCGTGCGTCTGGCCGTTCACGGGCGTGCTCCGTTCGTCTGCGAGACCACGGGCTTGGCCGGTGCCCAGGAAGTCAGCTGTCGGTAGATCGCGTCGACATCGTCCGCGGTCCGCACCGAGGTGAAGCGCTCGAGCATGAGCGTGCGTCCGGCGCGTCCGAAGGCCGCACCCTCGGCGCGGTCGTTCAAAAGCCGGAGAATCGCCGCGGCCAGTGACGCCGGATCCGCGGGAGACACGAGCAGCCCGGTCTCCCCATCGCGGACGGCCTCGGGCATGCCGCCGACGCGCGTGGCCACGACCGGTCGCTCCATCAGCAACGCCTCGATCGTGCCGCCGAGATTCTCGGTGAGCGAGCACTGTACCGCCACGTCCGCGGCGGCAAGGAGTGACGGAACGTCGGCGTGATCCCCCACAAAGAGCACCCGGTCGCGAAGAAGTGCATCATTCCGGCAGAGCTCCATCAGCCGCAGCCGGTACTGCGCGCCGGCCTCCAGCGCTCCCTTTCCAGCCAGGATGAAGCGGGCCTCGGGCAACCGGCGGGAGATCGTGCGCGCCGCTTCCAGGAAGTCCTCGTGTCCCTTCAGCCCGCGTCCCATCGTGTGCAGGGGAGTCTGGACTCCTCGGGTGGGAGGGTAAAAGTGTGCGACCAGAGCGATCAGCGGCGCGTCGCCGGCGATGCCCAGGCTTCGGCGAAGGGAGGGCCCGTCCGCGAGGGCGGGATCAAAACGGGAGGCGTTCGCGCCGTAGTAGACGCAGTGCAGTCGCTGCGGGCTCACGTTCATTGCGGTGTAGAGATCCCGTGTGTGGCGGCAGCCGGCGATCGTGGCGTCGTCCAACCACATCGTGAGCCGGTCGATTCGGGCGGTCAGCCGCGCCTCGAGGTGCCGCGGTCCGGGGATGCCGGCCACGTGACGCACGCGTGCCAGCGCGGCGGCCAGGCGGGCGATGACGACGGTCGCAAAAATGTGGGAGTGCGCGATGTCGATCCGCTCGCGCTTGAAGATCCTTGCGAGGCGGAGGGCGGCCAGGGGGATCTCGAGCGCGTAGACCGCCAGCCGCGCGCGATCGAGTCCGGTGGCGAAGGTCAGCGCCACGGTGTGAAACCGAATCCCGGCGGCGGTCAGACGCTCACCCAGGTCGCCGCGCCGCGAGTCGATGATGGCCACGACCTCGTAGCCTCGCGCGCTCAGATCGCGGCACAACTCCACGAACCAGTCGCAGCTTTCCCAGGCACCGGCCACCTGCGCAATCTTCAAGGTGGGGGTGGTGCGCGAGGGAGCTCGTTTGACGATGGAACGGACGCGGCCCTTGAGCCGGTTTGCGATGCTGTGCTTCACGCCATCCCGGCGCATGACACGGCGGACTTCGAGGAAGACAGGCACCAGCCGAAACGGCAGGATCAGAGCACGCCCGAGCATCGTACCGAACCGGTAATGCCGTTCCGCGCGGCCGCCCTCTGCCATCAACTCTTCGACGTCACGGACTGTTCGGGAAAGCGTGAAGCGATCGAGCATGTGCCTGCGGCCGTTCTCCCCCAGCCGGCGTGCGAGCGCAGGGTCACCCAATAATCGGTTGATGGCATCGCCCAGAGCGGCCGCGTCTCCGGCAGGCACGACCAGGCCGGTCTGTTCGTGGAGCACGGTGTCGCTGTAGCCGCGAATGTCGGAGACGACCATCGGCCGCGCCAGGAGAAGAGACTCGATGGTGCCGCCGACGTTGTCGTTGAGCGACGGATGCACGGAGATGTCGAAGGCGGACAGAGTGTCGGGCACGTCGCTCCGTTCTCCGGGGAAGAGGACGGCTTCGGCGACGCCGAGATCGCGCGCCAGATCCTTCAGTGTCTGCTCGTAGGCCGGTCCTTCCGGCCCCCAACCGCGTCCGACCAGTGCGAACTTCGCATCGGGAAACGAAGCGAGGACGCGCGGGACGGCGTGCAGCAGAACCTCGTGCCCTTTCAAACCGCGGCCGACCAGGTTTGGACCGAAGACGGGCAGCGAGGAAGAAGGCGGATAGAAGTAGGCCACGATTCCGATGAGCGGTGTGCCGGGCGCGATTCCCAGCTCCTTCCGCACGCGTGCTCCATTGGTCAGGGTGGGCTCGAAACGACTCTGGTCGGTCGTGTAGTACACCAGTCCCATTTTCGATTCCGGAATGCCATGACCGATCATCAGCTCTCGCGTGTACGTGCACGAAGCGATCGTGCGTGTGTCGCAGAAGGCGGTGCCGATCTCGATGGGACGCAATGCATCGGATTCCAGGGTCAGCGGACCTGCGTTGACGCCGAAGCGGATGGGCACGTCGGCGATCCACGATGCGATCCGGGCCATGACCACCGAGGGGAGGAGATGACCGTGGACGACGTCGGGACGGAGCCGTCGGAGAAGCCGCACGAGAGCGAGGACGGCGCGGACGCGCGCCAGTCCGCGGAGGGAGAGGAAATCGACGGCGGTGGTGTGGCAGGGGATGCCGCTCTGTTGCAGGGTGGGAGCGATGGTCCCCTCGAGGGAGGGGAGGATGACCTGAACATCGTGACCGAGGCGCTGCTGCTCGCGGACGAGCGAGATCACCCAGGGCGCTCCGTGGATTGTAGCGGTGAGGTGAATGATGCGGAGGGGACGGGACGACGGGGCCATCGAAGCGCCAGCTTATCAGCGGGGATCAGGCCGTCGCTTGTGAATTCGGACGAGCCGGCGAGCGCGAGCGCGCTCGTCGCACGAAGGCGCGGATCGACGTACCCCAGCCTGCCAACGGCGAGATCGTGGCCTGTCGCAGGATGGACTCCTCGTTCGGCAGCAGGCCGGTGGGAGGGTATTCGTCCGGGGCCGGCGCGTAGTAGGTGCGAAAGAGCCGGTCGATGAACGGAAACAGCGCCGCGAAATTCGTGTGGCGATGTTCGGGACGGATCGAGTGATGGATGCGGTGCCACTGGGGTCCGGCGATCAGTGTCGTCAACGGACCGAAGCGGACGCGGACGTTTGCGTGGTTCACGAATCCCCAGAGGCGGAACATCAAAACCGAGGCCACGACGTGCGGGGTGAACGTTCCGAAGAGCAACAGCATCGGTGCGTAACTGACCATGTAGACCACGTAGCTGAGCGCGTGGTGGCGTGACTGCGAAGTGGCATTCAGCGCGGTGTCACTGTGATGGAACTTGTGAGTCTCCCAAAGGAGAGGCCAGGTGTGTTGCCACCGATGAATCCAGTATTGCCAGACGTCCCACAGGATGGCGAAGGCAACCGTGAGCAGGAGGTCCGTGCCCAGGCTCGCGCGAGACCGCTGGAGATGGGTCCAGACGCCGCCGCGCGCCACCGTGATGGCGGACGCATACAGAGGCTGCAACAGAACCTGAAGCGCGAACGTCCACCCCAGCACCAGGGGAAGATAGAGAAGATTGGCCAGCCGGTCGGACGCGATCTGAATCCGCGCGGCGGGTCTCCACTGCTCGAGGACGAAGAACGCCAAGGTCAGGATCAGTGACGAGACGAGGACTTCTCGGTAGGCGATCAGCAAGGCCGTCATCGTCATCGGTTTTGGGACGGCACCGATTGTAACGCG
>JBDTOZ010000433.1:0-4449 GCA_039932995.1 Acidobacteriota bacterium | reverse complement strand
CAACCAGCAACCAGCAACCAGCAACCCGAAGGTCACCAGATCGTGCACCTCGCGTCGGCAGTACGGGTCATCTTCCTTCCCTTCGGACAGTTCCACGCGTCTTCGAACTCGGGCATGTTCTGCACCGTGAGATTCACCCGCGCCGGCCCCGGTGCATGCGGGTCCGTGAGCGCGCGGCGGCGGCCCTCCTCGGCGGCCATGTTCTGCCCCCACACCTGCGCGAAGCCGAGGAAGAAGCGCTGCTCGGGCGAGAATCCGTCGAGCGTCACGCGCGGCCTCGTCTCCAGCGACTTCTGATAGGCGCGCAACGCCAGCGTCGCACCGCCCAGATCGGCGATGGCCTCGCCGGTGACCAGCTTCCCTTGCAGCTTGAGATCCGCGTCCACGACCCAGTCGCCATACTGAGTGGCGATGCACTCCGCGCTGGCCTGGAAGTTCTTCAGGTCTGCCTCCGACCACCAGTTGCGCAGATTGCCGGCCGCGTCGAACTTGGCGCCCTGATCGTCGAAACCGTGCGTCATCTCATGGCAGATGACCGTGCCGATCCCGCCGTAGTTGTACGCGTCATCCGCGGCCGGATCGTAGAAGGGCGGCTGCAGAATCCCCGCCGGGAACGTGATGTCGTTGCGCGTGGGGTTGTAGCCCGCGTTCACCGTGGAAGGGGTGAAGAAGCCCCACTCGTTCGCGTCGTCCTTCTTGCCAATGCGCCCCAGCGCGCGGCGCACGCGGAAGGCGGTGGCGGCGAAGGCGTTGTTCAAGTAGGAGTCGCGAACGATGTCGAGGGACGTGTAGTCGATCCACTTGTCGGGGTAGCCGATGCGGCGGCGGAAGGCGTCGAGCTTGGCCAGCGCGGCCTGCTTGGTCTCCGGCCCCATCCACTGCAGCGCCGGGATGTCCTCGCGCAGGGCCGCCACGAGGTTGCCGATGAGCTCATTCATCTTGTTCCGGGCCTCGGGGGTGAACGCGGTCTTGACGTACTCCTCCCCCAGGATCTCGCCGAGGTTCGCGTCGGCCGCGCGCACGCACCGCTGCCAGCGGGGTTGAATCTCCTTCTGACCGGAGAGCGTCTGGCCGCGGAACGCAAAGTCCTGATTCACGAAGGCGGTGGAGAGCATCGGCGCCGCGGCATCGATGAGGTTCCAGCGCAGATACGCCTTCCACGCATCGAGCGGCACCTCCTCGATGAGCCGGTTCGCTTCCTTGAAGAACTCCGGTTGGGCGACATTGAGTGACTTCAGCTCCGGCAGTCCGAGGGTGGTGAAGAACGCTTGGAAGTCCAGCAGTGGCGCGGTGGCCTGCAGCTCCGAGAGGGGCATGAAGTGATAGACGTTCTCGGGCTTGCGCTGATCGATGCGGGCCATCGACGCGCGAGCGATCTGCGTCTCCAGCGCGATGACCTTCTCCGCATCCGCTTGCGCCGCTGGGCCGGCCAGGCCGGCCAGCTCGAACATCTTCGCCACGTGCGCCACGTACTGCTTGCGCGTGCCGGCGAACTTCTCGTCGTCGCGCAGGTAGTAGTCGCGATCGGGCAGTCCCAGACCTCCCTGCGAGACACTGGCGATGACCATCTCGCTGTCTTTGAAATCGTTCTGCGCGGAGAAACGGAAGAGCGGAGCAATGCCCATCTGCTGGTGGCGCTGGATCTCGGTGACCACGCCGGCACGATCGCGGATGGTGGCGATGCGGTCCAGGGCGGGCTGGATGGGCGTGATGCCTTGCGATTCGAGCAGTGTCTCGTTCGTGCACGCGGTCCAGAAGTCGCCCATCTTCTGGGTGGCGCTCCCCTTCGGCGCGTCCGTCACCTTGGCCGCCCCTTCCAGGATCTGGCGCAGACGATCCCGATTCCGCTCCGCCACTTCCTCGAAGCGCCCGTAGCGCGCATACGTGGATGGCAGAGGATGCTCCTTCTGCCAGTTGCCGGTGGCGTACTGATAGAAGTCATCGCAGGGCGAAACCGAGCGATCGACCTGCGACAACTCGAATCCATGAGCGCCGAGAACCGCCTTGGGCAGCGGAGTCTCGATGGGAACAGGACGGGAAGGCCGGGACGCACAACCAGCGGCGGCGAACGCGAGAAGGAGGACAAGCGCGTTTTTCATGCGGAGGCATGATAGCGGTTGATGGTTGGCGGTTGGCGGTTGACGGTTGGCGGTTGACGGTTGGCGGTTGGCGGTTGGCGGTTGGCGGCGCGAGTTGCAACGTTGATTGGCAGTTGGCAGGGGCCCCCGCCCACCCGCCCGCCGCGGCGGGACGCCGCGAGGGCCAGCCGGCGAGGACGCCGGCGCTCCACGAGGACGCTCCCATCCAAAGGACCATCTGGCGTCGTGCGCGACGGCCACGGACTCGCCGAGGAGCGCTGGCGTCCCGCCGGCTGGACCGCAGGCGTCCTCGCCTGCGCCGCGTGCCCGTCGCGACGAGAAATCCCCTCGCGAGAAGGACAGTCTCATAGGTTCACAGTCTCATAGCCTCATAGAAGCTCGTGGCGCGCGCACCTATGAGACTGTGAGCCTGTGAGCCTCGACGACTAGACGACTCGAAGACTCGAAGACTCGAAGACTCAAAGACAAGAAGACCCGACGAGAAGCTACCCTCGCTCCGCGGCCAGCACCATCTCGAACAGGCGGAGCAGATCTTCGAAGCGGTCGTGCGGGTTCTTCATCACCGGGGCGGAAAGGGACCGGGCGCCCAGCTCCTGGTCCGTGATCAGAATGATCGGGACGTGTTGAAGTTCGTCGGCGATCTCCAGCGCTCGTAGATTGGGAAGGTCGAGATCGAGGATCACCACGTCGGGGTCGAGTCTACGGATCGTGGCGACCGCGGAAAAATCCGCGCGGATGAGAGAGCAATCGAGCTCCATCAGACGGAAGAATGTGTGCAGCATTTCGCCGGTGTTCCGATCGCCGGCGAGCAGCGCCACGCGTCGGGTTGAGAACGAATCGAGCCCGGGACTATGCTTGAGCGGCTGCATGGACCTTCTGCTCTCCTCCTCGCTCGCGGACCCTCGCCGGAAACTCTTTCTTCGGCGCGGGCGACGGAGCTCGTGCGCTTCAGGACCAACTCCATCGAGAGTCAGTCCTCCCCTTCCAGATCGAACAATTCCGAGGCGCGAACGCCCTCTCCTGACAGCCGGCGGCAGGCCACCGCGATCGCCGCGATGCATCTCCGGGTGGGCTCCATCCGCCCCATCCGGATCCGCAAGAGATGCTGGCGGCTGTACCCAGACTCCCGCGCGAGGTGGGCCGGCTTGATCGCGCGGGACTTCAGAAAGGCTTCCAGTCGAGTGCTCATGTGCAGTATGTTGCATAGTAACAATGTGCAGGATAGATGTCAATCCGCAGAAGCAGAGAGCGGCCATGACGGCGCAGAATACTGCGCAACTTCCATCCCTGCTTCGAGTTGACGCGGAAGGCACGTCCGGAACGAGCCTGGACGGGCCGACTCCTCACTGCATCCACAGGGGGTGGAAACGTGCATTTGCATCACTCTCTGTGTGAGAGTGTCCTCTCCACGACGGGCGTGTCCCGCCGCGGTCCGCGCCGGGAGCCAGACGCCCGCCACGCGACTCTTTTCCGGCTCTGGTCGTTCTTTGTGTTGCCAATGACGCAGCCGCTTAGTAACCTAAAAGTGTCAATATGCTCGGTGAAACCGTTCGCGAAGCCCGCATTCGCAAAAACCTCACGCAGGCCAAGCTCGCCAAACTGGCCGGCGTGAGCCGTCGCCATCTGGCCGCGCTCGAAAAGGGCGCCAACGTTTCGGTGAGCATCCTCCAACGCGTGGCCGCGGTCCTCGAGCTCGTCCAGATCCAGATCGGCGACCTCTCGCTTCGCGCCAGCGACACCGACCGCGGCGTGAACATGCCTCTCCTCACCGACACCATCCGCGAGGCGCGCGCCGAGTCCGAACGCTTCCAGTCCATCCTCTCCCGCGCCGAGAACATCATCGGCGGCTCACCCGGCCTGACCATCCAGGCGGAGTTCCCGCGCATGCCCGTCCGGCACGTCGACGGCTCGCGAGTAGCGGTCGCCGACATTCTGCGCGACCGCCCCGAGTGGAACGAGATCGAGACCGCCGGGGAGATCCGTCACGGCGAAGCGATCGACGAGACGAAGAAGGAGAAGGTGGCCCTGCCCCGCTCTCTGGTCGAACCGGAGGAGATCGTCTTCCGCGCCCGCGGCGACGCCATGCAGGATCAAGGCATCTTCGACGGAGACCTCCTCATCGTCGAGCTCCGCCAACGCGGCCGCGCCTCCACCGGAGAACTGGTCATCGTCCGCATCGGCAAACAGGTCTTCGTCGGCCGCTGGTGGCAGAAGCACGGCCGCAAGGCGCTCATGTCCAACGGCCTCTCCGAGATGACCGTCGGTCGCAACGCAAGGGCCCTGAAGGTGGTCGCGGCCATCAATCAGGTCATTCGCGTGGGCTGAGGCTTTCGGTTGGCGGTTGGCGGTT
>JBDTOZ010000432.1:0-15595 GCA_039932995.1 Acidobacteriota bacterium | reverse complement strand
TCTTTGTCCTGGTGCCCCGGGCCGGACTCGAACCGGCACTCCCCTTTCGGAAAAGCGGATTTTAAGTCCGCTGCGTCTACCGATTCCGCCACCGGGGCAATGTCACGACGGCGCAGATGGGATCATAACCGCCGCCGATCAGATATGATTCGCCCGCTGCAGCCACATCCCTCCGGAGGCATCAGATGACCACCGCAGTCGAAGCGATTTCCGGCACGCCCCTGACCGTGCTGTCCGAAGAAGAGCAGATGTTTCAGGAGAGCGTGCGCGAGTTCGCGATCGAGAAGATCCGTCCGCTCGTCCACCAGATGGACCATGACGCGAAGATGTCTCCTGACCTGATCCGCTCGTTCTTCGAGCTGGGGATCATGGGCATCGAGGTGCCGGATCAGTGGGGCGGCGCAGGTTCGACCTTCTTCAACGCCGTCCTCGTGGTGGAAGAGCTGTCTCACGTCGACGCCTCCTGCGGCGTGCTCGTGGACGTCCAGAACACGCTGGTCAACAACGCCATCATCCGCTGGGGCAGCGAGGACCAGAAGTCGAAGTACCTGTCGATGCTCTGCAAGGACACGGTCGGCGCCTATGCTCTTTCCGAGGCCGGCTCGGGATCGGATGCGTTCGCCCTGGCCACCAAGGCGGAAGACCGCGGGGATCACTGGTCGCTGACGGGGCAGAAGCTCTGGATCACCAACGCCGCCGAGGCGGGCGTGTTCATCGTCTTCGCCAATGCCAATCCGGACGCCGGCTACAAAGGCATCACGGCGTTCCTCATCGAGCGCGACTTCCCCGGCTTCTCGGTGGGGAAGAAGGAAGACAAGACCGGCATCCGGGCCTCTTCCACCTGCGAACTCGTGCTCGAAGACTGCCGGGTTCCGAAGGAAAACGTGGTCGGCGAGGTCGGCAAGGGCTACAAGATCGCCATCGAGACCTTGAACGAGGGACGCATCGGCATCGGCGCCCAGATGCTGGGCGTGGCTCGTGGCGCGCTCGAGTACGCCATCGCGTATACGAAGGAGCGCAAGCAGTTCGGCACACGGATCTCCGAGTTCCAGGGCGTCCAGTTCCAGATCGCGCAGGCGGCCACGGAACTGGAGGCGGCCCGGCTCATGGTCTACAACGCGGCCCGGCTCAAGGATGCCGGCCGGCCCTTCCTCCGCGAGGCGGCCATGGCCAAGCTGTTCTCGTCCCAGGTGGCCGAGAAGGTGACCTCCCTTTCGGTGCAGCTCTACGGCGGCAACGGCTACACCAAGGAGTATCCGGTCGAGAAGTACTGGCGCGACTCGAAGGTCGGGCAGATCTACGAGGGGACCAGCAACATGCAATTGGCCACCATCGCCAAGACGATTCTCACCGACAGGCTATGACCCGGGCCGGACGCGCGATCGCGTACTCGCCGACACGCCTGACGATCTCGTAACTCCCTGGGGGAAGGACCTCCAACTCCCGCTCCTGAGCAACCAGCGTGTCCCAACGGCAGCTTCCGGTGGGGAGCACGATCGCGCCATTCCACGGGCTGAGATGCCCTTCGCGCGGATACAGCCGGGAGACATCCCGCAGGTCCGCCGGGTCGGTGGCCATGACCCGGAGCGCGAAAGAGGGCTGAGGAACGCGCCAGCCGTAAACGGTCACGCCTCCCGGCGGTACGGCAGCCGCGATCTCGCGACGGAGGAGCTGCCCCCCGGCAATCCTCTCCCGGTGCGCCCGGATGTCGTTGACGAAAGTCCTCCCGAGGAACACGCCGGTCACGAGCAAGACGGCCACCTGAAGCGGGACTGTGAATTTCGGGGAAGCGGCCACGATGGCCATCAGCGCCACCGCGATGAATGCGGTGGGGAGCAGATAGCGGAAGTTGGGGTTGCGCGCGACGGCCAGCACGCCGAAGACCAGCAGCGAGACCGCAAAGACCTGCAGCGGCAACTGGGCACGCCGGAAATGCCAGATCGCCAGAACCAGCAGGAGCAGCAGGTAGCCCTGCCAGAGCCGGGAGGTGCCCAACAGAACGGGCCAGGTCTGCTCCTGGCCCGACCCCGAAAGAACCAGGAGACGGCGGAACATCATGCCGTACCCGCGCATCACAGGGAGCGTTCCGCAGAGGAAGCCCAGACCCACGCCGACCATGGCCAGCAAGGCATGCCGGAGGCGTCGGACGGAGAGCATCGCCAGGAGCAGCGCCGGGACCCAGATGAGAAACGCGAACTTCGCGGCAATTCCCACTCCGATCACGGCTCCCGCACCGAAGGCGCCCCTCGGGGACGGCACCTCCAGCCACAGGCGCAACAGCGCCAGTGCGCAGGCTCCCAACGGGAGATAGAGCAGCTCGGGACTCCAGATCCCCAGCCGCTCGAGCGCCACCGGCGCCAGCAGGTAAGCCCAGACGGCCGTCACGCGGGCCAGCGGTGGAGCGCCTTTCATGACGCCGTAGAAGATGGCCAGCGCCCCCGTCAGGCTGAGGAGCAGCCCCACGAAGTGGGCCGCCGTGAGGAACGCTTCATACCGGAGTGGAGTCGGCCCCGTCACCGCGGCGAGGACTGCGCTGATCACCTGCAGAGGCGTGCCCGGATTGTCGATGTTCTCCGGCATCCATCCGCGCAATAGCGACAGACCGGAGTAGAAATAGATGGTCTCCGGATCGTAAAGCACGATCCAGAACGGTCGCGGCCAGACGCAGGCCTTCAGTATCCAGGAGAGAACGAGAGGGGCCAGGGCGAAGACCGCGGCGAGACGCGACTGCCACTTGGCGACGGCCGCCCTCGAAGAAAGCACGCCTCGGATTCTGCGGGATCGACGCCAGGGATACAACCATCCCCTCGAGGGGACCGGTGCTACCGCGCCGGCTCCGGGGCCCTCGTCTTCAGGCGCGCGTAGAGCGTGGATGGGCTGATCTGGAGCCTGCGGGCGGCCTTGCGCACGTTGCCTCCTGTGGCCTTCACGGAAGCGGATACGTACGTAGCGATCAGGTCGTCGAGAGGCTGGATCTCCCACTCCTCGGTCGGCATTCCGCCGGACGCAGGCGCGATCGCCCCGGCCGCCTCGATGATCAGATCCTCACTGCGGATCTCTTCCCGCGTGAGCGTGATCATGGCCCGTTCGAGCACGTTCCGCAGCTCGCGTACATTGCCCGGCCACGGGTAGTGCTCGAGCTTCTTGAGCGCGTTGGCGCTGACCTTGGGAACCGACCGGCTCATTTCCTTGGCCAGCGGCCGGAGGATCTCGTGGATCAGGATCGGCAGATCCTCCATCCTCTCGCGAAGAGGAGGCATGCGAAGCCGGACGACGTTCAGGCGGTAGTACAGGTCTCCGCGAAACCGGCCCGCGGCGACTTCGGCCGGCAGGTCGCGGTTCGTGGCCGCGATGAGGCGGAAGTCGGCGCGCAGATCGCGGATCCCGCCCACGCGGCGGAAGCGCTTCTCTTCCAACGCCTTGAGCAGACGTGCCTGGACGGTCGGCTCCATCTCGCCGATCTCATCGAGAAAGAGGGTTCCGTCCCCGGCGATCTCGAAGAGTCCCGGCTTGGTGTTGGTGGCGTTGGTGAAGGCGCCCCGTTCATGACCGAAGAGCTCGGACTCGAGCAACTCCTTCGAGAGACCCGCGCAGTTGAGGTCGACGAAGGGAGCCCGTGCGCGGGGGGAGCGATTGTGGATCAGCCGGGCAAAGACGCCCTTTCCCGTGCCGGAGTCGCCTTCCAGAAGAACGGCCGAGGGCGCCCGGGCCACGTTCCCGAGAATGTCATTGAGGTGAGTGATGGCGGGTGAGATGCCGGGGAGCCGCTCCTCTTTCGGACCGCCGCGACGGAGCGCGAGGAGCTCACGTTGGGTGGCCAGCATCCGTGACACCTGTTCGAGGGCGGCGCTGAGAGTCCCGAAATCGAACGGCTTCTGAAGAAACGTCTCCGCTCCCAGTTTCATCGTCTCCAGCACGGCCTCGTGGGTTCCGGCGCCCGACATCATGATCACCGCTGTCGTCTCGGAGTACATCTTCAACTGATGCAACAGTTCGATCCCCGAAGCATCCGGGAGATGGACGTCCAGAAGCACGACGTCGGGAGAGAAATCGGCGAAGGACGCGAGCGCCGCCCGTCCGGTCGTGGCCGTTCGCACTTCCCACGCTCCCTCCAGCAACGCAGACAGTCCGGCCACGATCGCCGCATCGTCATCGACGATCAGGACACGATTCAGAATCTCCGTCATGGGCTCGAATCATACGCCTGTCCAATATACGTACGCCACAACTCTGGATGTGAAACGTGTAAGTGTTTCCGTGTCTTCACTTTGAACATTTCTCGAAGGTCGGCATCAACCGTGGAGTAGGACCTGTCCAGAAAACACCGGCGCAAAGAGCCCGTCAATTCTCAATTCTCAATTCTCAATCCTCAATCCGGTCCCCCGACAGGAGCCTAACCAAATGATCATCCTCGCCGCCGCCCTGACCCTCGGAATCAATCTCGAAATCGACCTCGGCGCCCTCGTTCGCCGTCACGACCAGCGGGCCGCAGCCAAGGTCACCTGCGGGATCAAGACCGTCGGCTACCACTTCTCGGGCAAGCCCGGACAACAGTTCGGCTACGCCGGTGAGACCTTCACCATTCCCACCGAAGGCTTCGTCGAGGTCATCTCGCTCCCCAAGCTCGCCCACTACGACGTCGCTGGACGCTCTCTTCCTCTCGAAGATGGCGTCAGCCCCCTCGACGGCTTCAGCTTCCGCTGGATCGCCCTTCCCACCACCACCGCCTCCGAAGGAGTGAACTGACATGAGCCGAATCATCCATCAGACTCAAGAGACCCTCGCCCACACCGTCCAGCAGACCATCGAGGACCTTCGCTGGGGACGGGAAACCTGGCGGGTCCTGCTCCTCCTCAGCATTCCCGCCCTGGCCCTCGGCATCACCGCCGGCCTGATTCACTAGTCCCTTCACTAGTCCCCGGAGACAGTCCATGAGAAACCGATCGCGCCGCGTGACCTTGATCGCCCGCCTCAGCAACAAGCCTGATTTCGACTGGAATTACGTCGGCCCCGCTGCCACCTCGGTCGCCTTCATGGAATCCATGACGGTCCTCCGTTACGCACTGGTGGCCGCGGTGACGGAAGTCGGACTGGACGTGGGACGAGTTCTCATCGACCGGGCCGCCAACGCGGAAGAGTTTCTCGAGTTGCTCACTGTCCTTCCTTCGGAGTTCAACGGCGACGTCCTGCTCATCCGCGACGACGGAACGGGCATCATGAGCGCGAGCGCCCGAGGAGGAGACCGCATCCTGTACTCCCTGATGGCCCACGACGTGCGGTTCTACCTTGAGACCCACAACCTGGTCACGGGCCGGGTGGCCCTGGCGATGACCGCTTGAACCGAACGACCACGAGGTCTCGCCACCGGATCCGTACGGGAGACGGCGAAGTCGCGAGAAAGCCAGCCGCTCTCGCGGAGAGAAGCGTAACCTGACAGGCGAAGGTCGTCGGAAGGCGACGGGGCGGTCGAGCACCGCGCGGGTTGCTTTCCTGAGCCGGCACCTTCGGGGACCAACAGGATGAACGCGCGCGAGCAGATCCTGCTCATCGACGACGACACGGCCATCACGGAAGGACTGGCTCTCCTCCTCGAGCGTGAAGGGCGCTCGACGATCGTCTGCTCGGATATCGAGTCCGCCGAGCTCATGCTCAGCCGGTTGCCCATCACGCACATCATCACGGATGTGCAGTTCTCCGGACCTTTCGGGTTCGAAGGGTTGCATTTTCTGGAGCGCATGCGGTTGCTGCACCCCGAAAGCCGCATCATTCTCATGACCGGTTACAACAGCGACGAGTTGCGCACCACCGCGATGCGCCTCGGTGCCGTGGCCGTGTTGTCGAAGCCATTCACGCAGGAAGACGTCGACCGTGCCCTGGCATCCACCCCCGCGGATGACGGAGCTTACGAGATCGTGCGGGTGGAAACCCTCGACGAGCTCCTCGACCAGGGGATGGTCACTTCGACCTTCCAACCCATCGTTCGCATCGAAGGCGAGACCGTCCACCCTTTCGCGTTTGAAGCGCTGACCCGCATTCGGGGAGGATGGCCCGGCGGCGGACCGGCGGAGCTTTTCGACTATGCCGACCGTCGCGGCCGGCTGGCCGACTTGAACCTGCGAGCGATCGCCAGCGCCACCCGCGAAGCGGGGCGGTTGCCGGAGCCATCGCTGCTGTTCATCAACGTCGATCCCATCGTCTTTCACCAGCCGGACTTTCAGTCCCGACTGCGGGCGGGAACGGAGGCCTCTGACTTCCCACTCAACCGTCTCGTTCTGGAGATTACGGAACGCTCCGGATTTGGAGAAAACGGCCCGCCCCCGCAGCTTTTCGAAGATCTGCGCGCTGAAGGAGTGCGGTTTGCGCTCGACGATCACGGATCGGCGTACTCGCACCTCTCCGCCATCCATCTCGTGCTGCCTTCTTTCATCAAGATCTCGCAGACGTTCGGCACCGGGTTCGAACGGGACGCCACGCGCGTCAACATCGTTCGCCACGTCGCCACACTGGCGCGCGACCTCGGATGCCGGCCGATCCTCGAAGGCATCGAGACGTGGGACACTGCGCTGGCTGCCGCCGCCCTCGGGATTGAACTCCTGCAGGGCTACCACTTCGGCCGGCCATCCTCTCTCGCCTCCGTCTGAAGGCGTCCCGCCCCACCGGCTCAGGCCGGAGATCACTCCCACGGTCTCCCTCCTGTCAAAAAACCTGTCGGGAATCTCGCACCTGTCCGGATTCAGGACGGATTCGATTTCTGCGCACCGCGTATAAGTCACTCTTTTTCATCATGTTACGTTGATACGCACGTCGGCATCGACCGTGGAGTAGGACCTGTCCAGAAACACTGGCGCAAAGCACTCCGTCAATCGTCAACCCTCAATCCTCAATCCTAAATCCTCAATCCGGTCCCCTGACAGGAGCCTAACCAAATGATCATCCTCGCCGCCGCCCTGACCCTCGGAATCAATCTCGAAATCGACCTCGGCGCCCTCGTTCGCCGTCACGACCAGCGGGCCGCAGCCAAGGTCACCTGCGGGATCAAGACCGTCGGCTACCACTTCTCGGGCAAGCCCGGACAACAGTTCGGCTACGCCGGTGAGACCTTCACCATTCCCACCGAAGGCTTCGTCGAGGTCATCTCGCTCCCCAAGCTCGCCCACTACGACGTCGCTGGACGCTCTCTTCCTCTCGAAGATGGCGTCAGCCCCCTCGACGGCTTCAGCTTCCGCTGGATCGCCCTTCCCACCACCACCGCCTCCGAAGGAGTGAACTGACATGAGCCGAATCATCCATCAGACTCAAGAGACCCTCGCCCACACCGTCCAGCAGACCATCGAGGACCTTCGCTGGGGACGGGAAACCTGGCGGGTCCTGCTCCTCCTCAGCATTCCCGCCCTGGCCCTCGGCATCACCGCCGGCCTGATTCACTAGTCCCTTCACTAGTCCCGGAGACAGTCCATGAGAAACCGATCGCGCCGCGTGACCTTGATCGCCCGTCGCAGCAACAACCCGGACTTCGACTGGAATTACGTCGGCCCCGACTCCACCTCGGTCGCTTTCCTCGAATCCATGACCGTGCTCCGCGACGCGCTGGTGGCCGCGGTCACCGAAGTCGGGCTCGACGTGGGACGGGTCATCGTCGACCGGGCTGGCAACGCCGAGGAGTTCCTGGGACTGCTCACGTCCCTGCCGCCGGAATTCAACGGCGACGTGCTGCTCATCCGCATGGACGGAACGGGGGTGATGAGTGCCACCGCTCGGGGAGGGGATCGCGTCCTGTACTCCCTGATGGCCCACGACGTCCGGTTCTATCTGGAGACCCACAACCTCGTGACCGGCCGGACGGCCCTCGGATTGACCGCGTGAGCGCGCGGGAGTACATCCTGCTGATCGACGACGACCCTGACGTCACGGACGGCCTGGCGCTGCTGTTGGAACGCCGCGGCCGCACCGTCATCGTCTGCGCGGATGTGGAGTCGGCGGAACTGATGCTGAGCCGTTTCCCGGTCACGCACATCGTCACGGACGTGCAGTTCTCCGGTTCGTTTGGTTTCGAGGGGCTTCACTTCCTGGAGCGAATGCGCTCCATTCGCTCCACCTGCAGGTTCGTGCTGATGACCGGTTACGTCAGCGACGCCTTGCGGGCGGCCGCCCGGGCGCTCGGCGTCGAGGCGGTGCTGGCGAAGCCTTTCACGTATGAAGAGCTCGACCGTGCGCTGGCTTCGGAGACGCTCGATGATGAGCCCTACCAAGTCGTCGTTGTCCCTGATCTCGACTCGATCCTGCAGGGCGACCTGCTCTCGACCGTGTTCCAGCTCATCGTCTCGGTGGGCACGGACGGCATGCAGCCGTTCGGGTTCGAAGCGCTGAGCCGAGTCCGCGGCGACTGGCCGGGTGGCGGCCCGACGGAATTGTTCGACTACGCCGCAAGGCTTGGCCGTCTGCCTGAGCTCAACCTCGCCGCAATCGAATGCGCTCTGGGAAAAGCGGATCGGCTCCCGGAGGGCACCACCCTCTTCATCAATGCCGACCCCGTCGTCTTCCTCGATCCCGACCTTTCCCTCCGCCTGCACGTCGCGGCGGCTGCGAATGCGTTTCCCCTGGCCCGCCTCGTTCTGGAGATCACGGAACGCTCCGGGTTCAGTGATGACATTCGCCGGCTGCAGGTCTTCGAGGAGCTCCGCGCGGACGGAGTCCGCTTCGCCCTCGACGATCACGGCTCCGCGTTCTCGCACCTTTCGTCCATCGACATCATCCGTCCCTCATTCATCAAGATCTCGCAGAGGTTCGGAACGGCCTTCGAGAGCGACGCCACCAGAGAGCATGTCGTCCACCACGTGGCCGCGCTGGCCCGTGACTTCGGCTGCCGCCCTGTCCTGGAAGGAATCGAGTCTCTCTCGACGGCGCTGGCCGCCGAAGCCCAGGGGATCGAGCTTCTGCAGGGGTTTCACTTCGGACGGCCGACGTCCTTTCCGGATCGTCGAGGAGCTGTGGCGGAGAGCATGTACGTCAGCGGCACCGTCGCCTGAGCCGGACCAGCGACGACCGAGCAACAGACCATGACCCGTCGCGACTAGAATGAGCGGCGTCCATGAGTGTCGAACCGTCCCCTCCCCTTTACGGCCGCATCGTGGCCATCCTCATTGCCCTGACGGTGCTGGTGGGCGTGGGAATGGCGTTTTACGTCCTGTTCCCGCGCTGACGCTCGCTGCCTGCGGATCAATCCTGCAGGGCTCTCTGCCGGGCGGCCAGGCGCTGCAGGAAGTCCGCGGCGATTCCGCCACTGCTCTTGCGGAGTGTCAGCAGATAGACCGCGATGGCGATCAGGCCTCCCAGCCAGGCCAGGGCTCCGTATTCGCGCTGATTCTGAAAAAACGGCCAGAGCATGAACAGCACCGACCCGATCGCGCCGGCCAGCAGCAGCAACACCCGCTGCGCCCGTGGCGCATCGACGTGGCGGTTGGTGGCCAGGGTCACGGTCGTCCCATCCTCGGCAACCGGACTCCAGGAGATGGTGCATTCGACTCCACCCCCGCCCGCGAATCCGCGGCGCAACGGAAGGATGAAATCCCGTCCGCGCTCACGCTCGCCGGTAATCTGCCCGCCATACAGGTCGACCAGCTCGGTGATCCCCTCTTCGATGCCGGGCAGAGGTACGCGGTCTTCGGTCAGCTCCAGCGGTTTCGGTTCGGTCATTCTTCGCTCCCCAGCCAGGCTTCTCGCAGCTCGTTTCTTCCCTCGGCACGGAGCGTGATGGCCGGCCGCGAATCCTCCCGTCCGGTCAACGTGAGCCTCTTCGCCACTCCGGCACGGGAGACGAGCAGTTCGGCCTTCTCTCCCACCTTCCAACCCTGCAGGGCACTCTCGAGCGCCGCCGCACTGGCCAACCGGTTGCCGTCGAGAATCAGCAATTCGTCATTCGGCAGCAGCCCGCCTTCCATGCCCGCCCCTCCCCGGACCACGCGGTCCACCAGCAGAGCTCCCCCTGCCGGTTTCACACGTGCTCCGAGACACGCTGTTCCCGGTTGTCGCGGTGCGGCGGTGAATGCTACACCGGCCACGGACAGAACTTCCGCATAAGGAAGCGGATCCGTCCCATCGACGTAGCGGAGGAAGAAGTCGCCGACATTCGCGACCCGCGCCACGATCCGCTCCACGCCATCCTCCTCGAGTCCACGCCCGGTCCGTCCGTACTCTTCCCAGAGAAGCCGCATCACGTCGTCGAGGGATCGGCGTCCTCCGGTCTCACGGCGGATGACGAGATCGAGTAGCAGCGAGACCACTTCGCCCTTGGTGTAGAACGAAAAAAACGCGTTCGGCGCATCATGATTCTGCGCCGGATCGCTCAGCCAACTGTCGAAGCTGGCCTGGGCCAGGGAGAGATGTTGCTGTGCGGGAAGGTGCTCGAGGATCTCGATCTCGGCGGCCAGATGCTGGAGATAGCGCGCCACGCTCCAGAGTCCGGCACGTCGGAGCGTCAGGTCTCCGTAGTACGAGGTCATCCCCTCCATCGCCCAGAGCAGGCGGGTCGGCGACTCCTGCCAATAGTCGTAAGGGTTGAATCGCTCCGGCACGATCCGCTTCACATTCCAGGCGTGAAAAAGCTCATGCGAGCTGATCGAGAGCATCCGGTCGAAGCCCTCGTCTCCGGGAACCGCACCCAGGAGGGCCGCGCGGCGGGCGATGATCGAGCAGGAGTCTTCGTGCTCGACCCCGTGCCACAGGTCCCGTACGTGAAACAGGAACCGGTACTCGTCGAACGGAAACGTGCCTCCGAACAAACCCGCCTGCTCGCGCGCCACGGCGCGAAGAGGCTCCACGAACGCTTCCGTCTCGATCCCTTCGTCGCCGCGGAACACCAACTCGAAGCGCGCTCCTTTTTCTGTGAACTGATGCCGGGTCACCCTCTCCGCGGCAATGACGGGAGAGTCGATGAGGTGGTCGTAGTCACGGGCGCGAAAGGTGCCGTCACTCTCGCGTGGGAGCTGCGTCTCGATCGTCCACGTGGCCGGAATCCCGAGTGCCAGAGTGTGCGGAGCGGAACGCAGGCCCTCCACCATCATGAAGAGATTCGAGCCGTTGAAGTAGGCCTCGTCCTCGTCGAGGAAACTCGAGCCGGCGTCGAGGACACCCGCATAGAAGCGGTATCGGAAGACCACCTCCTGCCCCGGGCGCGCATCGACCCTCCACGAGGTCTTCCCATCCTTCCAGACCGCCGCGCCGCCGGCGCTCCATTCCCGCACATTTGCGGCGTAGTTCTGCAGGAGATAACGACCCGGTCGCCAGGCGGGAAGCAGCAGTCGCGGCGTGTCGACAGGAGCAAGAAACCGGACGGTGATGTCGAACAGCCGCCCGGCCGCGAAGCTCCACGAAAGGAGGTAGTGCGGCATGCGGCGCCGATCATAGAGCACCGCTACCGATATTTTTCCTCCTGTATTTTTCTGCCCTCCCCACCGACTCACCCAATAACGTGTTCTCCAGAATCAACTCAGCTCGAATCGGTCACCTCGGCGTCCCGCCCCGGCGAACGAAAAGACGCGCTGGCGCGAGCGGCCACTTGCCGTTGATCGCACCGAGGGCGTCACGTTTTCACCCGCGCCGGGCAGGATGCCCGCGCCCCATCGTTCTCACTGCGCGAAGCTCCGGCGGACCGCAGACCGTTCATCCCCAAACCGGCCGGCGCAATGAGCGCGCGCTTCTCAGCCATCGCGACGGCGGTTGCAACTTCCTCACCCCGATCCTGCCTCCCCATCCTCGCCTTACCGGGTGACCGTCGCCGCGTACTGACGGTCCACCCTCCCTCCTTCACTCCGCCTGCCGGTTGGCCAGGACCTCGCGCGCCCGCTCTTCGTCTTCGATTCGGACGAACACCGCCACTCCCGCGTTGAACGCGAAGTGCGGGAAGAGGCTGCTCGTGTACGGAATGTCGAGGTAGGCCTCGATCTCACTGCCTTCGAGAATCGACAAGACGAACTCCGCCTGGCGGACATCCGTGAAGCGATCCAGCAGGACCATGGCCTCGTCGTCGAGCATTTGAAGTGAGAGTGTACGCCGCTGACTGCCCGCAGAGTCCGCCCTGGCCGGCCTAATCCTCGACCCTTTCGGTCAACAATGAACCCTCATTCAGTATCGATTTGGTTCAATGCACGACCCTTGTCCGGCCTAACTCCTTGTAAACACATACGGCATCATCGTTGTAGTGCAATCGGCCGGAATTAAGGAGGGGTGACGGCATGAAACGATCGATCCTGCTCTCTTTCACCCTGGCCCTCGTGCTGGGACCGGTTTCACTCGCGAAGACGGGCGTCGTCTTCATTCACGGAAAAGGCGGCGCGGACCTCGCCCAGGCCAGTGTGGCGCGCGCCTACTGGGGCGAAGACATGATCCGCGCGACCACGAAGGGGTTCACCATCCCCTACCTGATCTGCGCCTACGACGGCACGCAGTACATGTGGGTCGCCGGAGGCACGGTGGCCGGACAGATCACGACGTGGATGAACGCGAATGCGATCGACGACATCGTCATCGAGACGCATTCCTTCGGCGGAGTGGTGATCCGGTGGATCCTTTCGAATCCGACCTACGACACGCGCTACCAGCCGATCATCAACCGCATCCGCTGGGTGAACTCGATCGCCCCACCCAACAAGGGCTCGGAGGCGGCCAATCTCGCCGGGACGCTCTCCGGATCGTGGCTGACCGGCTGGATGATGGATCTGGTCGGGCAGAACAACGACTCGACGAAGAATTGCACGACCTCCTCGATGACGTACTACAACCAGTACTACCTCAAGGGGACGTCCGGGCGGCCGGCCCTTCCGAAGACGGTCTACAACATCGCCGGGACGGGTCTTTGGAACGACTTCGTCCATTCCGAGGATTACGGACTGGCCACGTTGTCGGGCGTGGTGGGGATGCCGGGAGAGGATGACGGCATGGTCTCGCAATACAGCGCTCAGGCCGTAGGGGTGGTCTGGTTCACCACGCTCGCCAATCACCATCACAACCGCCGCAACGACTACAAGAAGATCGGCGACTCCCTCGCCACCGATTTCTGAGGAGACGACCCATGAAAAAGAACGTTCCTGCTCTCCTCCTTCTGCTGCTCGCACCGGCCTTGCTCGCGCAGGATGCGGGTGGCCGTTTCGATGCCGCCACCCGATACACCGAGCCCGAGATTCATGCTCCGGCCAACGTCTCGCGGATGTTCACCCGAACCTTGTCGCGCTCCGGAGCCATCGACCTTCCCGCCACCGGTTCGGGGAGCATGATCATCTGGACCCTCAACTCGGACCGGGCCACGCGTGTGAAGACGCGCCTGCTCACCCCGAGTGGACAAGTGCTCCAGCCGGCCGACCGCGGTTCCCTCGACCGTGGGCTGCGTCGTTTTGAGATCGGCTCCGCCGAAGCCTCCGAGCTCGGGCTGCCGGGTGCGGGTGCACAGGAAGTGGTGCATGTCCTCTCCACGGTCGGCGCGCGTTATCAGCTCGAAGTCGACGTCCCGCCTTCGGGACGCGGTGCCACGGTCGTGGCCGCCGAGCCCGAGAGCCCCTTGACGCTGTCCACCTGGGCTGCACCGCTGTCACGGCAGCCGGGCCAGCCGGTGACGCTGCACGCCGAGCTTCGCGATGGTGACGATGCCATCAGCGGCGCGACGTTGACGGCGCGGCTGGCCTCGCCTTCCGGCAAGGCGTTCGACACGATCGCTCTGACCGATCGCGGCCACGGCATCTACGAGGCCACGGTGGCCGACCTTCCCGAGAACGCGGCCGGTGCGTGGCAGGTGCGCTTCGAAGCCGAAGGCGTGACCACGTCCGGCGCACGCTTCGCACGGACCGGAGCGGGTGAGTTGGTGGCCGAGCGCGGCGCCGCACGCCTCGGCCTCATTCACACCGAAGTGCTCTCCGGCGTCCTCCGCCTCACCGTGCCGGCGGACGTGGCGCTGGCCGGAAATTACCGCCTCGACGTCATCGTCGCGGACGATGCGCACAACGGCCTCGCGTGGGCGGAAGGAGCTCGCACGCTCCCCACCGGCCGCACGGCCCTGACGATCGACATCCCTCTCACGCACCTCGGCGATACCCCGATCGATCAGCTCTTCCTCGACGTGCGCCTGCTCGGCCTCGACCCAATCGGCGTCGCCGGACGGGCGACACTCCGGATGCAGTAGCAGAGATCTCCGCGGACCGGTGCGCGATGCGCCGGTCCGCGGGCAGCGTCGATCCGCTCAATCGTCGTCGCCGTTTCGTTCCTGGGCGGCAGTGAACGCGGGATGGGAGACGCCGTTGACCGTGTAACTCCTGCCGTCGCGGGCCACGACGATCCGGATCTCCCCGGCCACACGACCGCCTGCGCTGACGAATGCGGATGGACTGACGACTGCGGTGGTTGCGAGTTGGTCGGCGGTGGCCTGCACATCTTTCACGACGCGCTGGTTCGGATGACCATACTGCGCCCCCGTCGAATAGATGACCAGCTCGGGGTCGAGAGCGGCCAGCAGTTTCGGGGTGGTCGAGAATTCGGAGCCATGGTGATTGGCGCGATAGACCTCCACGTCACTTTCTCGGCTCGTCCTCACCCATTCGTCCACCATGTGATCTTCGACATTGGTGAACGTTTCCTTGCGAATGACGCCGTTGTTGTTGAACTTGCGGGGAGTGGACAGGGCGTGAACAGCCGCATCGTCGGTTCCTGTGAGATCTCCGCCCGTGAACAACTCGAAATCACCAGCCGTGATCTGCAGGGCGATGGAGAGGTCGTTCTCGTTGGCGGGAGCGGTGAGGTAGTTCACGCCGGCTGTGGCGGCCCGCTGTAGAGCCGAGCCTCCGGGCGTCGTCCCGGCGAAGGCCAGGATGTCCGCAGTGACTCCTGCGCCGAGGTCGATCTGCGTGGGGCCGAAACGCGCCTTCTCGGAGGTGACGACGCGGCCATTCGACTGCCACCCCGTCATCCGGGAACGAATGGTCTTGAACACACCACGGCCGGAGGAGCCGGCATCCATGAATGGAGAGCCGTCGTCCTGCACGTGAATGAAATCGCCGACGACGAACGGAATGGAGAAATCCGAGAGCACCTTGATGATGCCCGCTCCCCACCCGGCGGCCGCATTGCCCCCGAAGCCGGCGTGGTCGGCGTGATAGTGCGTGAGGAGAAAGGTGTCGACACCGTTCCGCCCCGTAATCTCCCGAATGCGTCGCACCACGTGCTCGGCGCTGGCGCCCGCATGCGCCGGCTTCATCCCACCGGAAGGCTCGCCGAGATCGATCAACAGCGTCCTGCGTGCCGGAGCCGGCCCGATGACCAGCATCGAGTCCGCCTGACCGAGATCGAAAACATAGACTTCGAGCAGGGCATCCGTCGGCACGGACTCGGGCAGCGGAACCTCGTCCGCCACCGCCTCCGGTGCCGCCGCCTGATTGGCGGCTACCGTTTCCCAATCGGCGAGCGCTTGCTCATCCTGTTGCGTCCAGTCGCGCTCTTCCGTGACCTGCACCGTTGCGCAGCCGGCGAACAGGAACAGCAGACACAGGGTCAACCACTTTTTGCCTCCCCCGCAGAATCTGTGGGTCGTTAGCGGTAGTGGCGGTCGCTGTGGAAG
>JBDTOZ010000431.1:0-3082 GCA_039932995.1 Acidobacteriota bacterium | reverse complement strand
CCTGTGTCTCTGTGCCTCTGTGGTGAACCGTTCCCCATCATAAGAAGTACTCGAAGTCCCGCTCGGTACGCACCCGCCGGCGGATGCGGAAGATGTGGGCGGGGACGACGTGCGGGTTCATCTGCACGAAGTTCCTGGGGCCGTGCCAGGTGTGGCGGGCGTGACTGAGGAGGTCGTGGACCTGATAGGAGCGCTCCAGGGGTAACCCGAGGGCGTCGAGGTCGAGGTCGATCCAGCCGGAGTGGGTGTTCTGGGAGTCGAGGTTCACGACCACGATGATCACGTTCTCGCCGGCGGACTTGCTGTAACAGAGGATCTGCTCGTTGTCGGTGTCGTGGAAGTGCAGCGTGGCGTTCTGCTGCAGTGCCGGATTCTCGCGGCGGATGCGGTTCACCGCCACAATGAGCTCGGTCAGGTCGTCGTCGGTCGCGGGCCAATGACGCACCTCGTATTTCTCCGAGTCTAGGTACTCCTCGCCGCCGTGGTCGCGAGCCCGGTGCTCATAGCGCTCGAACGCGGGGCCGTAAATGCCGTAACTGGAGGCCAGCGTGGCGGCCAGGATGAAGCGCTGCACGAACGCGGGGCGTCCGCCGTATTGGAGATATTCGGTGAGGATGTCCGGCGTGTTGGGCCAGACATTGGGCCGGAAGAAGTCGCTCACGGGCGGCCGGGTGATCTCCTCGAAGTACTCCGCCAGCTCGGCGTTGGTCTGCCGCCAGGCAAAGTATGTGTAGGACTGGCTGAAACCGGCCTTGGCCAGCCGGTACATGATTTTCGGCCGCGTGAACGCTTCGGCCAGGAAGATCAGCTCGGGCCATTGGCGCTTGAGATCGCGGATGCACCACTCCCAGAACGGGAGCGGCTTGGTGTGGGGATTGTCGACGCGGAAGACGCGCACGCCTTTCGCCGCCCAGAACGCGAACACGTCGCGCAGCTCGTCCCAGAGGGCCTGCCAGTCGTCGCTCTCGAAGTGAAATGGATAGATGTCCTGGTATTTCTTGGGCGGATTCTCCGCGTATTGAATCGTCCCGTCGGGGCGGAGCTGGAACCAGGTCGGATGCTCCCGCACATAGGGATGATCGGGCGAAGCCTGGAAGGCGATGTCCATGGCCACGTCGATGGCCAGCTCGCGCGCTTTCGTCACCAGCCGTTCGAAGTCGTCGACCGTCCCGAGCTGCGGATGCGTGGACTTGTGCCCCCCCTCGGCACCGCCGATGGCCCACGGACTGCCGACGTCGTCCGGCTCCGCGACGACGCTGTTGTTCCTGCCTTTGCGGAAGGTCACCCCGATCGGATGGATGGGCGGGAGGTAGAGGACGTCGAAGCCCATGCGCGCCACGCGGGGCAACTGCGCCTCCACATCGCGGAAGGTCCCGTGTCGACCCTCCTCCGCGGCCGCGGAGCGGGGGAAGAGCTCGTACCACGCGCTGTAGGCGGCGCGGGCCCGATCGACTTCGATGCGCCGCGGCGCGTCCAACTCGGTGACGAATTTCCGCTCGGCGTTTCTGGCCATGAGCGCGAGCAGGTCTTCGCTGTCGAGGTCGGCCAGCTTGTCGGCCAGGGGATCGTTGCTTTCGAAGGAGTCGATGAAGGCCTGCAGCTTGCGGCGATCGCGGGCCGCGGCGCGCGCGGCCGCCGCACGCAGATGGCCGAGCCCGATGAGCAGTTGCACGCGCAGCTCGTCTTCGCCGGTGCCGCCGTCGACGCGCTTCTGCATGTCGCGGTGCCAGGTGAGGAAATGGTCGACCCAGGCCTGGACGGTGAACTGGTGGAACCCCAGGCGGGTCAGGGGAAACTCGGCGCGCCAGCGGTCGTTGCCGAGCGGGCGCATGCGCACCTCAGCCCACGCTTCTTCGTCCCGGTCGTCATCGATACCAGCGACACCCTCGACACCCTCATCGACATGGCGATGCAGGACCACCGCGGCGATCAGGTCGTGTCCGTCGGCGAACAGGTCGGCCTCGGCCGCCACGACGTCGCCCACGACGCGCTTGGCCGGAAAGGCTCCCCCTTCCACCTCAGGCGATACGGCTTCGATGATGACGCGCCTTCTGCCGTCCAACTCCGTGCGAACCACTGGCGCGATTGGACTGCTAGTTGCGCGCCAGCAGGTCGCGGGCGCCCTCCCCATTTCCGTCAGATGCCCTGCGAGTCGAGGCAGGCCCGGACCTGGGTGAGCAGGTCGTGGATGTCGAACGGTTTGGTCAGCAGGTGAAAGGGATCCTGATGCAGGCGTTCGCGGATCACGGCCGGCGAGGCGGCGCTGGTGACGATGACTTTGCGCAGGCGCTCGGGGTCGTTGCGGGCGAAGGTGTTCAGGAAGGTGAAGCCGTCCAGGTGGGGCATCATCAGGTCGAGGATGATGACGTCGTAATCGGAGAGGCCGAGCTTGAGCACCGCCTCCAGACCATCGGCCGCGATCTCGACCTGATAGCCCTGGCGTTTGAGCACCATCGTCACCAAACGCCGAATGGCCGCGTCATCCTCGACGACGAGAATTCCATAGATCCGCTCTTCTTCCACGCTCGTACCGGAACGGGCACCAGCAAGAAGCACGCCTCAGGGGCGGCCGGCCACCTTGGTCTTCACCACCGGAACCACGTCGTTGAGGATCCACAGCGGTCCGATGAGCAGATGGACGAAGTTGCGGAAGAAGGCCGGATTCTTGTGCTCGTAGGCCTTGTGTCCGATGAATTGGAAGATCCAGCCCAACACGAACAGGGCCACGTTGATCCAGAAGGGAATGACGCCGCCGATGAAGTAGAAGGCGATGGAGATGGCGATCATGGCCAGCGCCAATCGCCACTCGGCGACGAAGTAATAGGCCGACGAAGCGGCGATGAGCAGCATGGCCGCATCGAACCGCACCGTCCCTACGTCCACCAGCGTCACCTGCGTGAGCATCCCAATGAGCGAGAGCACGATCATGGGGATGCCCAGCCGGTGGAAGAGCTTGTTGCCGGCGGTCTGATGGAACGACGCGTAGTCGGCGAAGAGCGCTTCGATGGATTGCATGGAGATATTGTACCGGGTTGCTGGTTGCTGGTTGCTGGTTGCTGGTTGCTGGTTGCTGGTTGCTGGT
>JBDTOZ010000430.1:0-1919 GCA_039932995.1 Acidobacteriota bacterium | reverse complement strand
CGAGTCCCGTTTTCCAGTCGCTCTCCTCCAGTCGCCTCTTTCGAGTCTTCGAGTCTTCGAGTCTCCAAGTCGTCGAGTCTCACAGGCTCACAGGCTCACAGTCTCATAGGTGCGCGTGCCACGAGCTTCTATGAGACTGTGAGCCCATGCACCTGTACTACTAACCTTCAGTTTCTTCGCGCGACGCGAAGATTCAGCCGCCGTAGGCGGCATCAGAGCACTAGCACCCGGCTTCAGCCGGGTGGCTGATGAGGCCTGTGAGTCAGCCCGCGGTAGCGGGCGACAGACTCACGCGACCCGTTCCTGTCGCCCGCTATCGCGGGCTCATTCAAATACCGCCTTCTCCACCCGGCTGAAGCCGGGTGCTATTGGCTACCGCCGCCTACGGCGGCTTGGTTGCGGCTACGCAGCGCTGTGAGACTCTCTCGACGACTCGAAGACTCGAAGGAGGCGAGGACGAAGGTATCCTCGCCTCCGTGCAACCCGCCCGGCTCAAGCCTCAAGTCGTCCTCCTCGGCATCGCCGCACTTTTGAACGATGCGGCCAGTGAGCTGATCTATCCGCTTTTGCCGGTGTTCCTCACGGCCACGCTGGGGGCCTCGCCGGCGGTGGTGGGCCTCATCGAAGGGGCGGCGGATGCGCTGGCGTCCATCCTCAAATACTTCGCCGGCACCTGGTCGGACCGCTGGAAGCGGCGCAAGCCGATGATCGTGTCGGGGTATGCCCTGGCCGCCGCCTCCCGCGCGCTCATCGCGGCGGCCGTGGTGTGGCCACTGGTCCTCACCGCGCGGCTCCTGGATCGCACGGGCAAAGGCATCCGCTCGGCACCCCGCGACGCGCTGATCGCCGACGTGACGCCCCAAGGGGACCGCGGCCGGGCCTTCGGCTTCCATCGGGCTCTCGATCACACAGGAGCCATCGTCGGCCCGCTGCTGGCCATTCTCCTGATGCAGGGCCTGGGTTTTCCGCTGCGCACAGTGTTCTACATCGCCGTGATCCCCGGGGCCATTGCGGCGGTGATCCTGATGATCTTCCTCCGGGAAACGAAGGATCAAGGAGAACGGACCAAGGCCGAGGCTCTCCCTTCCACCGAGACCGCTCTTTCCTCGGAACCTTCATCGCCGATCCGTCAGCCGTCTTCCTTCAGGAAAGCCCTCATGGCCATCTCCCTCTTCTCGCTGGCCAACTCCAGCGATGCCTTTCTGCTGCTGCAGGCCCACGCGGCAGGAGTGTCGACGGCCATGTTGCCGGCGCTGTGGGCGGCGCATCATGTGATCAAGTCGCTCTTCTCCACGCGGGCCGGAGCCTTGTCGGATCGGATGGACCGGCGCTACCTGCTGATTGCGGGCTGGGCCAGCTACGCGGTGATCTACGTGCTGTTCCCCTTCGCGCACACGTTGACGTCGTTCGTGGTGCTGTTCATCGCCTACGCGATTCCGTTCACGCTCTCCGAGGGGGCGGAACGGGCCTGGATCGCCGACCTGGTGCCCGTGGAGACGCGTGGCAAGAGCTTCGGGCTCTACTACCTCGCCAACGGCGTCTGCGTCCTGGCAGGCACGGCCCTCTTCGGCCTGCTCTACCAGGAGGTCTCCGCGCGCGCCGCATTCTTCACCGGCGCCGCGCTGGCGGTGGCGGCGGTGGTGATGGTGGCCGGTACGGGGCTGGGGGGGAAATTGAAAATTGAAAATTGAAAATTGAAAAAAGTGGCCGGGGCGGGGAAGAATTGAAAATTGAAAATTGAAAATTGAAAAAAAGCCCGGGCAGGATGCCCGCGCCCCATTTGGGGGATACGAGTAAAAGGCGACCCTTGCGAGGCCGCCTTTTTCAATTTTCAATTTTCAATTTTCAATTTCGCAAAAAAGCTCGGGCAGGATGCCCGCGCCCCATTTGGGGGATACGAGTAAAAGGCGACCCTTGCG
>JBDTOZ010000429.1:0-3488 GCA_039932995.1 Acidobacteriota bacterium | reverse complement strand
CCGCCAACCGCCAACCGCCAACCGCCTACCCGTAACCCCCTTCCTCGCCACGGCATCTCACGTCCGTGGATAATGTCCGTCATGCGACCTTTGATCGTGACCGGCGCTACCGGGGGGTTGGGGACGGTGGTGGTGGAGCGGCTCTCCGGTGCGTATCAGTGCGTCGCGCTGACTCACCATCAGGCGGATCTCACCGATCCGGCCTCGGTGAAGAGGGCCGTTCGGCTTTTGGCGGAGGAGCATGGGCCGCCTTATGGGCTCGTGCATCTCGCGGGTGGCTTCGCGTCCGGAACGTTGCTGGAGACTTCGGACGAGAGTTGGGCGCGGATGATCGGTCTGAACTTGACCGCGGCGTTCGCATGCATCCGCGAGACTCTGGCGGCGATGGATCGCACGAGTGCGGGACGGATCGTGGTCATTGCCTCCGAGGCGGCGCTCACCAAAGCGGCGGGGAGCGTGGCCTACACGGTGTCCAAGAGTGGACTCACCGTGCTGATCGAAGTGCTGGCCAAAGAGCTCGGGGGGACGAAGATCACGGCCAACGCGCTGCTTCCCTCCGCTCTCGACACGCCGGCCATGCGCGATTCGATGCCGCGCGAGCAGCTCGTGCCGCTGGCGCGGGTTGCGGACACGATCGCATTCCTGCTTTCCGAGGGGGCGGCCAACATCAACGGCGCGTTGATCCCGCTCCGCGCGCGATGAACGCGCGCGAACAGGAACATGCACTCGTGGAGCGGCTGCGCGCCGGCGATCCGGCCGCGTTCGAGACGCTGGTGCGTACGCACATGCCGGCGCTGCTGCGCGTGGCGCGGCGGATGATGCATTCCGAGGAAGACGCGCGCGACGCGGTCCAGGACGCGTTCGTGTCGGCGTTCCGGTCGATCGGAAAGTTCGACGCCGGTGCCCAGCTCTCCACCTGGCTGCACCGCATCGTCATCAATGCCTCGCTCATGCGTCTGCGGACGCAGCGGCGCCATCCCGAGGAAGACATCGAAGAACACCTGCCCCGTTTTCGCGAGGATGGCCATCAGAGTCCGGCCAGCGAGCCGTGGCCGGAGACCGCGCAGACGCTGCTGGAGCGTGCCGAGATCCGGGAAGTGGTGCGCGCCGCCATCGACCGTCTGCCGGACAACTATCGCGAAGTGCTCGTTCTCCGCGATCTCGAAGAGCTCTCCACGGACGAGGTGGCCCGTGCTCTCGGCGTGACCGCCAACGCCGTGAAAGTGCGTCTGCACCGCGCGCGACAGGCCCTGCGCAGTCTGCTCGATCCCTACATGAGGCCCGTGACCACATGAACTGCTCCGAGCTGATCACCACTTTTCTGGCCGACTACCTCGAAGGCCACCTTCCGCCGGATACGCTGGCCGACTTCGAGCATCACCTCGACGTCTGTGCCTCCTGCGTGGCCTACCTTCGCAGCTACCGCGAGACCATCACCCTGGCCGCGGGAGCGGGCGTGGTTCCGGAGGACATCCCCGAGGAACTGGTGGCGGTGATCCTGGAGACGGTGGGGCGGTGACGGCTCACCGCGGTTCGCGGTGACGCCAACCTTCACCTGCGGGGAAACGTCACCTTGGCGCGCTTCGCTCCGCAGCGCACCGCATGATCGTCGAGGGCCAGCCGGATGGCGTCGCGGTCGGCGTCGCGGTCTTCGAGCCAGATCTTTTTGACGACCAGCGTCTCCTTCTCGATGCGCGCGTCGATGCGTCCGATCAGGCGGTCGCCCTGGAGGAGGGGACAGACGTACCAGCCCCACTTCCGTTGCGGCGCGGGCTTGTAGACCTCCCAGACGTAGTCGAATGCGAAGACGTGGCGAACGAGGTCGCGGTCCCACAGCAGTGGATCGAGCGGGCCGAGGATGCGCACGCGGCCGTCGTGCGTTCCGCGGGCGCGCAGGAGCTCCGGGACGGCCAGGTAGCGACGCGGCGAGTCTTCCAGGGCCACCTCGAGCAGCGTTCCGTCGGCCACCATCGCCTCGACGAGCGGCGAGGTGCGCACGACGCTGAGCATGGACCACATCGCCCCTCCGGCGCGCGTGAGCAATCCGGCCGCGCGCACGCGCTCGCGCAGGGCCCAGCGTGCGAAGTCGCCCGAGGGCGGGTCTTGCTTCCAGCGTGGCACGTCGTAGATTTTCGCCCCCGCCTCCGTGCGTCCGGCCACGATGACGTCGCATTGCGTCCAGAGGATCTCCAGTGCCATCGACGTGGCTTTGGCCGTTCCCGTCCAGCCGCTCCAGTCGATCGGCTCCACGGTCCCGTGATCGGTGATGTCCCGCGCGCTGATCGGTCCGCGTGTGCGGATCTCCTCCAGCACCGCCGCCACGAGCTCCGGCGCCACCCGCTGCTGCCGTTCGGCATGACGCCACCACGACGTCTGCGCGGCATGTCCCTCGGCGCGATACCACGGGAACGCATCCGCCGGCAGGATGCAGCGCTCTTTCGCGAAATGCTCGAACGCGTGGCGGGGGAACAGATGCCGCCACACATCGCCTCGCAAGGCGTCCGGGACGCGGGCCATGACCACCAGATCGGCATTCGTGCCGATGACATCGAGCGGGTCGAGCTGGATGCAGCGCAACCGCTCCAGCACCGCGCGCACGCCCGTGGTGCCGCGCCCGAGGTCCCGCGCCAATCCATGGTGCGCGACCAACAGCCGCCGCGCTCTCTCCCGGGAAAGCGTGACGGCGGTCATGCGATGAGGAGGGCCTTCATTGCGCGGTCCATCGTACGACGGTGAAGAGGGAAGGATGGGATCGAAAGAGAGGTCAGGGATGTGCGGGAGCCCAGGCCTGGAGCAAGAGGGGAGAGCTGAGGTTGTTGTTGGCGCGGGCGATGACGTTCTTGCGCGGGTACTTGGAGACGATTCCGAAGAAGAAGCTGCTCTGGCCGTTGCCCGGTGCGCTGCCTCCGGCGACGGGAGAGGTGAATGTGAACTTCACGTTGTTGCCGGTGCGCACGGCCGAGGCCAGCCCGATCGTTCCCATGCCGCCCTGGGTGATCACGAAGACGTCATCCGCGACCTTGTCGCCGTTGAAGTCGAGCTTCTGGTTCGGGCCGATGTCCACGGTGAGCGAGGTGATGAAGGGGATGGCCGTGATGCCGGCCACTTTGCGTAGGTCGATGCGGTATTCGTAGACGCACAGGTTGGCGGCCGGTGCGCCGGCGGAGCCCTGAAAATTGCGCGATTGCAGGAAGCCGCTCTTCCAGATCGGCGCGGACTGATCCTGTACCGGGATCACGCCCGTGGGATTGAAGACGAAGTTGACCTTCGGGGCTTGCACCTTCACCACGGTCAGGGGCTGCGCGCGCAGCACGGGCGCGAGGATGCACACCAACAGCACGAGGACTCGCTTCAGCGACATGTCGTTACCTCCGCCCTCATAGTGCGGGATGGATGGAAATCGTTACACATGGCTGGGGAGCCACGGTCGTCCTCCGAGTGCAGCCGGGAGTCGTGGAGCGCCGGCGTCCTCGCCGGCTGGCCCAGCG
>JBDTOZ010000428.1:0-2616 GCA_039932995.1 Acidobacteriota bacterium | reverse complement strand
CTCTCATGACGGGTCCGATGCCAAACAGCTAGGAGAGCCATGTCCAGATCTCGCGCCGGAGGCCCTGCCTCTGCCTTCATCATCCCCTGTACTACTACTGACCTCGAGAATCGTCGCGCGACGCGAAGGTTGCGCGCGGAGCATTGGAGCGCCGGCGTCCTCGACGGCTGGCCCGTGGGCGTCTCGCCCGCGAGCCTTTCTTGCGCGAGCGGTGATTGCTGCCCCTGGCACGCCTCCCCCGCCCGCGGCGAGGACGCCGCACGGCCAGCCGGCGAGACGCCGGCGTTCCTTGGGTTGGCGGCCACAGTACAGGCTGTGGGGCAAGCTCGTTCCGGGCCGCCGGCCGACATCTCCGGTCTTTTCGTGTCTATGCAGTGGGACTCTCGCCATGAATGAACCCCCGATCATCGAGCGGAACCTGACCATCGACGGAGAGCCTTTTGCTCTCGTCGTCACGACGCATCACAACGGCGTTGTCGCCACCACGGCCATCCACCGGCACGATTTCGAGCGGCGGGTCGGAGGGGCGCGCTTCGTCGAGACCATCGGCGGGCTCTCCGAAGTCGGACACCTCTCCAGCACCATGACCGAGAAGTGCATGGCGGCCATGATCCCGGCCGACGGACAGAAGACGGTCATCGCCACAGGCCCAGGCAACATCCTCAGCGAGGAGCGCCGCGCGGAGATCCTCGTCGAGCACGTGCGCGTGGTACGAGAGCTCGATCCCGGCACCATCGTCGGACCGGACATGAACAACCCCGAGTCGGTGCAGGACCGCGCGGCGCGGGCCGAGGGGATGCTCGATCACTTCACTGGACTGAGCGAGGCCACCCGCGGACTCTCCATCGACAAGTTCGGATACACCGCACACGGCCTGGTGGCCGCCATCCGCGCCTGCATCGATGACGCCGCCCTGGCGAAGCAGCGGGTCAGCATCCAGGGATTCGGCGCCGTGGGCGGGCACACGGCCCGGCTGCTGGCCGACCTGGGCGCAAAGATCGTCGCCGTGAACAACAAAGACGTGCTGTTCACCGATCCGAACGGCTTGGACATTCAATCCCTCTGGGCGCACCGTCTTCAGTACGGCGACGACGGCCTGAATCACTATTCCCACGACGGGGAGGACTTCCGGACCAGCACCAACCCCGACGACATCTTCCAGATGCCGGCCGACATCTTCGTCCCCGCCGGCCGCACCGCCATCCTGGCCACCGCGGCCGAGTTGGAACATGACCGCCAGACCGAGAACCCCGACGTCCGCGACGTGGCCGACTTTCACGCCGCCACCGGCGTCAAGCTCGTCGTGGAAGGCGCCAACCATCCCCTCTCCCTCGATGCCGAGCGTTGGTTGGAATCCAAAGGAGTGCGCATCCTCCCCGACTTCATCGTCAACTGCGGAGGCCTGATCGGCTGCTGGGTGGAGTGGCAGGCCCGACACCGCGACGGATTGAAACCAGTCGTCGACCTGAAGGAAGTGGGACAGCAGGCGCTGGAGCACATACGCGAAACGGTGACCGCGAATATCAAGGAGCTCTTGTCATCCGAAACGTCCGCACGAGAGGCAGCCAAGCGGATCGTGGACCGAAATCGGGAGAAGCTCCGCGTTTGATTCGCGGGTCGAGAGCGGGGACGTGCTCGCGGCATTGAACGCGGCCCTCACTCAATCTCCGAAAGCCGAAGCAATTGCTTGAACCTCCGTACAGTCAGAATGTGAACCGCCTTCGGGTCGAGGCGATATACAACTCGGTGGGCACCAGATCGAAGTTGCCGGTAGTTCGAGAGGCCGATCTCCGGAACGACGGGACCTGACTCCGGAAATGTCTCGAGACGATCGACAGCCGCAAACAAAGCCTCGATCCAGCGCAAAGCCGCACCGGGTTTGTCCCGCGCGATCAACGCCGCCTCCTCCGCGGCTCGATCGATCGCGAGCTGCGACCAGACCACCTTCACTTGATGAGGCGTCTCCGTAACTCCGTCTTGGCGTCACCATTGGAGAGCACAGCGCCCGCGGCGATCTGGTCCTCTGCCTCGCGAACGTCCCGGAGCAGTTCGATCTCGCCGAGAAGGCGCTCATACTGAATGACGTCGAGCAAGACCGCAGCAGAGTGCCCCCTTTGGGTCAGTACGAGAGGACGACCACTGCTCCGGACCTGGTCGATGAGCCCGGCAGCATTCGCACGAAACTCTGAAACTGGCTTGATGTCCTGCTCCAGATTGACACGTTCGCTAGTACGTCGCATGGTACGTGCAAGAGTACCATGGAGAAGACGGCTTTGGTTGCGGCTCCCTCGCTCGGTGGAGCGGTGGACGTCCACCGGGCACTCGCGCTGCGCGTACCGAAGCCGGGTGCGGCTCTTGGGACGACCGTGACTGACGTCACCCGGCGGCAGAGGGGACGTCCTCGCGAGAGCCTCGGTGGACTCAAGTCCACCGCTCCACAGACTAGAGTCCCGCGCGGGCAGGATGCCCGCTGCCCCTTACCGGAGTGCGGCGGCCCGATGAGCCATGGGGCGCGGGCATCCTGCCCGGCGCACTTCCCGCGACCAATGGCCAAACTCCCAGTGGAGCGGTGGACTTGAGTCCACCGTCGCTCTCGCGAAGATGGCCCCTCTGCCC
>JBDTOZ010000427.1:0-9641 GCA_039932995.1 Acidobacteriota bacterium | reverse complement strand
GAGGCTCGTGGCACACGCACCTATGAGACTGTGAGACTCTGCGACTCTGCGACTCTGCGACTCGACGACTCGACGACTTGACGACTTGACGACTTGACGACTTGACGACTTGACGACTCGACGACTCGACGACTCGACGACTCGAACGAGTCTCATAGGCTCATAGGCTCACAGTCTCATAGACGCTCGTGGCACACGCCGGCGAGAAGACACGACGACTCGGCGACCCGACGACTCGAAGAAGACGACAGACAAATGAACATCGAACGGTTTCTAGCTGAGCGCGAGCAGGTGTGGTCCGAGCTCGACGCGTTGCTCAAGCGCGCGGACGAGGTGGAGTTGTCGCGCGCGGAGACGCAGGAGCTGGTGGTGTTGTACCGGCGCACTTGCTCGGACCTCAATCGGGCTCGCTCCTACACGGCCAACCCGGAGATCCTGGGGCACCTCAACCAGCTCACCGGCCGCGCCTATCGATTCATCTATCGCGCCGCCCACGAGACGCCGGTCTGGGCCAGCTTCGTGAAACTGATCACCCGCGAGATCCCGTCGGCCTTCCGCCGCGAACGGCTGGCCGTGCTGCTGGCCGCCAGCGCGTTTCTGGCCGGAACCCTCTTCGGCGCGGCCGCGGTGATGATCGATCCCGCCAACGGCGAACGGCTGATCCCGGCCGACTTCTTCAGTGAGAGTCCACACGAGCGCGTGGAGAAGATCGAGAAGGGAGAGGAACGCATCGACGACGTGGAGAAAGCGGCCATGTTCGGCGCCTCGCTCTACACCCACAACATCAAAGTCTCTTTCCTGGCGTTCAGCCTGGGAGCGACGACGATCCTGCTCGGCCTGCTGATCCTCTTCTACAACGGCGTGATCCTCGGCGCCGTGGGCGCGCTCTACGTCCTCGACCACGTCTCCGTGTTCTTCTTCGCCTGGGTCGGTCCCCACGGCGCGCTCGAGCTGCCGGCCATCATCTTCGGCGGCGCGGCCGGACTGGTGGCGGGCCGGGCCCTGCTCCTGCCGGGCAATCTCACCCGCGGGGCCTCCCTCCGCCGTGTGCTCCCCTCGGTCTGGCGAATGATGATCGGCGCGGCCATGACCCTGGTCCTGGCCGGCCTCATCGAGGGATCGTTCTCTCAGTTCTCCGCCAAGACCATCCCCTATCCCCTGAAGATCTCCGTGGCCGCGCTGCTCTTCACGGGACTGATCAGCTTCCTCTTTCTGCGGCGGACGCACGACTCATGAGCGGCGTCGTCATCACCACCCCCGAGCACGTGCCCATCCGCTTCGAGCCGGCCGGAGCGGGAAGCCGCTTCCTGGCCTCGCTCATCGATGCCGTGATCATCATGGCCCTCACGTCCGCGTTCGGCCTGGCGTTCACGCTGACCCTGCCCGGAGGCGTCGCCGCCGCGCTGACCATCACCGTGAACTTCATCCTGAACTGGGGATGGCATGTCTTCTTCGAGACCCGCAAGCAGGGACGCACGCCCGGCAAGCGCGCTTTGCGCCTGCGGGTCATCGACGCGCGCGGGCTTCCCGTCTCGCTCCACCAGTCCCTGGCCCGGAACATCGTGCGTGTGCTGGATCAGGCGCCGGCGTTCTACGGCATCGCGGCCATCGTCACGCTGGTCACGCCCACCCGCCGGCGGCTGGGGGACATCGTGGCCGACACGCTGGTCATCCGCGACGCGCGCACACTCGCCTACAAAGGGCAGTTCGCCGTCGAGCGCCGCCACAATAGCCTGCGTACGCCGCGCGTGCTCCGCCTGATCCGCCACAAGGTCCGTCTCGAGGAGCGCGAATTTCTCCTGGCCCTCTGCCTGCGCGCCGACCGCATGTCCCCGGCCGCGCGCTATGACCTGATGCAGGACGTCTCCACCGCCTACCGCGCCAAGCTCGGCATCGAAGAGGATTCGCTCAGCGGAGAGAACTTCGTCCGAGACCTGACCGCGGTCCTGTTCCATCCTCGGATGTGATGGCGGTTGCAGACACTGGGCATTGCCAATGGCCTCTCCGGCAACGCGTACGGTAGGATAGGGGGCACAACGAACGTCCAAACCCCTGAGAAGGTGCCCATATGATCTGCCGCAATCACGTCGAGGTATCCGAAGGTGTGCGCCGTTGCTCGCGTTGTGGCGCGGGTTTCTGCCAGGACTGCCTGGTCACCATTCAGGACCGTCCCTACTGTGCCACGTGCAAGACCGAACAGTTGCTGGACGTCCGGTCCGGCGTGGACCGCTCGCGGCTCACGTATGCCACGGTGCTCCGTCGCTTCGGCGCACAATTCCTCGACGGCCTCATTCAGACCATTCCCAGCTACGCGATCTTTTTCGCGGTGGCCATTGGAACGGGGACGCTCACCGCCGGCAACACGCAGTTCAATCCCTTGATTTTCCTGGCCTATATCCCCTTCTTTGGCATTCCCATCCTCTACGAAGGACTGATGCTGTCGAAGAAGAACGGGCAGACCGTCGGCAAGATGGCGCTGAACATGCGCGTCGTCCGCCCCGACGGATCCCCGCTCACGCAGGGACAGGCCTGGGGCCGCGCGGCCATGCGTATGGTCCTGGGGTGTCTGTGGATCGTCGACTACATCCCTGTGTTCTTCACGGACGAGAAAACCACCCTGCACGACATGGTGGCCAACACGCGCGTGGTCGATGCCTACTGATTCCGTCAGTGCGATCTACAGTGGTCCCCAGTGCCCCCACTGTGCAATGCCGCTCGGGCCGGAGGTTCTGCATACCGGCCTGATGACTTGCCCGTATTGCCGCCGCACCTTCGAGGCCACGCTCTTCGAAGCACGCGACCGGCGGCATGAGCCGGTCCAGGTGGCCGCGGAAACGCCGGACGGCGTGGCCACCGCCTGCGCCAATCATCCGGGCAACGCCGCCTCGACGAGCTGCCGGCGTTGCGGACTGTTCATCTGCGCACTGTGCGACATGGACGTGGGAGACGGGTCGTATTGTCCTTCGTGCTTCGACCGCGTGCGCGCCGACGGCTCGCTGCGAGGCGTCGCGAAACGCCGCATGGATTACGCGATGCTGGCGCGCGTGGCCGCGCTGCTCGGCTTGCTGCCCTGTTTCTACGGAATGCCGGCGGCTCTGGGAGTGTGGTGGGCGGCCAAGGGGATCACGCAGCGCCGGACGGAAGGCGTGTCCGCGAAGGGGATGGTCTTCGTGCTCATCGTGGCCATCCTCGAACTGCTGACGGCGGCCGCATTCGTCGGCTTCATGATCTATGCGATCATCAAGGCGCCGTCGGCCACGCCGGCGCCGACGTCGACATGACCAGCTCCTCATGAAAGACGACCGCGTGCTCCTCTGCCGCAACAACGATCTCTTCTCGAGGGAGGCGGTGTATCAGACCGCCGAGGGGCTGGACGTGTCGTCGAGCCAGGCCTTCAGTCTGCACGATCGCAGGCTGTTGTACGACGACGTGCAACTGGTGACCCTGCACTCCGATCGCGGGCTGTGGTACCTGCTCGCCACCGGCGCCGCGGCCGCGCTGCTGCTGGCCATCGCCATCTTCATCGTGGCTCTGGACACGAGCATGTGGGCGGTCGCGCTGCCCTTCTTCATCTTCGGCGCCGCGCCCCTGGTCTCGTTCCTGGTCCGCCTGGCGGTGGGCCGCGAGACGGTGACCATCCACGGCCGCCGCTCCAAAGCCATCCTGCGCTTCAGCGGCCTCCGCAAGCATCGCTCCCGCGAGATCTACGGCCAGGTCTGTTCGCTCGTGCGCCGAGCGCAGTCGGCCGGCCGTTTGCCCTAGCCCTTCGTTTCTTCGTGCCCTCGTCGGGTCGTCGGGTCTTCGAGTCGTCTTCGTCTAGTCTTCGAGTCTTCGAGTCGTCGAGTCGTCAGGTCGAGGAGAGTCTCATAGGCTCATAGGCTCATAGGCTCATAGACGCTCGTGGCACGTGCACCTGTACTCCTAACCACGAGTTTCTTCGCGCGACGCGACGATTCCCCGCCGCCGTAGGCGGCATCAGGGCACTAGCACCCGGCTTCAGCCGGGTGACGGATCAGGCCCATGAGTCAGCCCGCGTAGCGGGCGACAGACTCACGCGACCCGTTCCTGTCACCCGCTACGCGGGCTCCTTCAAATACCACCTTCGCCACCCGGCTGAAGCCGGGTGCTATTGGCCACCGCCGCCTACGGCGGCTTGGTTGCGGCTACGCCGCGCTGTGAGACTCGACGGCTCGAAGACTTGACGACTCGACGACTCGAAGACTTGAAGACTCGACGACTCGACGACTCGAAGACACGACGACAAGAAGACGAAGACATCAACGTCCCAGAATCCCCCTCACCACTTCCCCCGCGCTTCGCCCCTCGGCTAGGGCGCGGACGATGGCGCTGCCGACGACGATGGCGTCGCAGTGGTCGCGCAGCAATGTGTAGTGCTCGTGCCGTGAGATCCCGAAGCCGACGGCGATCGGACGGCGCAGGGCGGCGCGGACTTCGTCCAGCCGGCCCAGTAAGGCGGGATCGAGCTCGTTGCGGGTGCCAGTCACCCCGGTGGTGGATACGTAATAGACGAAGCCGTCGCTGGCTTTGTCCACCGTGCGGATGCGCGCTTCCGTGGAAGTGGGGGCCAGAAGGAACACGCAGCCCAGCCCTTGCGCGTGAAGCGCGTCGCGCACATCGCCGGAGACTTCCGGCGGCAGATCGGTGAGCAGCAGCGAGTCGATGCCGGCCGACTTCGCGTCCGCGGCAAAGCGCTCCGGGCCGTAGCGAAGGATGGGATTGAGATACGAAAAGGCGATCAGCGGGATCTCGCTGCGCCGGCGAAGCGCGCGCGCGATGGCGAACACGTCGCGGAGGGTCGTGCCGCGGGCCAGCGCACGTTGGGCAGCCGCCTGAATCACCGGCCCGTCCGCGATGGGATCGGAGAATGGGATGCCCAGCTCGATGGCGTCCGCCCCCGCCGCCTCCAGCTCTTCGACGATCGATACCGTGTCGCCATCGCCGCACGTCACGTACGCGATCAGGCCGCAGCGGCGCTCGGTCCGCAAGCGGGCGAAGAGCGCGTCCACGCGATTCTTCAACTTTCCACGGTCAGCGCTCATCCATCATCCTTTGCACCTGAGGCACGTCCTTGTCGCCGCGGCCGGAGAGGTTGACGACTACGCGCGCGTCGCGCGCAATCGCAGCGCCGTTGCGCAGCAACCAGCCGAGGGCGTGCGACGACTCCAGGGCGGGAATGATGCCCTCGCTCTCGCTGAGCTTGTGGAAAGCCTCCAGGGCCAGGTCGTCGCCGCAATCGTGATACTCGACTCGCCCACTCTCCTGCAGGTGCGCGTGCTCGGGACCGATGGAGGGATAGTCGAGTCCCGCGGAGATGGAGTGCGTCTCCGCGATCTGGCCGAACTCGTCCTGGAGGACCATGGATCGCGTCCCGTGCAGGACGCCGAGGGTGCCACCGGAGAATCGCGCGGCATGATCGCCCAGCTTGGGTCCGCGACCGCCCGCTTCCACACCGATCATGCGGATGCTGTCGTGCTTCAGCATGTCGTAGAAGAGGCCGATGGCGTTGGATCCTCCGCCGACGCAGGCAATGGCCACATCGGGCAGCGCGCCGGTCTTCTTCTTCATCTGCACGAGCGCCTCCCGGCCGATGACGGACTGGAAATCGCGAACCATCATCGGGTAGGGGTGCGGCCCGAGCACGGAGCCGAGGATGTAGTGCGTGGTGCGGACGTTGGTGACCCAGTCCCGGATGGCCTCGTTGATCGCATCTTTGAGAGTGCGGCTGCCGCTGCTGACCGGAACGACTTCCGCACCGAGCAGTCGCATGCGGAAGACATTCAGCTCCTGGCGGGCCATGTCCACTTCGCCCATGTAGACGACGCATTGCAGCCCGAGGAGCGCGCAGGCGGTGGCGGTGGCCACGCCATGCTGGCCCGCGCCGGTCTCGGCGATGATGCGCCGCTTGCCCATACGCTTGGCGATCAGGGCCTGGCCGAGGGCGTTGTTGATCTTGTGCGCGCCGGTGTGGTTGAGATCCTCGCGCTTGAGGAAGAGGCGGAAGCCTCCGCCCGTGAGGTCGGCGAATTTCTTCGCTTCGGTGAGGGGCGTCGGGCGTCCGACGAAGTCGGCCAGGATGTCGTCCAGCTCGCGGTGAAAGGCGCGGTCGCGTTTCAACTGGCGGTATGCGCTCTCGAGCTCGTCGAGTGCGGCCATGAGCGTCTCCGGCACGTACTTGCCGCCGAACTGGCCGAAGAATCCTCTGCGATCCGGAAGGGTGGTCATCGGGTCACTCTCGCGAACAGGCTTTTCATTTTGTCGGGGTCCTTGATGCCCGGCGCGCTCTCGACTCCGCTGGAGAGGTCGATGGCGTCCGGCCGCGCGATGCGAATGGCGTCGGCGACGTTGTCCGGCGTGAGTCCGCCGGCGAGAAAGAAGGGCGTGGTGCGCGGGTAATTCTCCAGCAGCGACCAGTCGAAGGTGCGACCCGTACCGCCGCCGGTGTCGAACATCAGCCAGGCTGCGGACGTATGCGTGTCCGGCAACGCCTCGGTGACCCGCACCGCCTTGATGCAAGGGAGCTCGATGGCGCTGACCATGGCGTCCGCTTCATTGCCGTGAAGCTGGACCAAGTCGAGGCCCGCCGTTCTGGCGATGGTGTTGATCTCGCGGGCGGAGGTGTCGCGAAAGACGCCGACCCTTGAAGGGCGCTGCGTTCTGATCCCACCGGCGAGCTCTCGTGCCCTCTCAGGCGTGACGCAGCGCGGCGACTCCTTCACGAAGATGAAGCCGATGAAGTCGGCGCCGAGGTCAGTGGCCAGGGCCGCATCTTCCGGGCGGGTCATGCCGCAGATTTTGATGAGGGTCATGGCGCAGTCAACAGCGCGCGAACGGCGGCGGCGCGGTCGTCCTGGCGGAGCAGCGACTCACCGACGAGAAAGGCGTGAAACCCGGCCGCGCGCAGACGGTCCACGTCGGCTCGCACGCGGATGCCGCTCTCCGCGACGCGGATCACGTCCTCCGGCATCCTGGCGCCGAGGCGTTCGGAGGTGGCCAGGTCGACGACGAACGAGCGAAGGTCGCGGTTGTTCACGCCGATGATGCGCGCACCGGCCTGGACGGCACGTCCCAGTTCCTCTTCGTCGTGCACTTCCACGAGCGCATCGCAGCCGTAGGCTTCGAGCAACGCGATGAAATCGCGGAGCTGGGATTCATCGAGCAGAGAAGCCAGGAGCAGAATGGCGTCCGCTCCCGCGGCGATGCCCCGCACGATCTGCGAGGCCTCGACGATGAAGTCCTTCATCACCACCGGCAGTCCGCCGGCCGTACGCGCGCGCGCCAGCCAGTGGCGCGAGCCGAGGAAGAACTCCGGCTCCGTGACGACGGAAAGCGCCGCGGCGCCGCCGCGTGCGTAATCGCGAGCGATGGCCTCGACATCAGGGTCGGCCACGATCGAGCCGGCGGATGGGGATGCGGACTTGATCTCGGCGATCACGTTCACGCCCTCTCGCGCCAGCGCGTCGCGAAACGCGTGTGCAGTCCGCCCTTCCGCCACCACCTCCGCGGCGCGCCGGTCGGGCCTCTCCTCCGAGCGCAGGCGCTCCCTCGTACGCTCCACGATCTGTTCGAGCACCGTCACGCCACACCTCCCAGAGCATTCGACTCCGACACCAGTTGCTGCAGCTTGTCCAGCGCACGGCCGCTGGCAATGGAGTCTTTCGCCAGGGCCACGCCGTCGCGAATCGAGTCCGCGGCCCCGCCGACGTAAAGGGCCGCACCGGCATTGGCCACGACCACGTCGTGCCGCGCCTGTTGCGTCCCCTCCCCCAGTGCACCGCCCAGGATGTCGCGCGCGATGAATGCGTTCTGACGAGCGTCGCCGCCGGCCAGCCGGTCGAGGGAGTGCCGGGCCAGGCCCAACTCCTCCGGGGTCACCTCATAGGTGCGAAGCTCGCCGTCACGGACTTCGCAGACGCGCGTGGACGCGGAGACGGAGATCTCGTCCAGGCCGTCCCGGCTGTGAACGACCAGCGCGTGTGTGGCACCGAGTGCGGCCAGCACCCGCGCCACGATCTCCACGAGAGGCTCCGCGTAAACGCCGAGCACCTGGCGCCGGGCCAGGGCCGGATTGGTGAGCGGACCGAGGACATTGAAGATCGTGCGCACCCCGAGCTCTTTCCGCACGTGCGCCACCGCGGCCATGGCCGGGTGGAGCTTCGGTGCGAAGAGGAAGGCGATTCCGGCGCGGCGCAGAACCAGCGACATGCGCGGCGCGTCGAGATCGATGTGGACGCCGAGAGCGGAAAGCACGTCGGCGCTCCCGCACGCGGACGAGACCGCGCGATTGCCATGCTTGGCCACCCGCGCCCCCGCACCGGCGGCGACGATGGCCGCGATCGTGGAGATGTTGAACGTGCCCCGTCCGTCGCCGCCGGTGCCGCAGGTATCGACGAGCTCCTCACGGTCCACATCGAGAGGGGTGACCCTGGCCCGCATGGCCTCGGCCGCACCGGTGATCTCGTCCGGCGTCTCCCCCTTCATGCGCAGCGCGATGAGCAGCGCCGACTTCTGCACGTCGGAGGTCAGGCCGTCCATGACCTGACCGAAGACGTCGCGCATCTCGTCGCGGCTGAGATCGTGGCCGTCCGCCAGGCGCTTGATGGCGCCGGCGATCATCGCTGACCTCCCGTTCCGTGACTGGCTGCTGTCTCTCGGTGGCTCGCGGCCTTTCGCAGAAAGTTCAGAATCAGTTGGTCTCCACCCTCGGTGCCGTAGGACTCGGGATGGAACTGGATTCCGAAGATGGGACGCTCTCTGTGCGACAGGGCCATGATCGAACCGTCCGCCGTCTCGGCGTCCACGTCGAGAAAGTCGGGGACCGTATCGCGTTGGACGACCAGCGAGTGATAGCGGGCCGTGAGCATCGGATCGTCACAACCTTCGAAGAGCCGCTCGCCGCGATGGTGCACCGCGCTGACTTTGCCGTGAACCGGCAGGGCCCCGCGGACGACACGCGCGCCGAAGGCCTCGGCGATGGCCTGATGCCCCAAACAGACTCCGAGGAGAGGAACATCCGTGTTGCGTCGAATCAGCTCGATGCAACGGCCGGCGCGGGCCGGCGTCCCCGGCCCGGGGGAGATGACGATCGCGCTGGGATTCTCGGCCAGCAACTCGTCGGGCGCGAAGGCGTCATTGCGCAGGACGCGCAGACGCTCCCCGGCCAGCCGCTCGATCTGCTGGACCAGGTTGTAGGTAAAGGAATCGTAGTTGTCGATGACGGTGATCATGGGGACCTCGTTGCAGACGACGGCGGCGTGGGGCGGACGTCAGAAACACCATCGCCAGGGACGCCGGCAGGAGTTCAACGAGGAGTGTCGCGAAGGAAGGAGATCAGCGGAGCCAAAGACACGAGGTCGCCGCAATGGGCGCGCTCTCGTTCTCCTGGAAGGGCTTCGTCATGACGGCGGGATGGTAGCACAGCGCGCCGTAGCCGCTGGAGTTTGGCCGTTCGACGCGGGAAGTGCGCCGGGCAGGATGCCCGCGCCCCATGGCTCATCGCGCCAAGGCACTCCGGTAAGGGGCCACGGGCATCCTGCCCGCGGTGGACTCACGTCCGCAGTTCCCCGCGAAGAGGGCGCTGACGCGCGAAGGCGCGTTCCACAATGTAGCCCCGGGCTCGGCCC
>JBDTOZ010000426.1:0-4537 GCA_039932995.1 Acidobacteriota bacterium | reverse complement strand
CCTCACGGTGCGCGATAAGGAGCGACTGCTCAACGAAGCCCGCGACCAGGTGCAGGCCCTGCTCTTCCGCTAGCCGGCACGAGTCGTCGGGTCGCCGAGTCGCCGAGGAGTACGTTTTCTTCTCGATGGAGTCTCACAGTCTCATAGGCTCACAGTCTCATAGACGCCGGAGCCAACGACACCTATGAGACTTTGAGACTATGAGACTGCGAGACCCGACAACCCGACGACCCGACAACCCGACGACTCGACGACTTGAAGACTCGACGACCGGACGACCCGAAGACGAGACGAGAAGACGAGAAGCCTAAGAGCCGACCGCCAGCAACTGCCTCACAGGCGTCAGGTCCGTCTCGAGCAGAGTGCGGAGGTCGAGGGTGAAGACGTCATTCTGCACGCGGCCGGCGATGGGGGGATCGTGGTGGAGGAAGCGGGCCTGCAGTTCCTGGGCGTTGCCTGGGACCGCGATGGCGATCGAGGCGATGGTCTCGGTGGGAGTGGTTCCTCCGCCCAGGGCGCAGCGGCTGTCGAGGACGCGGCAGGCGGTGTTGCGGGTGAGCAGATCGGCTCGGGCGCGGAGCACGTCCAGGGGCGTGGCCAGCATCCGGTAGATCGGCACCAGCTCCTCGTGCTTGCGCGTGGCGAATGCGCGCAGCGTCGCGCCCACCACTCCGTAGGTCTCCTTGCCCACGCGCAACGCGCGCATCAGCGGGTGGCGCCGGCACTTCGCCACCAGGTCTTCGCGCCCGAGGATCAGCCCTCCCTGCGTCGCGCCGATCAGCTTGTCGGTCGAGCAGGTGACGACGTCGACTCCCTGTCCGATCACCTCCGCGAGCGTGCTGCCGGGAGTGAACCCGTACGGATGCAGCTCGACCACCCTCCCGCTCCCCTCGTCGTAGAGCAGCGGCACCTTCCTCTGACGCGCCACTTCCACGAGCTCGGGCACCGTGGGCATTTCCGTGAAGCCGACGATGTCGAAGTTGGAGCGGTGGACGCGCAGAATGGCGGCCGTCCTGCGCGTCACGGCGTCCGCGTAATCGCGTGCCCGGGTGCGGTTGGTGGTGCCCACCTCGCGAAGTTTCGCGCCGCCCTGCTGGATCACGTCGGGCACACGGAACGCCCCTCCGATCTCCACCAGCTCGCCGCGTGAGACCAGCACTTCCTTTCCCGCCGCCAAAGCCGCCAGCACCAGCAGCGTGGCCGCGGCGTTGTTGTTGGTGAGCACGGCCGCCTCGCAGCCGAAGAGCGTGCGGCAGATGGCGGTGAGGTGCTCATCCCGCGCGCCGCGGTCGCCTTCCTCGAGATCGAATTCGAGGTTCGAGTACCCCGTGACGATCTCCGCCACCTCGGCCCAGAGCGCGGGGTGAATGGGCGAGCGCCCCAGGTTCGTGTGGATGATCACGCCCGTGCCGTTGATCACGCGCCCGAGCGTGGAGCGCGTCGCGGCCACGATGGCCTCGCCGGCCGCGGCCACGGCCTCGGCCTCGTCGTAGGCGGCACGCGTGGCCCGGAGCGTGGTCAGATACTCGGCCACGGCCGCCTTCACCCGCTCCCGCCCGAAGTCGCGGATCAGCGGGGAAAACGCCGCCGCGCTGAGGATCCGCTCCACCGACGGGATGGCCCGCAGAGCGGAATGGACGACCGGGGGGCGCGCTTTTGCCATGGCGGGCGTATTGTAGGGCGCCGGGGCGCAGGAGTTGCGGCGGAGGCCGCCAACCGCCAACCGCCAACCGCCAACCGAATGATCAAACAGGACGATGAGCTGGACAAGCTCGAGGAAGACATCCGCCGCCTGAAGAATCAGTACGATCTCTTCTTCTCGGCGATCATCAAGGTACCGCCGTCGTTCATGCGGCATCAGGTAGAGTCCTACATCCACGAGATCAGCAAGCAGAAGATGCGCGACAACAGCCGGCGCTTCCGCTTCAACACCGTCCTGTCGCGCTACAACCAGTTCCGCGAGATGTGGGCACGCCGGATGCGCGAGCGCGAAGAGGGTCCGCTCGACTTTCGCCGGCGCCAGGCGGCCATGGCCGAGCCCGAGCCACCGGTCCGGGCCCATCCCGTTCCGCCGCCCGTAACGTCGCCATCTGCTGATCCGTATGTAAAGATGACGCCGGGCGCCAACGGCGAACAGATCCGCAAGTTGTACGAGGCCGTCGAGCGGGCCAACGTGGAGCTCGGAAAGCCGTCCCATGTATCGCTCGACCAACTGGCGGCGATGGTGCAGAAGCAAACGGAGCTGGTGCGCTCCCGATACAACGTGCACACCGTGGCCTTCCGGGTCGAGACCGTCGACGGGAAGGTGAAGTTGAAAGCGAAACCACTTCATGACTGAACTGCGAATGAAAAGACCTCTCCTCCTCCTCGCCGCGCTCGCGGCCTTCGGCTGTGCCGGAATCCGCGACCTCCGCCAGGACGACGCCCCTTACGCGAATCCCTTCTACGCCAAGTACCTCACCACCGGCAGCTCGCTCGACGCGGCCATCAACCGCACCCTGACCGGACTGCGCGCCACCCCCGACTCTCCCGAGCTCCACAACGAGCTGGGGATGCTGCTCGTGCAGAAAGGCTTTCCGAAGGACGCCGAACGGGAGTTCGAGCGTTCGGTGAACAGCGATGGCAAGTACTTCCCGGCCTGGTACAACCTGGGACTCGTGCGCGCGGCCGACGGCCAGGAGGGCGGCGCCCGCCGCGCCTTCCAGCGCACCGTGAAGTACAAGCCCGGCCACGCCATGGCCCTCTTCCAGCTCGGCCTGATCGAGGAGAAGCTCCTCCACACCGACCGCGCCATCGCCTACTACTCCAAGGCCTACACCATCAACCCGGCGCTGATGCAGGTGGCCACGAACCCGCGCGTGCTCGACTCGAAGCTGATGGACCTCACGCTCATCAACATGTATCCGACCACGCACGCCCGAAAGAGCATGAGCTTCATCGGCGCACCCTCCGCGCCATCACGCCAGACCACGCCCGCGCCATCCCCGCAGGCGGATCCGTCGATGATCGTGCCCCCCTCGGCCCCCGCCACCGACCCCTCCCAGCAGAATCCGAACCGGCCGCCGGCGTAGGCCTGGCCGGGATTGCGGATTGAGAATTGAGGATTGGCTTTCCTGCCTTTCTCAATCCTCAATCCTCAATCCTCAATCCGCATCCCAGAAAGGGCCGCGCGATAGAATGCGCGCCTTGAACGTCGCCGACCGCTCCGACCTCCTCGGGTTTTCCGACATCGTCAAGATCCGCAACCGCGTCCTGGACATGCGCGGGCGTGGACAGCGGGTGCTTCAGCTCGAAGGGGGAGAGCCCTTCCTGTCGACGCCCGACTTCGTCAAGGACGCCATGAAGGCGGCCCTCGACGCAAACCACACCCGCTATGCTCCCTCCTCGGGCATCCCCTCGCTGCTCGAAGCCTTGCGGGACAAGCTGGCCGCCAAGAACAGCGTCGAGGTCGAGACCAGGGACATCATCATCACGTCCGGCGGCGCGCACGGCCTCTTCTGCGCGTTTCAGGCGAGCGTGAATCCGGGGGACGAGGTGATGTTCTTTTCCCCCTACTGGACGCCCATCCAGGATCAGGTGCGTTTCTCCGGCGGCGTGGCCGTGCGCGTGCCGTGGGACGACATCCGCGACCGCGACTTGCGCGAGGCTCTGGAGATGCGCGCGTCGCCCCGGCTGCGCGTGCTGTACGTGAACTCACCCGCCAACCCCACCGGCGACGTGCTCTCGCACGAACAGCTCACCGGCATCGCCTCCTTCGCCGAGGCGCATGATCTGACCGTCATCGCCGACGAGGCGTATGAGAACCTGATCTACGACGGCGAGCACGTGTCGCTGGCTTCGCTGCCGGGAATGGCCGAGCGCACCATCACCGTGCACACGTTCTCCAAGAGCTTCTCCATGACCGGCTGGCGCATCGGCTACCTGATCGCGCCGGAGCCGTTCATGAGCTTCATCCGCAAACTGGTCCTGAACAGCGTGAATGGCGTATCCACGCCGACGCAGTACGCAGCCGTTGCCGCCATCACGCACGACCCGCGGTTCTTCGACAGCATCCGGGAGGAGTACCGGCGCCGCCGTGATGTGCTGGTGGCCGCCTTCCGCGAGGCCGGCTTCTCCTGCCTCACTCCCCCGGGAGCCTTCTACGCCTTCCCCGACGTCCGGGCCCGCCTCGGCGACGACTCCTGGCAGGCCATGGAGCGACTGCTGGAACGAACCTCCATCGCCTCCGTTCCCGGCGCCGTCTTCGGTCCCGAAGGAGAAGGCCATCTGCGCATGTCGTATTCGATCTCCACCGAGACGCTCGAAGAGGCCGTGGCCGCCCTGTGGAAGCTGTGATCAGGTTGCTGGTTGCTGGTTGTCCGTGGCTGGTTTCTGGTTTCTGGTTTCTGATTTCTGATTTCTGATTTCTGATTTCTGATTTCTGATTTCTGATTTCTGGTTTCTGGTCGTCCGTGGCTGGTTGCTGGTTGTCTGGGGTGAATGGGTTGGCGACACGCCTTTGAAATCAATGACGACACCGATCCTGCGATCCATCCAC
>JBDTOZ010000425.1:0-15210 GCA_039932995.1 Acidobacteriota bacterium | reverse complement strand
CGCAGCCCGGGGCTAGATTGTTCGACGCGCCTTCGCGCGTCATGAACGCGCCTTCACGTGTGGACGCCTTCGCGCGTCATGAACGCGCCTTCGCGCATGGACGCGCCTTCGGGGTGTGGGCGCACCTTCGGGGTGTGGACGTGTCTTCGCGCGTCATGGCCTCAATCCTCAATCCTCAATCCGGCCCAATCCTCAATCCTCAATCCGATTTCAAAGGCTCGACCGGCGGCTGGTGCGATTGCTCCTGTTACACTGCGTGGCACTCATGGCAACCGATCAAACGGCTCCCGCGAAGAAGCTCTCGTACGACTGTCTCAAGTGTCCGGCTTACTGCTGCAGCTATGAGCGGATCGTCGTCGAGAAGAAGGACTTGGCCCGGCTGGCCAGGCATTTCGGCGTCGATGTGGAGACGGCGCGCCGCCGCTTCACGAAGGTGAAAGAGAACGAGCAGGTCCTTCGCCATCAGAAAGACAAGATCTACGGCAGCATCTGCATGTTTCTCGATCCGAAGACGCGCAACTGCACGATCTACGATGCCCGGCCCGATGTCTGTCATGAGTACCCGGCCCAATCCCGTTGCGGCTACTACGACTTTCTCAAATGGGAGCGTAAGCATCAGGAAGACGACACGTTCGTCCCGCTCCCTCGCGGATGAGCCGCAGGCGCCCTCGGCAGCAGTGAATCCTCGGGCTATCCTTCGCACTGCCCGCCGCCTCCTCCGGACTCGGCAGTCGGCGAAACAAGCAATGAGTCGTGCATGACGATTGTTATTGGGACCATGAGGGTTCGTATTCTCGCGCTCGCTCTTCTGGTCGCGGTGAGCGCGTCCGCGCAGGATTTCAACGAGCAGGTCTCCGTCAGCTATGTGATGGTCCCGTTCACCGTCCTGGGCAGTCGCGGCGTTCCGATCGTCGATCTCCAGGCGAAGGAAGTCTCGCTGCTGGTCGACGGCAAGGCGGTGGCGACGGACATGTTCGAGCTGTCGATGAATGCTCCGGTCTCGTGGACCATTCTCCTGGACGGCTCCGGCTCGATGGGCCTGGCAGGCAAGATGGACGCGGCCAAGGCGGCCATCAACGCGTTGATCGCGCGTCGGAAAGCAGGCGATGATTTCGCGTTGTACGTCTTCGACTCCCGCGGTCATACGAACGAGCTGGTCCCCTTCACGGAAAATCCGGCGGCGATTGCGCGCGCGGTGGACGTCGTGAAACCGTGGGGAAAGACGGCGTTCTTCGATGCCCTGGCCGAGATGCCGGAGCGGACGGAACTGGGCCGCAATCCTTCCCGGGCCATCATTCTGCTGTCGGACGGGATCGACAATGCCTCGACGATGAGCCGGAGCGACATCGAGGATCGAATGGAAGGGGTCTCCATCCCGGTCTATGCCTTTGGGCTACGCGAGGCGGCCGAACAGGCGTCAGTTCGCAAGAGCGCGCCGATCAACGAAGAGCTGGCCAACATTGATTTGCTGGAAGAGCTCGCCGCGGCCACCGGTGGCAAGCTCTTCGTGGGGAACCGGCCCGAAGTGCTTGCAAATGCAATGGATGGGATCGAGAAAGCACTTCGGACCCAATATTTGATTGGCTTCCCATCTACGGGAAAGGGTGCTGTAAAGTACCGCCGCATTTCGCTGGAGCTCGCGGGGCGCGTCCGCTCCGTCCGTGTTCGTGCCGGCTACCGCGGGACCGAACCGCCGGGGCTGAGCGCCGCATCCCGCGGGCAGACCAAGCGTAACGAAAGGAAAAAGAGTCGATGATGAAGTTTACGAAAGCTCTTTCGGCCACCGCCCTGGCAATGCTCATGGGTGCGTGTGCCACGTCGAAATCCGTCGATGCCAAGATCGCGGCGTCGCAGGCTTCGACGAATCAGAAGATCGAGTCCGTGGCCGGGCAGGTGGAAGACCTGCAGCAGAAGCAGCAGCAGACCGATGTGCGTCTCGACGAGCTGAGCCAGTCGGCCCAGGAAGCGTTGAAGCGAGCCCAGGAAGCCGGCGTGCTGGCCAAGGGCAAAGTGGTGTTCGAGCAGACGTTCTCCGAAGACCGGGTGAAGTTCAAGCTCGACTCCGCGGATCTCTCGGATGACGCCAAGGTGGCGTTGGACGAGTTCGGCACCAAGGTCAAGGCTCTCGACAGCCAATACTTCGTCGAGATCCAGGGCCACACGGACGACACCGGCAGCGAGATGCACAACGAAGACCTCGGCCAGCGTCGGGCGGACTCGGTGCGCCGCTATCTCTCCCGCGAGCACAAGCTCCCGCTCGCCCGGATGTCCACCATCTCCTACGGCGATACGCTTCCCCTCGAGTCCAACAAGACCCGTCCGGGCCGCGAGTCCAACCGCCGCGTGGTGCTGGTCGTCCTCGAGTAACGTCTTCTCATGCGAAGCACGGAAAAGCCGGCGTACATACGCCGGCTTTTTCTTTTTGCGGGGTTCGGTAGCAACCCCGGAACTTCGAGATGAGTCTCAGCGCCGCCGGCGTTGTTCAGGAGAACACGGCCACGACCGGCGCGTGATCGCTGGTCCCCACTTCGCGTTGGGACGGGCAGGAGACGGCGCGTGTGGCCAGGCTCTCACTGGCGAGCACGTAGTCGAGGCGCCAGCCGATGTTGCGCTCCTTCATGTTGCGCCACGGCGCCCACCAGGAAAAGTACTGGTCGTCGGTGGGATAGAGCGAGCGGCCCACGTCGACCAGACCGCCATCGGTCAGCAGTTTCTCGAAGAGCTCCCGCTCAAAGGGCGTCTGACCGATCGCGCGTGGCTTGCGCTCTTTCGGATGCACGTCCATGTCCGAGCGGGCGATGTTCATGTCGCCGCAGAGGACGAGCCCCAGTCCTTGCGCCTTCAGACCGGCCGCGTACGCGGTGAGGGCGTGGATGAAGGCGACCTTGGCCTCGAAATCCTTGCCACCGTTGGGGACGTACACGCTGGTGAACACTGTGTCCTCGATTTGGGCCTGCACGATTCGCGTCTCGTGATCGAACTCCGGATGGCTGATCACCGCGTCCCGCGCGAACTCGTTGCGGACGTGCAGGGCCACGCCGGAGTAGCCGCCGGCTCCATGCCAGTAGCACGTATACCCTTCCAGCGAACAGCTTTGCGGGATCTGGTCGAGCTTGGCCTTGATCTCCTGAAGGCAGATCACATCCGGTTGCTCCGCGGCGCTCCAGGTGACGAACTGCTCGTGCCGCGCGCGAATCCCATTCACGTTCCAGGTGGCGATCTTCATGGTCCGGGGATTGTATCCGGGGGTCGGTTGGGCAGTTGGCGGTTGGCGGGAGAACGACTGTGGCCGGATGGACCGGCTGATGCGCTCGCTTTCCCGCCAAATGCCAACGCCCATCGTCACCAACTTCCGGAGGTTTCATGCGCAAAGCCGTTCTCGTGCTTCTTCTTCTGCTTACTTCCACCACCCTTCTGGCCCAGGACCGCGATGACCGCTGGCGGGATCGTCGCGGGGACCGGGATGACCGGTACGAGCGCAGCTCGCCCCGCGACTCTGCGTTCGAGCTGACGCCGTTCATCGGCTTCCGTTGGAACGGGACCATCTACTCGGATCAGACGTTCCTCTTCAACCGCGACGTCGAGGTGGCCAGCAGCGCCAGCGTGGGTGTCTCGTTCGCCATGCCGCTGGGCGACACCGGGCTGAAGCTCGAGCTGATGGCCGACCGTCAGGCCTCGCAACTGGAGACCGAGAGCGGGCTGTTCGAGCCGAACAATGAGGTCGCGGACATCGACGTCACCTACCTGCACGCAGGTCTGCAGATTCCCTTCGCCCGCTCCCGCAACGCCACTCCTTACTTCGTCATCAGCGCCGGCCTGGCCAACCTCGACCCGCAGATCTCCGGCGTTTCCGCCGAACAGCGTTTCTCGGCTTCCGCCGGAGTGGGGGTGAAGGTGCCCATGAGCCGCGCCCTCAGCTTCCGTTTCGAGGGCCGTGGCTTCTACACCGCGCTCCAGGACGACCACAACGACGATTGCACGTTCTGCACGTACCGGGACAATCAGGACTTCACGCAGGGAGAAGTCAACGCCGGTCTGGTATTCTCGTTCTGACGTGGTCTTCCTCAGCCGTCTCATCGCCGCGCTGGCCTATGCCGGCGCGGCGTTTTTGTTTGGCGCCACTCTCGGCCAGAGGGGCGAGCTGGGCGTGGTCCAGCACCTCTTCACCTACACCATTCCTCTGACCACGGCCGTGCTGATGCTCTTCGCGAAGCGGGGAAGACCTCAGGTCGTGGTGACCGGGTTGGCCATGTTCGCCGGCCTCTATCTCGGCCAGGTCCAGTTCGCACGTGCCTGGGATGAATGCGCCACGCGCGGTTTCGTCGTGCGCGACGCGCTCATCCACTACCGCGCCGCGCACGAGGACTATCCCGCGCGCCTCGGAGACCTGGGCATCCCGGTTCCCTGCCGCGCCGGCTTCCGCCCGACCATCCTCCACTACCTCTCCAATGATCGCGGCTTCCGCCTGTGGATGACCAATGAGAAGGAAGTGGTGGCCTTCGGAGATGTCCGCGGGATCAATTCCAGCGGAAGATCTTCAATCCAATCAGTGCGCTGATCACGGTCCAGACCGAGAGGTTGATGATCTGCGGGAGAACCTCTCCTGCTCCGGCGCCGTCGTTCACGATGGCGCGAAGCGCGTCGTTGAGCGCGGTCAGAGGAAGGGCGCGAATGAACGGCTTGACCGCGTCCGGGAAGCGTTCGTAGGAGAAGAAGACTCCCGAACAGATCCACATGGGCATCATCACGACGTTCATCAGGCCGCTCACGGCTTCCAGTGTGCGGGCGCGAGAGGAGACCAGGATGCCGATGCCCGCGAACGCGGCGCCGCCGAGGAGGCAGAGCAGGCAGAAGACCCAAAGGGGACCGCGCACTTTGACGTCGAAGATCAGACGGGCGAACAGGGTCACCACCGTGACCTCCACCACCAGGAAGACCAGCCGCGACAGGAATTGCGCACCGAGGAAATCAACCTTGCGCATGGGGGTGGCCAGGAAGCGCTTGAGCAGCTTTTTGAGGCGGGCGTTGACCACGGCGAAGCTGATGCTCCACATCCCGGTGCCCATCAGATTCATGCCGATGAGTCCGGGCACGAGGAAGTCGATGTAGCGCGAGCCCTGCTCGGTGACGTGGGCTTCGCGCGCCGCAAAGGCGTCGTGACGGCCGGCGCCGTCCTGCAGGGCGTCGTCCACTTCCACGCGCGCCGTGCGCGATTCGGGACGCGTGGGATCGAAACGGTAGACGGGGACGGCGTCCCCTTCCACGAGCAGCGAGATCTTGCCGCGGCGGAGCGCTTCTTTTCCTTCGCGGTCGCTGTAGACCCGTGGCTGCAGGGCGGGCGATTGCTTCATGGCCGCGAGGTGACGCTGCGCGAAAGGACCGTCGACGACGCCCACCGGAATGCGGTCCGGCGGTTTCTCGCGGAAGGCAAAGCCGAGGGCCACGGTCAAGAGGAGGGGAAAGGCGAACACCCAGAAGACGGCGTCCGGCTCACGAATGAATTCCTTGAGGCGAAAGATCGTCAGCTCGGTCAGCGGCGATCGGATGGGACGCGGCTCAGACATCGCGCAGCTCCCTTCCGGTGAGGGCCACGAAGAGATCCTCGAGGGTGGCCGCGTGCGTCGACAGAGTCTCCAGCTTCACCCCTTTGGCTTCGACGATTCCGATCAGCTCGGGCACCGATGCGGCCAGCGAATCGACGCGCAGTTGCCAGGCCTCGGCCCGTCGCGTGGCTCCGTGAAAACCGGGGATCGACGCAAAGTCCTCTTCCGCCAGCGCGGGCAGAGTGGTCAGGTCGATGATGTGCGGCGCTTCCAGCCGCGCGATGAGTTCCCGCGGAGTGCCGAGGGCGATGCGCTTGCCGTGATCGATGATGGCGATGCGGTCGCAGAGACGCTCGGCCTCTTCCATGTAGTGCGTGGTCAGCAGCACCGTGCCGCCTCTGGCGCGGTAGCCGGCCACGATGTCCCACAACTGCAGGCGGCTTTGCGGATCGAGACCGGTGGTGGGCTCGTCCAGAAAGAGGATCTCCGGTTCACCGACCAGCGCGCAGGCCACGCCCAACCGTTGCTTCTGTCCACCGGACAGTTTGCCCACGCGTGCATCGCGCTTCTCTTCGAGCGAGAGTCCCCGCAACAACTCCTCGGGGTCACGACCGCGGCGGTAGAACGACCGAAACAGGCGCAGCGTCTCGTAGACCGTGACCTTCTCGCTGAATTGCGTCTCCTGCAGCGAAACGCCGATGCGCTCGCGGATCTCGCGCTCATCGTGCTCCCAGGTCAGGTCCAGAATGCGCACCTCTCCGCCATCGGAGGTGTTCAGCCCTTCGAGAATCTCGATGGTGGTGGTCTTCCCCGCGCCATTCGGCCCGAGGAGTCCGAAGCACTCCCCGCGAAGAACCTCCAGGTCGATGCCGTCCACCGCTTTGACGTCGGAGTAATGCTTCTTCAAGCCGACGCACGACACTGCCGCATGGTTCGTCACGGCCCGGAACGATAGCCGGAAAGGCCCGGGACTCCAAACGCGCGCCGTCAGCCTGCCGCACCCAGCACCCGGCTCTACTACTATCTCTTCATGCGTGCCATCCACGTGAAACCCGACCAGTCCCTTGCGATCGTCGAGGCCCCTTCTCCGGAGCTGGGTCCGCACGATCTCCGCATCGCGGTGCGCGCCGCCGGCATCAATCGCGCGGATCTGCTGCAGAGGCAGGGACACTATCCGCCGCCGCCCGGTGCCTCGACGATCCTCGGCCTGGAGTGCGCCGGAGTCGTTTCGGAGGTGGGAGCGGACGCGCGTGGTTGGAGACTGGGCGACCGGGTCATGGCCCTGCTGGCCGGCGGAGGCTACGCCGCGGAGGTCGTCGTCGATGCCGGCTCGGCAATGCACGTCCCGGAAGGAGTGAGTGACGAGGAAGCCGCGGCAATCCCTGAAGTCTTCATCACCGCCTACCTGACTCTCTTTCAGCTCGCACATCTACGGGAGGGAGAGACCGTCCTACTGCACGGAGGAGGCAGCGGCATCGGTACCGCGGGCACGACGCTGGCGAAACTGGCGGGAGCACGCGTGATCGTCACCGCCGGGTCGGCCGAAAAATGCGCACTCTGTCTCGAGCACGGAGCGGATGTGGCCATCAACTACCGTGAGGAAGACTTCGTCGAACGGGCGCGTGGGGCGAATGTGATCCTCGATCACATCGGCGCTCCGTACCTCCCGCGCGATCTCGAGGCCGTGGCCCTGGATGGGCGCATCGTGATCATCGGATCGATGGGCGGCCAGCGCGAAGCGCTCCTCGATGTGTCCAAGATTCTCGGCAAGCGTGCACAGATCATCGGATCGACCCTCCGCGCCCGTCCTCCACGCGAGAAGGCCGCGATCATCGCCGCGTTCCTCCGCCGGTTCGGCGCCGATCTCACCGCGGGACGCATCCGTCCCGTCATCCACAGCGTGATCCCCATCGAACGCGCGGACGACGCCCACCGGCTCATGGAATCGAGCGATCACTTCGGCAAGATCGTGTTGAAGATCTGAGCGTGCCCGCGGTGGGCCTTAGCCTGTGGAGCGGTGGACTTGAGTCCACCGGGCACTCGCGAGGAGTGAGCCGTGAGTCGTGTGAGTTTTCTCGCCACGCTCTTGTCGAGAACCGCGAAGGGCAGAGGGGCCGATCCTCGCGAGTGCCCGGTGGACTAAAGTCCACCGCTCCACTGGAGATTGCCGGGCATCCTGCCCGCGGCGGACTTTAGTCAGCGCCGCCGCCGTGACTAGGGCCGTACGGCGCGGCGGCGGATCCCGGGCGGGCGTGGCGGTGCGGCTGCGACGGCGGCGCGGGCGTCGATGCGCGGGAAGGTGAGTTGATTGCGCGTGTCCAGCACCGGCTTGCCGGTGTGGGTGAGCAGGTCGCGGATCACATCGGCGGACAACGCCGGGCCACCGGCCTCCTTGAGCAGAGCGATCGTGCCGGCCACGTGAGGTGCGGCCATCGAGGTCCCACTCATCAACGTGCCGCCGCCGCCGCGACGGCTGGCGTAGATGGAATCGCCGGGCGCGAGGAGATCCATCGATAGGCTGCTATTGGTGTAGCAGGTCACTTCATCCGCGGAAGGGTTGTTGACGCCGCAGTGGGCACCGGGTGCATCGAAGGTCGCGCCGACGCCAAGGACTTCGTCCATGCAGGCGGGCAATGCGGTGCGCGAAGTCGACTGCTGATTGCCGGTGGAGACGGTGATGAGCACTCCGCGCGCACGCAGGCGCTCGATGACCGGTTGCAGGCCGAGGGCGAGGGCGGAGGCGCCGCATTCCGAGGGCAGATAGAGAGCGTCCGAGCCGAGACTCATGTTGATGACGCTGACGTCCATGCGCTGATCGGCGATCCACGCCAGCGCGCGGTAGATCTGCGTGAAGCCGCGGAAACGGTTCTCGGAGTCCATGACCTTCACGGCCACGATGCTCGCGCCCGGCGCCACGCCTGGAGGAGCACTCGCGCCCGCGCCGGCCGCGATCCCGGTCACGTGCGTGCCATGTCCCTGATCATCCTCGGCGGATCCGGGGCCGGCGCTCTCCACCGCACCTCCGGGGCAGCAGCCCGTGCCGTCGAAGTTGTCGCAGAAGCAGCGCTGCGCGACGATGCGCCCGGCAAAATCGGGATTGCGCGTGTCGATGCCGGTGTCCAGCACGGCGATCGTCGTGCCTCGCCCATCGATTCCCTGCGCGCGGACGACGTCGGCTCCGATGAGGGGCACGCTCTCCAGCAGTCCGCCGGTTCCCCCTTCGTCGACCGAGACCGCGCGCACGCGCGGATCGTGGCGCAAGGTCTCCAGTTCGCCGCGCTCCACTTCCACGGCGAAGACGGAGCCTTCGCCCCATGGTTCCAGGTGCGCGGCCGTCTGCAACTCCAGCGGCCTTTCCGTCTGCAGCGACTGGATCGTCCCCGCCGTTGGCGCCTCGAGTGCCACCACGACGCGCACGCGCTCCGCACGCAGCGTCAGGGCGGAGAACACGAGGCACAGGAGAGGGAGGCGCTTCACCGCGGCGAGGATACCGCGGCAGAAGGTTTTCGCGAGGACGCACCGACGGAAACTTCGGATTGAGGATTGAGGATTGAGGATTGAGGATTGAGGACGCCAACCAGCGCTGCCGGCCGTGCCGGCTAGAGCTAGAGGCAGCCTTTCAGATGCGCCCAGCGGATGGAGGAAGTCTGGGGTGGAGGGCTGGCCTGGCGGAGGAGCGCGACGGTGTCGTTCTGGCAGCGGAAGAAGGTGAAGTCGTCCACGTCCGTGATTCCGGTGAGGGCGTAGTCGAGAGCCACGGCTCCGTCGAGGTCGCGCTGTGCCGCAGTGGCACCGTGACGGAGGAGCAGGGCCACCATCTCGGGCCTGCCGTAGCCGGCGGCCATCATCAGCGGGGTCATGTCTTCCGGTGTGGGAGCGTTCGCGTCCGCGCCGGCCTCGAGGAGGGCCGCCGCGGAGGCGGGATGATTGGTGTGGATGGCGTGCAGAAGGGGCGTCCAGCCGTTCGATCCCGCACGAGCGTCGGGGTCGGCGCCGGCCGCGCACAAAGTTCGTACCGCGGCGGCATCGCCGCTCCGTGCCGCGTCGACCAGAGGCGTGAGCTCATTCTTCGGCATGGCACAGGCGGCGACGAACAGGACCAGCGGAAGCATTCGCATGCCCCGCAATATGGGCCTCGAACAGCTCCGAAGCAAGTACTTTACGTAAGCAAGTTTGCGTGAAGCGCCAGCCCTGCCTTGAGGTCGATGAGCACCCCTTCGTCCGCTTTCTGCTGCAGCCAGGCTCGCAGCTCGGCCCGTGGCACGAGGTGAACGGCGATGTCCTCGCCACCCACGCCACCGCCCTGGCCGTGTTTGCGGACGCCGTGGGCGCGATAGAGACTGACGATCTCGGAGGTGATGCCGGGCGAGCTGGGACCGCGGACGAGCAGTTCGACGGAATCGCACGTGTAGCCGGTCTCCTCTTCGAGCTCCTTCCTGGCGGTCTCCGCGGGATCCGTGACCCCATCCTCATCACCCACCAGTCCGGCCGGAAAGTCGACCACCCGTGCGTTCAGAGGCTTGCGGAACTGTTCGGTGAGAATGAGCCGGCCCTCGGTCTCCGCGAGGACGGCGACCGCTTCTTTACCTTTCTTCCGCTCGACGTATTGCCAGTCGTCGCGCTCGAGGACAAGGACGTGGTTGCCTTCAAAGAGAGTTTTCATGGTTGGCGGTTGGCGGTTGGCGGTTGACGGTTGGCGGGAGAGGCGGCGACGACGAACGATAACAGGTCGAAAGTGTTCACGCCGGTGTCCGAATGCTGGGCGGGAGAGCAATGAAAAAACATGGAGACTCGCGAACAAACCCGTAGTCTCCGCCAACCGCCAACCGCCAACCGCCAACCGCCAACCGCCAACCGCCAACCGCCAACCGGTCAAAACAACGTCGCCTGCGCAGTTCTTTTCCGAAACGCGGCGGTCGAGAGCGTGGCCGGCTCTTGGTTCAGGCCGAGACGACGGCAGGTCACTTCGAAGAGGGCCTCGATCTGATCGGCGAAGATGCCGGTGCCGCGGCCGCGGACGCCCCACTTGGCGTCGTACAACTTTCCTTCGCGGAGATCGCGGACGCGGTTGAGGACCTTGTCCTTGCGGTCCGGAAAATGTTCCTCGAGCCACTGCTCGAACAGCGGGGCCACGGCCCACGGGAGACGGAGCGTCACGTAACCTGCCCATCGGGCGCCGGCCTTTCTGGCCGCCGCGAGAATGGCGGGCATCTCATGATCGGTCAGGCCCGGCAGCACCGGTGCCACCATCACGCCCACCGGCACTCCCGCCGCTGCCAGGGTGGCGATCGCTTCGAGACGGAGCTCGGGGGTGGAGGTGCGCGGCTCCATGGTCCGGGCCAGGGAGGCGTCCAGTGTGGTGATGGAGACGAAGGCGCGCGCCGCGTCGTCCCGGGCCAGGTCGGCGAGCAGGTCGGCGTCGCGCGTGACGAGCTGATTCTTGGTGATCACGGCCACGGGGTTGCGAAACTCCGCCAGCACTTCCAGGCATCCGCGCGTGATGCGCATGCTTCGCTCGATGGGCTGGTAGGGGTCGGTGACTCCGCTGATGGCCAGCACCTTCGGCGTCCACTTTTTGGCGTTCAACTCTTCACGCAGCAGCGCGGGTGCGTCCTCCTTGACCAGGATGCGCGTTTCGAAATCGAGACCGGCAGACATCCCCAGATACTCGTGCGTCGGCCGCGCGTAGCAGTAGATGCAGCCGTGCTCGCACCCGCGGTACGGGTTGATGCTGGCGTCGAAGCCGATGTCCGGGCTGTCGTTGGTGGCGATGAGGGTCCCGGTGGGGTCGCGCAGGTAGATCGTCCCGGGCGCGCTCTCGTCCGGCGGGGCGTCTTCGTCACGGACGTATTCGAGGGTCTCGAAGCGGTTCTGCGGGTTCCATGAGGCGCCGCGGCCTTTCATGCGATGCAGTATCGCAGTGTCCCGCCACTCTTCGCTGGGTAGAGCAACGCGATCACCGGCCACACTCACAGCTCGCGCAGCCGGCGAAGAGCCGGCGACCGCCAGGCGGTCACGGCTACGACCAGGAGAGTCATCGTTCCCCCGAATACGACCGAGGGGACGAGTCCGAGGAGCCGGGCCGCGACTCCGGATTCGAAGGCGCCGATCTCGTTGGAGGAGCCGATGAAGATCTGGCTTACGGACGACACGCGCCCGAGGAGGTGGGGCGGAGTGCGGGTCTGCAGGAGTGTGGAACGGACGACCACACTGATGTTGTCGAAGACACCGCTGATGAACAACAGGGCGAACGAGAGCCACAGATTGCGCGAGAGGGCGAAGCCGATCATGCACAGCCCGAACCCCATCACGGAGGCGATCAGTGCCGGTCCGGCCCGGCGCATCGGCGGACGGTGGGCGATCCACAGTCCCATGAGGATCGAGCCCGCCGCGGGCGCCGCGCGCAGGAAGCCGAAGCCTTCCGGGCCCGCGTGCAGCAACACCGCGAATGCCGGCAGCAGGGCCACGGCCCCGCCGAAGAGCACCGCGAAGAGGTCGAGCGTCATGGCCGCCAGCAGCACCGGCTCGCTCCAGAGAAAGCGGATCCCGCTCAGCAGGCTCTGGCCGAGAGCCAGCTCGGGAGGTTCGGGGCGTTCGCGATGCTGCACCGACAGGATGGCCACGAGCGAGCAGCCCATCACCACGACCACCACCGCGTACGTGAGCGCCGGTCCCCAGAATCCGCAGAGCACGCCGCCCGCTGCCGGTCCGGTCACGGCCGCGAGTTGCCACGACGAAGACCGCCAGGCCACCGCATTCGGGTAGAGCTCGCGCGGCATGACCGCCGCCGACAGGGCAAACACCGCGGGCCGCATGAAGCTGCGCGCGGTGGCGCTCGACGCGATGATCAGGTACACCGGCCAGATGCGCCCCACCGCGATGGCCCCCGGCACGAGAGTGAGAACCAGCAGCGCGATCGCGGAGAGCACCAGCGCGATCGTCCCTCCGATGGCCAGGTTCCTTCGCTCCGTCCGGTCGGCGACATGGCCCGCATACAGGGCCACCGCGATGTACGGCAGGGCCTCGGCCAACCCGATCAACCCCAGCGTCAGCGGATCATGGGTGAGCTGGAACACCTGCCAGCCCACCACCACGATCTGCGCCTCGCGGCCGATGGTCAGCAGACCGTGAGAAAGGAGCAGACGGCGAAAGTCGGGAACGCGCAACGCCGCGTAAGGGGAGGCAGACAAGTCAGGGGGAGTCTAACTGCAGTCTCGCTGACCGGGCGCGGCGAGGCCGTGGAGCGGGGGTATGTCGCGAGCGGTGCTCTTGACGGATTACCTCCTGATGCGTTTCACTGACTGAGGTCCGCCTTCATCCCCATTCCATGCAGCGTGAAGAAAAATCCGAACGTAGCCGCCGCGCCGTGCTCGATGCGGCATTGCACTTTTTTTCCCACCAGGGCTATCGAGCCACGACGGTACGGGACATCGCCGGGCGCGCCAACGTCTCCACGGGAAACGTCTACCACCACTTCCCCGATAAGGAAGCGATCTTCCTCGAGCTGATCGGCGAGTATTTCGAGATCGCCGGCACGGAGCGCTTTCCGTTTCGTCGCGTGCTCGCGGGAGCGGAACGCTTTCCCGACAACATCGAACAACTGGGGATGGCCGCCCGCGACAGCATCCGCCAGTTTCGCCAATACCATCTGCTCATCCACGTCGACGTGATCGAGTTCGGCGGAACGCACATCCAGAAGTTCTACGGCGACATGGGGGAGCGCTTCGCCCGAATCTGGGAAGAGCAAGGGGTGATGGACGAAATCCGGGCCCGGCTCCGCCCCAACGTGTCTCCCGTCTCGGCCATCCTGCTCACCACGCGCTTCTTCTTCAACTACTTCTCCCTGGAGATCCTCTTCGGAGTGAACGCTCCCTTCGGCAAGGACTCGCGCGAAGTGGTGGTGGAGATTGCCGACATCATCCGCAACGGTGTCTGCGCGCGCTGATTGCGATTCCTTACTCGATCTTCACATCCACGCGCTGTCCCAGTTTGAGCGGCGTGGGCTCGGCGAAGGCCACTTTCACGAGCAGCACCCGGGTATCGATCGGCTTGGAAGGATCCTGCGGTTTGATGCGGCGGTTCACGACCGCGTCCGGGATCTCTTCGATCGTGCCGCGCCAGGTGCGCGCGAAGCCCTCGGCCGCAATCTCGACGGTGGCGCCGTCGTGGATGCGAGCCACGTCGAACTCGTCGATCTCCGTTTCGATGCGCGTGCGATTCAGGTTGGCCACGCTGAGAATGGCGTCGCCCACGGCGATCGTCTCCCCCTCCTGCACGTGCCGGGTGATGACCACGCCGTCGATCGGTGAGGTGATGACGGTCTTCTTCACCAGTGCCTGCAGCCGTTCCACTTCCGCGGCCGCGGAAGCGCGGCGCGCACGAGCGGCGTCCACGTCACGCTCCGATTTTTCCCAGGCCTGCCGTGACCCGACGTCGCTCTGCCAGAGGCTGCGGGCGCGCTCGGCCTCGGCCTGAAACAGGCGGATGTCGGCCTCGGCCTCACCCTCCCGCGCGCGGGCCACACTCAGCGCGGCGCGCGTGTCGTCGGCGGAAAGGATGGCCACGGTCTGCCCGCGCCGGACCGTGTCTTTCTCCGCCACCAGCAGGCGGCTGAGGGTGCCGCCGACGTCCGTGCCGATGGTCACTTCCGCGCCGGGATACGTGACCACGCGACCTTCGGCGACGATGCGGGGCCGTGCTGCAGGCGTGTCGACTCGCGGCGCGGCCGGCCGCGCGCGGGTGGCATTCACCTGGACGACGGTTGCGGCGACGATGAGCAGGGCCAGGATCGGGTAGAGAAATTTGTTCATACGAGAGCTCCATCCTGAATTTTGACGACTCGGTCTGCGATGGTTCGGACTTTGGGATCGTGAGTGACGATGACCAGCGCGCGGTCTTCCTTCTTGGCCAGCGCGCGGAACATCTCCAACACCTGCGTGCCGACCTGGGAATCGAGGTTGGCGGTGGGCTCGTCGGCCAGGAGGATGGGCGCGCTGCCGGCCAGGGCACGGGCGATGGCCACGCGCTGCTTCTGTCCGCCGCTGAGGTCTCGCGGAAGGAAGTTCTGGCGGTCGCCGAGTCCCACCGCTTCGATCACGCGCTGCGCCTCGTGCCGTGCCTCGCGTCCCTTCACGCCCTTCACGTTCAGCGCGTACTCGACGTTCTCGATGGCGGTGAGGGAGGGGAAGAGGTTGAACTGCTGGAACACGAAGCCGAGCGAGCGCTTGCGCACGTCCGCCAGCCGTTTCTCACTCACCGGTGAGCCTTCGATCCGCACCTCGCCACGCGTCGGCGTGAGGATGCAGCCGAGGATGGAGAGGAAGGTGGTCTTGCCGGATCCGGATGGTCCTTCCAGCGAGACGATCTCGCCGCGCTCGACCTCGAAGTCGATGCCGCGCAGGACACTGACGGTCTCTTTGCCTTCCTGGAAATGTTTCTCGATGCGCCGGGTGGAGAGGATGGACATGGATTCCTTTCGTTTGGCGGGTTGGTTGGCGGTTGGCGGTTGGCGGTTGGCGGGAGAGCGGGCGAGCGTGATTGGCGAGCGAGATTGGAGAGAGACCGTTTTTCGATGGGATGGTCTTGACTCGTCGGGGTCGAGCAGGTCGCGTTGCCGCCAACCGCCAACCGCCAACCGCCAACCGCCAACCGCCAACCGCCAACCGCC
>JBDTOZ010000424.1:0-4369 GCA_039932995.1 Acidobacteriota bacterium | reverse complement strand
TCGCGTTCCCCGGGCCGAGCCCGGGGCTACATTGTGGAACGCGCCTTCGCGCGTCGTCGACCGCTTCGCGGGCTAACGGCGGACTTTAGTCCACCGCGGGCAGGATGCCCGCGGCCCCTTACCGGGCGTAACCTTAGCGCGATGAGCCATGGGGCGCGGGCATTCTGCCCGGCGCATCCCGCGTCAAGAATGGCCAACTCCAGTAACGCGCGAAGGCGCGTCGAACAATCTAGCCCCGGGCTCGGCCCGGGGAAAACGAGATTCGATTCTCATCGCGGCCGCGAAGGCGGTCGCCACAAGGTCGCGCCAACGTCGAGGACGCACCGACGGAGCGACCGCACGTGCCCAAGGCTAGGCCCACCAGCGCTGGCGGCCGTGCCGCCTAGAACCCTTCTAACAGGTTGGTGACCAAGCCCTCGGCGAAGCGGACGGCGATCTCCTGGATGGCGCGCGTCTCCTGATCGAAGGCGTCGGTGTTGGCCAGGTTCACTTCGTAGTTCTCGGTGAAGCGGTACTGGTCGTTCTTCCAGAGCACCTTGTCCTCGTTGCGGTGGTCGAGCAGCTCGATCTTGGCGGTGATGGAGATCTGGTAGCGCGTGGCGCGGCCCTGATCGAAGGCGATCGGGTAGATGTTGAAGGTGTCGATCGACCCGCGCAGGATGGCCTGGGCCTGATTGTCCGAGGTGACCAGTTGCAGCCGTCCGCGCGAAACGAACTCCTCGGCCACGGCCTGCGTCACCCGCTGCTCGAGCTCCACGCGCGTGGTGCGATTCACGAACGCCGGCACTTCGACGGTCTTGATGGTCGGATCGAGAAAGTTTCCCCGGCCGACCAGACCATACCCGCACGACATCAGCAGCAACATCCCGCCGCCTGCCGCCAGTCGCGAAACGCCCACCATTCGCCGGAGCGCGCTCATCGCTTGTAGGTCACCCTCACGCCGGCATCCTCGAGCTTCTTCGACTTGGCCATCTCTTCGAAGCGGGCCATGTTGTACTCCCAGATCAGCGTGTTGCCTTCCTTGCGGGTGGCATTGTGCGAGACGATCGTAAACGGCGCGGTGATGCGATACGTGACGCGCATCTTCTTGAAAGCGTCCTTCACCAGCTTCTCGGTGGCCGCGTCCATCTTCGGAGCTTCGGCCGCTTCCTTCTGCACCGCTTCCTGCGGGTTGATCGGCTTGGTGCGCAGCGTGAGCGTGTCGCCCTTCTCCACCAGCTCCAACCCTTCGAACGGCGAATCGATCACGTTCTTCTTGGTCGGATCGTTGCCCTTCGAAGGGAGCTTGATGCCCACCAGGCGGCTCAGTCGATCGAACCCGAACTTGAAGTTGGAATCGACGCCGAAGTCGCGCTCGGCCGTCTTGAAATCGAGCAGCTTCACCCCTTCGGGCAACTGCTTCTCGATGTCCGCCCGGCTCATCTCCTCACCTTCACTCTTCTTGGAGGAGGACTTCTTGAACTCCGCGCGGGCCTTGGCCAGTTCCGCTTCGGTGACCGGCCCCTTCTTCCCTTCCATCTCGTGGCCGAACTGAGCCATCACCGTGACCATCGGCTCGAGGTCGATGCCCAGGTGAAAGTCGGCCGTGCCGGAGAGATCTTTCTGAAGCACGATGGCTTGATCGATCTCGAAGCAGCCGGCAGTCAGGAGCAGTGTGAGTAGCGCGACGATCGTCTTGTTTTTCATCGAATCACCACATTGACCAGCTTACCCGCGACGTAGATTTTCTTCACGATTTCTTTTCCTTCCAGCCAGGTGCGGACGCGCTCGTGCGCGTCGACGGCCGCCCACACGCGCTGCTCGTCCGCGGGCGCCGGCACTTCCACCTGCCCGCGCAGCTTGCCGTTCACCTGCACGGCGATGACCACCGTCTCTTCCTGCATGAGCGCGGGATCGGCCACCGGCCAGGCGGAGGTGAGTACGAACTCTTCGTTGCCGAGCATCGACCACACCTCCTCGGTCATGTGCGGGGCGAACGGATGCAGCAACTGCAGCAGCGCCTCGTACGGGGCCCGCAGGCCGGCTCCGCCACCCGCCTGAACCGCATCGCCGAGGGCGTTGGAAAACTCCATCAGTGCGGAGATGGCCGTGTTGAACTCGAAACGTTCGATGCGCGAGGTCACTGCACTGATGGTCTGATGCATTTTGCGCGTGATGCTGGTGGGTGCCTGGAGGCCGGGGGTGGGCGCCGCTTCGAGGATCTGCTGTCCCATCTGCCAGACCCGTCCCAGGAAACGAAATGCTCCCACCACGCCGTCATCCGACCAGGCCGCTTCCTTCTCCGGCGGGGCGATGAAGAGCGTGTAGACCCGTTCCGTGTCCGCGCCGTAGCGCGCGATCAACTCGTCCGGCGGCACGACGTTGAGGCGCGACTTCGACATCTTCGTCACCTCCGCGGTCAGCTCTTCCTGTCCGCGGAAGGGCCTGCCGTCCCGCCACTCCACTTCGTCCGGCGACACCCAGGAGCCCTGCGGGTTCTTGAACCCTTCCTTGGTGATCACGCCCTGATTGAAGAGGTTCGTGAACGGTTCCTCGAACGAGGTCAAACCCATGTCGTGCAGTGCGTGTGTGATGAAGCGCGCGTAGAGGAGATGCAGGATGGCGTGCTCGATGCCGCCGATGTACTGATCGACCGGAAGCCAGCGGTTGACCTTCTCCGGGTCGAAGATGCGCTGCTCATCGCGCGGCGTGACGAAGCGGAGAAAGTACCAGGACGAGTCGACGAAGGTGTCCATGGTGTCGGTCTCGCGCCGTGCCGGTCCGCCGCACTGCGGGCAGGTCGCGTTCACGAAGGTCTCGTGCTTGGCCAGGGGGTTGCCCTCCCGACCGGTGAACGGAACGTCCAGCGGCAGGGTCACGGGCAACTGCTCTTCCGGCACCGGGACCAGTCCGCAGCGATCGCAATAGAGCATCGGGATCGGCGTGCCCCAGTAGCGCTGGCGCGAGATGAGCCAGTCGCGCAGACGGTAGCGCACCGTCCCCTTGCCGATCCCGCGTTCTTCGATGATGGCGATTGTCCGCTCGATCGCCTGGGGCACGGGCAATCCGTCGATGGGACCGGAGCGGACGCTGACTCCGCTGTCGTCTTTGACGATGTAGGCCTCGGCCAGGTCGGCGTCGCCCGCCGCTTCTCCGCCCTGCGGCGCGATGACCACGCGGATCGGCAATGCGTACTGTTTCGCGAACTCGAAGTCGCGCTGGTCGTGCGCGGGGACGGACATGATGGCCCCGGTGCCGTACTGCGGCAACACGAAGTTCCCCAGCCAGATCGGGATCTCTTCCTCGCTGAACGGATTGACGGCCGTCTTGCCCGTGAACCGGCCTTCCTTCCCCGCCTCCTGCCGCTCCAGCGCGGACTGGTTGCGCACCGCGGTGATCCACGATTCGATCTCGTCGCGATCGGGGTGATCGGCGATGAGAGCGGCCACGTCGGGGTGCTCGGGCGCCAGCACCATGAAGGTCGCTCCGAAGATGGTGTCCGGCCGGGTGGTGAAGACGCGGATGGGATGGCCGAGCGCGGGCACCGGAAAGTCGACGTCCGCTCCCAGCGAACGGCCGATCCAGTTCCGCTGCATCAGCTTCACCTTCTCCGGCCAGTGCGTGAGCGTGTCCAGGCCCGCGTCGAGGCGGTCTGCGTACTCGGTGATCTTGAGGAACCACTGCGAGAGCTCGCGTTGTTCGACGAGCGCGCCGCAGCGATCGCACCGCCCGTCGATCACCTGCTCATTGGCCAGGACGGTCTGATCCTGCGGACACCAATTCACCGGCGCCGTGCCGCGATAGGCGAGGCCACGCTTGTGGAGCTGCAGGAACAGCCACTGGTTCCAGCGGTAGTACTCCGGTTCGCAGGAGGCGATCTCTTTCGACCAGTCGTAGAGGATGCCCCAGCGTCCGAACTGCTTCTTCATCCGCTGGATATTGCCCAGCGTCCACTCGCGGGGATGTTTGCCGAACTTGATGGCGGCGTTCTCGGCCGGAAGACCGAAGGCGTCCCAGCCCATGGGGTTGAGGGCAGCGCGGCCCTGCATGCGGTAGTAGCGGTAGACCGCGTCGCCGAGGATGTAGTTCCGGCCGTGGCCGACATGAAGGTCGCCCGACGGGTAGGGAAACATGTTCAGCATGTACAACTTCCGGCCCGGCGCGGTCACGTCGATCTCGGCGACCTTCGCCTCGGCCCATCTCTGCTGCCACTTCGGCTCGATGTCGGTGGGGCGATATTGCATAAGCGCGGGAGTATAGAACGGTATCTCAGGGCGCGGACGGACCCCAGGGCGTCAGCCCACCGGGCGCCCGCTTCCGCTGGCTCCACAGAACAAAGTCCACCGCGGGCAGGATGCCCATACGCGCTAACTTTGAGAAGGGCATGGAG
>JBDTOZ010000423.1:0-3520 GCA_039932995.1 Acidobacteriota bacterium | reverse complement strand
ACGCCCACGGGCCAGCCGGCGAGGACGCCGGCGCTCCAATGCTCCGCCTGCAAATGTTCGCGTCGCGCGAAGAAATTCGAGTTAAGTAGTACAGAAGGAGTAGCGCGAAAAATTTGGGGTTCGTCGTCCAAACGGCCGCAAAGTCTTTCTCAGTGTCTCTGTGCCTCTGTGGTGAATCCCCGGCCGGCGGGGCCGAAAGCGACACTCACCCCTTGCGACGCGACTTCTTCCGTGACGCGGCCGGCTTGCGCACCGCTTCTTCGTAAGGGGCGGCCAGCTTCACGGCTTCGGCGCGGGCGATGTCGATGAAGCGCTCCTGGGCGCGGATGGCGCGTGCGCCGGGCTTGCGGCGGCGGTAGGTCCCGTCGGGAAGGAGTCGCCAGCTGCGGGTGTCGTCGGCCAGGCAGGTGCCGAGGATCTGCAGCTCGACGCGGTCGCGGAGGCGGGGCGAGAGGATGGGCCAGACCGTCTCGATCCTGCGGAAGAAGTTGCGCGGCATCCAGTCGCCGCTGGTCCCGAAGACTTCCGTGGCCCCCGCGTTCCGGAAGAGCAGGATGCGGGAGTGCTCGAGGAAACGGTCGATGATCGAGACCACCCGGATGTTCTCGCGCGGAACAAGGCAACAGATGCCCCGGACGATCAACTCGATCTTCACGCCGTCTCCCGCGGCGCGATAGAGGGCATCGATGATCTGCGCATCCACGAGCGCATTCATCTTGGCGATGATCTGGGCCGGCTTCCCCTGGCGGGCGTGCTGGGCCTCCCTCTCGATCATGCGCAACGACCATGCGTGGTACTCCGTAGGCGCGACGATCAGCTTTCTCCACGACCAGCGTGGTGCATCGTCGGCGAATAGCTCGTGCGCCGTGGCCGTGCTGTACCCGGTGATGAGATTCATCAGTTGCGCCGCGTCCTCGGCCAGATCGCGGTCCGCGGTCAGCAGGTCGACGTCCGTGTAGAGCCGGGCCGTTCTCGCGTTGTAGTTGCCGGTGGAGAAGTGCACGTAGCGGCGCAGCTCACCCCCTTCGTTGCGGATGACCAGGCAGAGCTTCGCATGCGTCTTGATCCCCACCAGCCCGTACACCACCTGCACGCCGGCCTCTTCCAGCCGCCGGGCCCAGGCGATGTTGCGCACCTCGTCGAAGCGCGCCTGCAGCTCCACCAGCGCCGTGACCTGCTTCCCCTTCTCGGCCGCGCGGGCCAGCGCTTCGACCACCACCGAGCCCGGCTCCGTACGGTAGAGAGTCTGCTTGATGGCCACCACGTGCGGATCGTCGGCCGCCGTCTGCACGAACTCCGCGACCGCGCCGTACGAGTCATAAGGACGGTGCAGGAGAATGTCCCCCGCGCGGATGATGGAGAAGAGATCGTCGCGCGTGGCCAGCTCGATGGGGATGCGCGGATTGAACGGCTCGTCCTTGCGTGAGGGGAGGCCGACACCGGTGTAGATCTCCATCAAGTCCCCCAGCTTCGGCAGGCCCGGCGTGAGAAAGACGTCGTCGCGCGTGACCTCGAGCTGGCGCAGGAGGAGGGAGAGGATGCCTTCGCCGGCGTCGCGGTCGACCTCCATCCAGACCACCTCCTTGCGGTCGCGCAGCCGCACTTCGGTCTCCACCGATTTGAGCAGGTCCTCGACCTCGTCTTCGTTCAACAGCGTGTCCGCGTTGCGGATGACCCGGAAGGGCACCACCTCCCGCACTTCCAGTCCGGGAAAGAACCAGCTCGCGTGCAACCGCACCAGTTCCTCAATCGGGAGAAAGCGATGGGACGCGCCGGGGATGGCGATGAACCGCGGCAATGTCCTGGGGATCTTGATGAAGGCCGTGTGGGTTTCGTCGCCCGCGGCCAACGTCACCGCGAGATTGAGCGCGCCGCTGGCCAGGAAGGGGAGGGGATGGCCGGGATCGAAGGCAAGCGGCGTGAGCACCGGCGCCACGCGCGTCTGAAACTCCTCGGCCAGCGCGGCGTGTTGTTTCTTCGTCAGAACCGCGGCGCGCTCCACCGGTACGCCGGCCGCCCGCAACTCCGGCTCCAGGATCGCCAGTACGCGGTACATGTCGTTCAGCAGATCCTTGACCCGTTTGCGAATCAGCTTCAGTTGCTGCTTCGGCGTGAGTCCGTCGACCGAGCGCTCCCGAATCCCCGAGGCGATCAGTTGCCGGATCGCTCCGGTGCGCACCATCAGGAACTCATCGAGATTCGTGGCCGCGATGCTGAGGAACTTGGCGCGCTCCAGCAGCGGAACCCGATCGTCCTCCGCCTCGGCCAGCACGCGCCGGTCGAACTCCAGCCAGCTCGACTCGCGATTGAACAGAGGGATCTCCACGCAGGAGAGAGCATAGCGGGAAAGCGGCCTGCAGGTCGCCATGGGCCGTGGACAGGAGGTCGCCGTTCTCCGCGAGCCAACCACGAACTCCCAGCCCTTCCAATCACTTGGCGGAACTGGTCCGCCTTTTGCCTTTAGAGCGAATTCGTGATGCTGCAACAGAGTCGAAGGAACATTCCCCAATGGCGCGGAGGACAGGAAGACATTCGTGTCGTCTGTTCGTGTCAGCACCACTCCCGCGGGCGCGGGTTGTGGCGTGATGCGTGGCGCACCGCCGCCCGTGGCGCTGCGTTGCTGGTCGGTCTCCCGCTGGTGTTTGCGGCGGTCGACATCACCTCCGCCACACCGAACCTCGGTTTGGAGCCCGCGCAGGCGGTCCCTGCGCCGCCGTCCTCCCTGCGCATCTTCACCACCGATACGATACGCGACCAGTTTCTCTCCTCGACCCGTCCCATGGGACTGGAGATGTTCAAGGAGAGCTACTTCCGCATGAACGTTCCCTTCGGGGAGATCATCTATAGCGAGGCGCGCAAGAACGACCTCCCGCCGGAGCTCGTGGCGGCGATCGTTCACACCGAATCCGACTTTCGTCCGCGCCTGATCTCGAACAAGAGCGCTCAGGGACTGATGCAGATCGTGCCCTCTACCGCGCGCATCCTCGGTGTCGACGACCCCTTCGATCCACAGAAAAACATCGCCGCCGGTACGCGCTACTACCGCTACCTGCTCAACCGATTCAACGACGAGACCATGGCCCTCGCGGCCTACAACGCCGGCGAAGGCAATGTGGCCCGCTTCGGCGGAATCCCGCCCTTCGCCGAGACCCGCGACTACATCACCAAGGTGAATCGTCGCACCCGCCACTACCGCGACAACTTCCGCAACTCCTACATCACCTCGGTACGCGTGCGCCGCGGGCTGCTCTGAGCGTGTCGGCGCTCTTCCCGCGACCAATGGCCAAACTCCAGTGGAGCGGTGGACTTTAGTCCACCGAGGCTCTCGCGAGGACCGGCCCTCTGCCCTTCGCGGCCCTCGACACCGCGGGCAGGATGCCCGCGGCCCCTTACCCGAGTTCCTTGGCGCGATGAACTATGGGGCGCGGGCATTCTGCCCGGCGCACTTCCCGCGATCAATGGCCTAACTCCAGTGGAGCGGTGGACTTGAGTCCACCGAGGCTCTCGCGAGGACCGGCCC
>JBDTOZ010000422.1:0-3972 GCA_039932995.1 Acidobacteriota bacterium | reverse complement strand
TCGGCACACTGGGCATGCCGGTCCACGAGATGGACATCGACGGCAACATGGGGCCCGTCGGGTAGCCGGCACGGCCGGCAGCGCTGGTTGGCATAGCCTTAGGCACGTACGGCAGCTCCGAGGCAAATGCTCCTATCGCGCAGACTCCCAGCCGGCACGGCCGGCAGCGCTGGTTGGCTTAGCCTTGGGCACGTGCGGTCGCTCCGTCGGTGCGTCCTCGCGAAAACATTCTGCCGCGCACACTAGCCCACTTCCCGCCACCGCGGCGCACCGGGTGAGCGGTGGTGCGCCGCGGCTTGCCGCGGGGTGTAGGAGAGAAAAACAGGGCGCGCTGTCGTCGTCAGCGCCGGGCGGACAGGACCATCATGAGCGCACGCTGGCTTTGCGCGTCCCGCGTGACGGCCATGATGACGGTCTGCCCGAGCTTGAGGTTGAGGGTGGTCTTCATCATCGGAGCGACCTGATCGCCGTCGAGGCGGCTCAGTTTGAAGTCCGAGATCTTGATGGAGTCGCTGGCCGGGTCGTACTCGCCGAAGTGGAAGTCGGCGCGATAGGTGGCCAGGTCGACGGTTCCGGCATCGCCTTCTTTGCCGTCCACGTTAGCCGAGCCGAGGGCTTCGACGGTGTCATAGCGAAGGAGGGCCAGCTTCGACTCGATGTCGCGCAGGTTCTCGGGTACACGCCGGCCACCGCCGCCGCGGGCCGCGGAAACGAGGCGGACCGAGAGCTGGAAGGGCTGCGGCGGGGCGTCGAACTGCGCGATCGCAGCGGCGATTCGCTTGAGGTTCTCCGGATCGTCCGTGACCACGAGCGAGTTCGCCGTCGGCTGCACGGTGAAGCTCCCGCTGCCGCTCATGAGCGACTTGATCATGGCCGCGGCCTGGTCGGCCTGTTTGTGCTTGAACTGGAAGGTCCGCACGGACAGGTTCTTCCCCACGTCCGCCGCATCGGCGAAGGCCGCCACGGAGACGAAGAGGAGGAACAACATCGCTACTGAAATTCGCTTCATAAGTCCGCCGGCAGATTCTCGTCGAAGACCATCACGATCTTCACCTGGTCCGATTCCTCGGAGGGCATTTCGACGATCGTCGCATTCTGTGATTCATACGTTTCGACGACGGGTTTCGTCGTGAGGTTCGTGCTGGCCATCATCACGGGACTCGCTTTCAGCGCCGCGCGGGCGGTGAGTCCCGTGGGAGGACCGGCGGTGCGGTACACCAGCGTCGACCCGAAAATAGCCACGGAGACCGCGGCGGCCATGGCCAGTTGACGCGGCCAGGCCACGACGTGCGACGCGGTCACGGTGGACTCGGCGCCGCGCACGCGCACCTGCTGCATCACGCCCTGCACGAAGTCTTCGACGCCGCCGGGCGGAATCATCTCCGTCCCGCCGAGGGCGCGGAACATCACGTCCGGGTCGGAGTGCGCGGCCAGATCGAGGCAGCGGTCACACGAGCGCAGGTGCTCGAGCAGGGCCGCATCGTCGCTTCCCACATGGAAGCGTGTCCGGAAGGATTCGCAGGAGATCATTTCTCCCTCCAGAGCTGTGCGTATTCGGGGTAACGCTTTTGGAGCTGTCGCTGCATGAGCTTGCGCGCGTTGAAGAGGTGATTGCGCACGGTCGACTCACGGCAGCCGAGGATCTTGGCGATCTCGGCGGAGGGCAGGTCCTCCATCTGGTTCATGACGAAGATCGTTTTCTGCTTCGCGGAGAGCACGGAGGAGACGTTCTCGAAAACGCTCTCCACTTCCTTGCGCTGCACGATCACACCCTGCTCGGCCTCCGCGGCGGTCTTGACCAACCGCAGGTTCGAGTTCACGGCATTGTCTCGCGACTGCTTGTTGCGCATGAAGTCGATGGCCACGTTCGTCACCATCCGGTACAGCCAGGTGTCGAACGCGTACTGGGGATCGTACTTTTCGAGGTTCTCCCAGAGTTTGAGGAACACGAGCTGGGAGATGTCTTTGGCATCCTCGGCATTGCCGATGATCCGGTAGCAAAGGGCGTAGACCTTGGTGGTTTTCCGACGGACGAGGGTCTCGAACGCGTCGGTCTCCCCGCGCCGGATCGTCTCGACGAGCTGCCGGTCGTCCGGCTCGGCTGCGGGAGTAGTCGGATTCATCAGATGAAGCCTGAGGGACATCGTGCCGGTTATACGGGCGCCGTTCTGGGAACGTCTAGGGGAGGCGGGCACTTCCCTGGGTTGCTGGTGGCTGGTACTCGTTGCTGGTTGCTGGTTGCTGGTTGTCTGGGGGATCTCGCCTGGGGGAGCGGTTGGGGGTCCGACGCGGTTGCCCCGGAGCGGTTGCCCCGGAGGGATCCGAAGCCGCTCGGTAGCTCCCTGCCGGGCCCCTCTCCTATCTTGGGCCTCAGGGCGGTCACCGCAGACAACCAGCAACCAGGAACCAGCAACGCTTCCAATCCCGGCAACGCACCGCAACTCGCGCTGTTACAATCCGGAACACATGCGGATCCTGGTTGTGGGTCAGGGAGCTCGAGAGCACGCGCTCTGCTGGAAGCTCAAGCAGTCCCCGCTCGTGCGCGAGGTGTATGCCGCGCCGGGGAACGCGGGCATCGCCCAGGTGGCGGACATCGTCCCCATCGGGGTGGCGGACATCGTCGAGCTGGCCGACTTTGCGGAGAAGCTGAAGATGGACCTGACCATCGTCGGGCCGGAGCTCCCGTTGACCATCGGCATCGTCGACGAGTTCCAGAAGCGGGGACTGCCGATCTTCGGGCCCACGCGCCTGGCCGCGGAGCTGGAAGGCTCCAAGGTCTTCTCCAAGGAGTTCATGCGTAAGTACGGGATCCCCACGGCCGAGGCCTTCGCGGCGAATTCGGTCGATGAGGCCAAGAAGGCTCTCAAGCATCTCGGCTATCCGGCCGTGTTGAAGGTGGACGGTCTCGCGGCCGGCAAGGGCGTGGTGATCGTGCAATCCGCGTCGGAAGCGGACGAATACCTGCGCACGGTCTTCGAGGAGAAGAAGTTCGGCATCGCGCCGCGCATCCTGGTCGAGGAGTTCCTCACCGGCGAGGAAGTCTCGTTCATGGTCGTCACCGACGGGAAGAAATCCCTCCCGCTGGCTCCGGCCAAGGACTACAAGAAGGCCTTCGACAACGACCAGGGACCGAACACCGGCGGCATGGGCGCTCACTCACCCGCGGTCGTCTTGAGCGGCGAGACCGGCGCGGAGATCATGAAGTCGATCATCGTGCCGACGATCCAGGGCATGGAAGCAGAAGGACGGCCCTACACCGGCGTGCTGTTCGCCGGCCTGATGCTCACCCCGAACGGACCGAAGGTGCTCGAGTACAACTGCCGCTTCGGCGACCCGGAGACCCAGGTACAGATCCTCCGGCTGGAAGACGACCTGGCCGACATCTGCCTGCGCGTGGCCCGAGGAAGTCTGGGCGACCTGAAGACGCTGAACTGGCTCAAGGAAGCGGCGGCCTGCGTGGTGATCGCGGTCGACGGCTACCCGGACGAGTACGTCAAAGGGCAGGAAGTGGTCATCGACCCGATCGACGATCCGGCCGTGGTGGTCTTCCACGCGGGCGTGGTCAAGCGCGACGGGAAGCTGGTGAACCAGGCCGGACGCGTGGTCAGCGTCTGCGCCCGCGCGGCCACGCTCTCCGAGGCCCTGGCCAAGGCCTACGAGGCCGCCCCGAAGATCCGCTTCGAGGGAGCGCGCTACCGCCGCGACATCGGTTACCGTGCGCTGGAAGCACGGGCCGCTTCGAGCTAGGCGGCACGGCCTTCTCGCCTCTGCCTTCTCGCCGCGCCTTCGTCTGGTCGTCGAGTCTTCGAGTCGTCGAGGAGTCTCATAGGTTCATAGTCTCAGAGTCTCACAGCCGCCCACCACCCCTGTACTACTACCTCGAGTTTCTTCGCGCGACGCGAAGATTTGCAGGCGGAGCTTGGAGCGCCGGCGTCCTCGCCGGCTGGCCCGTGGGCGTCTCGCCCGCGAGCC
>JBDTOZ010000421.1:0-9142 GCA_039932995.1 Acidobacteriota bacterium | reverse complement strand
GGTATCACCAGCTCTGGGACGCGCGGTTCTGCGAGCTGGACAAGGTCGTCGAAGATTTGAAACGGAAGGAGAAGCTGGATGGAAGCAGGAAAGCAAAGTGAGGCCGCCATGAAACGCACCACGGTGCAGAGGAAGTCCGATCGCGAGCTCGTGGTCACGCGCACGTTCGACGCGCCCGCGCACCTCGTGTTCGAGGCGTGGTCCAGGCCCGAGCTGTTCAAGAAGTGGTGGGTGCCGAAGTCGATGGGCATGACGCTGCGATCGTGCGAAATGGACGTGCACACCGGCGGCAAGTACCGCCTCAACTTCGGCGACGGCATGGACTTCTTCGGCCGTTACCTCGAGGTGACGCCGCCCTCGCGCATCGTCTGGACGAACGAGGAAGGCGGCGAGAACGGCTCCGTGACCACCGTGACCTTCGAGGAGACAGGCGGCCAGACGCTGCTCGTCATGAGCGAGCTCTATCCGTCGAAGGAAGCGCTCGACGCGGCCGGCACCGGCGCGGCGGACGCCATGCACGAAACGTTCGCGCAACTGGACGAGCTGCTCGCCACGCTCCCTTGAGGATTGGTGGGCCTGCCTGGATTCGAACCAGGTTCGCGGACGAAGTCCGCTCCATTGCGCCCGATCTCACAGCTGCGGCCCGTCGACCGGGAAACCCGATGCGCGCCTCGAATGCCGAGGCGCGCATCAGGGAGGTCAGGACTGCTCGAGGGCGATGAAGCCGGCGGCGCCGAGAAGGGCCAGCATCAGCAGCAGGCCGGTCGTGGTCGCCGTGGGGATGCTGCCCAACAAGGAGATGGTGACCGCCGCGCTGGCAGCGTTGTTCGCCGGCGCGGTGTCCGTCTGCGAAGAGGTGGCCGTGGCGGTGTTCGTCGTCGGACCGACGGTGGCGCCGGCGGAGCTCACCGTGATGACGATATCGACCGCGGCCCCGCTGGCAAGCGTGCCGACGTTGCACGTGATGAGAGTCGTGCCGGAGCAAGTTCCAACCGTTGTGGTGACGCTTGTGGCGGTCATGCCGGCCGGGAGCGGATCCGTCACGATCACCGAGGTGGCCGGCGCGGGTCCATTGTTGATGAGGTGGAGCGTGTAGGTCAGCGCGTCGCGCTGCACGATTTGGGAGGCGGATGCGATCTTGGTCAGCACCAGGTCGACCGTGGTCACGATGACGTCGGAGTCGGTGGCGCTGTTGTTGGCCAGGTTCGGGTCGGACACGCCGATCGGCGCGGTCATCGTGGCGGTGTTCGCCAGTGTGCCGGCGGCAAGCGCGGACACGCTGCATACCGCTGCGTAAGTAACGCTACCCCCATTGGGGAGGTCGACCGTGTCACTGATGTTGCCTGCCCCCGCGGGCGCGCAGGTGCCTCCTCCAGCTCCGCCGCATGTCCAATTGCAGGTCATGCCAGCCGGGAATGGATCGGTCACCGTGGCACCGGTGACTCCGCTCGGCCCGGCGTTCGAAGCGGTGATCGTGTAAGTCACGGACCCGCCGGGCACCGCCGTCGTCACGCCATCGGTCTTGGTGATAGACAGGTCGGCGATGTTGGTCGAGAGCAGGGCGACGAAGCCTTCCGGAGGCGCCGTGGGGTAAAGCGTCGGAGGCGTCTCCACGTAGGTTGGTCGATACGATCCCGGAGTGGTGGGGAAGCTCCCCGATTCCGTGCCTCCGCCGATATGGGCATCGCCCGCGCTGTCCACTGCGATCGCCGCGCCGTACTCAGACCGCGAAGTACCGAGGTAGGTCGAGTAGAGCAGCTGCGTTGCGGTCGGATCCAGCTTGGCGATGAAGGCGTCGCTGAGTCCCGCGTTGCTGGCCTGAAGGGCATTCGCAACGGGGAAATTTGTCGATGACGTGCTCCCGATCACGTACGCATCGCCTCCGCCATCGATGGCGATTGCGTAGGCTGTGTCGCTACCGGTTCCGCCGAGATAGGTCGAGTAGACGAGCGCGGTTCCCGCGGGATTCATTTTCGCGACAAACGCATCGTACTCAGCAGAAACGCTGGCGTTGGCCGGCTGCACCACGCCCGCTGTCGTTGGGAAGTCGAGGGAGCGGGCGAAGCCAGTAACGTAGGCGTTCCCTGTTCCGTCGATCGCGATCCCAAAAGCCGTGTCAGAGCCAGTTCCTCCCAGCAGGGTTGAATAGACCAGGGCGCTTCCGTTCTGGCTGACCTTGGCGACGAAAGCGTCATCACTACTTCCAGTGTTGACCGTCTTGAACGCCCCCAGTGTCGTCGGAAAATTGCTGAAGGCTGGGGAGCTCGTGAAGCCAGTCACATAGGCAAAACCGGTTGCATCGACCGCGATGCCATTGACTGCGTCGGTCCCGATGGAACCGAGCAACGTTGCGTAAAGGATCGTTGCGCCTGTCGCGTCGAGCTTGGCCACGAAGGCGTCGAACGATCCGAATCCGCCAGGTGCGGTCTGGAACGCCCCGCCGGTAACCGGGAAGTTCGGCGTAGCGGCACCGCCGATGTAAGCGTTGCCGAGGCTATCGATCGCGACGCTAATCCCGTTGTCGTACCCCGAGCCGCCAAGGTAGGTCGAGTAAAGCAGCGTGGAGCCCGTGGCGTTCAGCTTGGTGACGAAGGCGTCATTGGCCGATCCGCCGAAGACTTGCTGCGCCGCACCCGCCGTGGTCGGGAAGTCCGTCGAGTAGCTGGTCCCGACCACGTAGGCGTTCCCCACCGCATCGACGGTCACACCGTTCCCGGCATCGTCATTGGTGCCGCCGAGATAGGTGGCGTACAGCAGCGCCGTGCCGGCGGGGTTCAGTTTGGCGATGAAGACGTCAGAGGTGCCGGGGTCCGGCGGCGCGAGCGTGGGCGCGGCTCCGGCCTTGGTGCTCTGAAACGCGCCGACACTGGTGGGGAAGTCGGGCGATGTCGTCGCGCCGGTGATGAACGTGTCAGCTGCGGCGTCAGTGGCCACCGACGAGATTTGATCCACGCCCGAGCCGCCGAGGTACGTCGAGTAGACCAGGACGGGATCGATGACGAGAGTCCGCTCGTCGTCATACTTGCCCAGGGCGATCCCGAAGCCGCCGCCGCTGAGTGAGCGATAGCTGGCGTGAACGGCTTCGCGTCTCCCGTTCCGCTCCTGATAGACGATGGGCGCGCGCTGCACAAGCTCTCCATCGTGGAGGCCGAGAACGAGATCGCCCTCTTCGTTCAGCGTGATTCGTTCTGCTCCTTCGAATTGCAGGCGGATCCGGCTGGGATCCGCTCCCGGCTTCACGACGAAGTCGTACTCGAGCTGGCGCTGGTTGCCGTAATAGAGAACGTCGATGCCGGGGTAGACATCGGTCATCCGCACCTTTGCATACTGGGCAACGCCGGCGCGCCACTTCGCGGGGTCTTTGCCGACGAAGTAGTTGCTTCGACCCGGCAGGAGATCCACGCCCTGCACTGCCGGCTTCCCGTTCGCGCCCTGCAAGCGCATTCGCACCACGGCGGGAGGACGCGCCCTGGTCTGGGAGTCCGCGGAAGAATCCTCTGTCTTCGCCATGGACCCGACGTGAGGGGCCGTCGTGTCACGTCCGCCCGAGTGCAGGACCGCGACCGCTTCATCGCCCGTCAGAAAAAACGCATAACCGATACCTCGGGCCAGGAAACGGACGGACGGATCGCTCTGACCGGTGTTCGCCTCGAAATACATCGGCAACTGGGCATACCCGCTGGGCACCTGCGGAGTGGCTTTGCGGGCAACGTGCGAGCCCGCGGCCGAGGCCGTGTTTGCCCGAGCCTGACCGAGAAGGGTGGGAACCAGAGCGGTCGTGAGGGCGCAAACGAGCAGAGCATTACGAAGGTTGGACAGGCTCGATCTCCAGGAGGCCGCAGAGTGGGTCTGCAGACCGGGGATGTGGGTGGGAGTACGGTCGAAGGCCCGAGGAACGAGTCCTGTCGTCCGCGACGCTTGATTCCGGGATGTACCCTGACCTTAGCATGGTTCTGGAAGGTCGGGCCCGCTTTGCGTCTACCAGCAAGTGTCAGTTTTTCAGTACGTTAGCGCGTTATTGACGGCACGGGCTGCCCTGTTTCATGTGCTGACTTCCTTCGGGGCCAGCGCCGACGGTGCCGTGGCAACCCCAGCGCGATGACGAGGTCCGGGACGATCGCATCGTGGGTCGGCGCGGTGACGGGCTGGTTCCAGCCGGACGAGATCGTGCCGTGCAATGCCCGACACTGGCCGGGGATCAACTACCCGCTCACTCGCGCGAACGCCAAGCGGTGGCTCAGGTATCTAGAAACCGGCGCGAAGTCACTAAGCGTCGGCTAACGCATGGGACTCTACACCGCATCCCCCACCCTAAATTCGAGCTGACCGCGCAACCGTTTGTTGAGGCCGATGCTCGTGTTTGAGAAGTGAACCGGATGCCGTGATGAGCTCAGTTGGACGAAGCCGCGTTGGGAAAAGTATGGCTCCGAGCTGGGTGGTCGGCACGAGGAGTCGTCGCAGGGCGAGGTTCAAGCGACTGAATCGGGACGCCCGGAGCAGGTCAACGCCGAGGTGTAGAATCGCGACATGGGCAGACTTCTCGATCGGGCTTTCGCCGAAGCGGCGAAGCTTCCGGAGACGGAACAGGACGCGATCGCGGCCTTGGTTCTCGCCGAACTCGACGCCGAACGGAAATGGGACGATCTCTTTGCGAAATCGCAAGATCTTCTATCGAAGCTTGCATACGAAGCTCGCGCCGAATACCGCTCCGGTGAGACCGAGCCGCTTGATCCGGACAAGCTTTGATCTCGCGAACGACCCGCGGGTTTCGCAAGCAGCTCGGGAGGCTGCCCAGCGAGGTTCGTGAGCAGGCGCGCACGGCCTACCGTCTTTTCGCGCGGTATCCGCGTCATCCGAGTCTTCACTTCAAGCAAGTCCACTCGGTAGAACCCATCTTTTCGGCACGCGTCGGCCGTGGGTATCGGGCCGTCGGTTTTCGTGAAGGTGAGAACATGATTGTCTGGTTCTGGATCGGTCCGCATGAGCAGTACGAGAGGCTTCTCGCCAACAGGTGACGAGCCGCCCAACTTATTGGACTCCGCTTTCCCCTCACGCGACGACCTGCGCCAGGCGACGCATCGTGCCCTTTGATCTCCTTTCCGTGAGATCGGTTCAATGGACCACTCTGGACACCGCAGGGCGGTGGGAGAATTGGTCGGGCCTCGGCAGAATCGCTCAATCACGCGAAGCGCGTCGCTTAACGGCTTCGTTCAACAGACTGCTCGGCATTGCCCGTTGGGGTGATTGCAACGCGGCCTGATTGAAGCCATGATTGCGGTCGATGCTGCTCCCGAATGGCGAGAATCTGCGGATTGCTCTCGATCTTCTGGATGACGCGGAGGAGTTGTTGCGCCAGAAGTTGCGGCGTACGACGTCGATGTCCGAGGAGGAGATCGAGGCGCGTGTGCTTGCCTGGCTGCACGAGCGGTCCGGCGCGGAGCATGGGGACGCTCCAGGTCGCCGGCGGCCGGGGACGAAACTGCCGTGAGTCGTCTCGCGGAGGCACTGGCCGCCGCCGCACAGGATCTCCACGAGCTCCAGCCCTACTTCCCCTTGAACTTCGCGTTCTCCTTGTCCCTTCGGTCCACCATCAACGTGGACAGCACCAGGTAGAAGCCGGCCACGCTGGCCAGCAGGTAGCCGAGAATGGCCAGCCCCGGGTATCCGGCGATACTGAAGCGCGAGGGGACCCGCATCATCAGTGAAGAGGAGACCAGCAGGGCCGCGATGACCACGCCGACGGTGATGCGGTTGGCCACTTTGTGGATGCCCGCCAGAAACTCCTCGGCCTGCGCCAGCTTGATGCCCACGCTCATCTTGCCCGCGGCCGTGAGATCGAGGATCTCGCGAGCCCGGTGGGGAAAATCGAGGACGAGCTGGTTCAGATCGAGCAGGGCAGGGTAGAAGTTCCGCGGATGGAACTTCTGCTCCAACTTCTGTCCGATGAGTTTTTCGGCGTAGCCGCGGATCACTTGCGGCGGATCGAAGTCGGGATCGAGCTTCCGGGTGATCGAGTCCAGGTGCAGCAGCGTCTTGGCCAGCATCGTCAACTCGGCCGGCGCCTTGAGATCGTTGTCGTTGGCGATGGCAATGACGTTGAAGATGAGCTGCCCCGTGTTCATCTCCGCGGCGCTCACATCGTGTACGGCGGCCACGATGCCGGAGATGGTCCGCGTGAACTTGAGCATGTCGAATCGTTCGCCCGGCTCGCACAAACGCACGCAGGCCTCGGCCACGTCGGTGCCGCGGTTGTTGGAGATGGCCAGCAGCAGCTTGATGACCTCGTCCTGAAATTCGTTGCCGATGCGGCTGACCATGCCGAAATCCAGCAGGACCAGTTGCGGGACGCCGTCTTCCTCACGGATGAAGATGTTGCCCGGATGCGGATCGCTGTGCCAGAAGCCGTCCACGCAGATCTGTTTCAAGTAAGCCTGCGTGAGCACGCCCGCCAGTTCGGCGTAGTTGCCCTCGATGAGGGCCAGCGAGGTGAGCTTGGAGACTTTCTTGCCCTTCACGAGCTCGGTGGTCAGGACCCGCGGCGAGGTGAAGTCGTGGATGACCGCCGGGATGTGGATTTGAGGGAAGGACTCGAGGTTGCCGCGAAGGATCTCCGTGTTGCGCGCCTCCTGCAGGTAATTGAGCTCGGCGTACATGACCACGCGGGCCTGCTCGATGGCGCCGACGAGGTTCATCTTCCGTCCGATCGCGGTGTGCTTCTCGAGCTCGCCCGCAATCTCGGTGAAGACCTGCAGGTCCTTGACGACCTGCTCGCGTACGTTCGGACGCTGCACCTTGACCACCACCTCGCGACCGTCGCGGAGGGCGGCGCGGTGGACCTGCCCCAGGGAGGCGGCGGCGATCGGTACCGCCTCGAAATGCTCGAAGGCCTTGGAGATCCGAACGCCCAGCTCTTCTTCGATGATGCGCTCGACGTCCGCGAATGAGAACGGCGGCAAATCGTCCTGCAGAGACTCCAGGGCCAGGATGTACTCATGCGGCACGATGTCCGGACGCGTGGAAAGAAGCTGCCCGAATTTCACGTACGCGGGGCCCATTTTTTTCAGCGAGGCTGCAAAGGCCTGGGCCCGCGCCCGCACATCCGGCTCGATGGCTTCGGTCTCACCCTCGGGCACGACCAGTTCCTCAGGGGCGAGCGTGAGTTTGAAATCCTTCCGGCCGTAGCGCGTGAAGAGCAGGAGCAGGTCGGCATATGCACCGATGTTTCGAGTCTTGAGCATCGTCAGGCGAACTGTGCAACGGGCGCGCCGTTCCAGGTTGCTGGTGGCTGGTGACGGGTTGTCCGGGGTTTTGCGCCTGGGCGAGATCCTGCTCCACAGAACAGAAGGCATCGCCCAGCCGCGGTCCTGCGCCCCGCGTATGCTAGGATTCGAAGACTTTTCCGCCGCCAAGGAGCGTTGCACATCATGGCCATACTGAGGACTCTTTTCACGTCGGAGTCTGTGACTGAAGGACACCCCGACAAGATCGCGGACCAGATTTCCGATGCGATTCTCGACGCCGTGCTGGCCGAGGATCCGGTCGGCCGCGTCGCATGCGAGACATTGGTCACCACCGGCCTGGCGATGATCTCGGGCGAGATCACCACCAAGACCTACGTCGACTTCCCCTCCATCGTCCGAAACACGATCCGCGAGATCGGCTATACGCGCGCCAAGTATGGCTTCGACAGCGAGACCTGCGCGGTCATCTCCTCGATCGATCCGCAGTCGCCCGACATCGCCCAGGGCGTGGACACGGGCGGCGCGGGGGACCAGGGACTCATGTTCGGTTTCGCCGTCCGCGAGACACCCGAGCTCATGCCTATGCCGATCATGCTCGCGCACAAGCTCGCGCGCCGGTTGACCGAGGTGCGCAAGTCGGGCGAGTTGGATTTCCTCCGTCCCGACGGCAAGTCTCAGGTGACGATCGAATACGAGGGCAAGCGCCCCGTCCGCGCCGAGGCTGTGGTCATTTCCACTCAGCACTCCCCGAACGTCAGCCACCGCGATCTCAGCGACGCGGTGACGGAGAAGGTGATCCGGCACGTCGTGCCGCCGGAGCTCCTCGACAAGAACACGAAGTTTCACATCAATCCGACCGGCAAGTTCGTCATCGGGGGTCCTCAGGGCGACACCGGCCTGACCGGCCGGAAGATCATCGTCGACACGTACGGTGGCCGTGGCCGCCACGGCGGGGGAGCTTTCTCGGGGAAAGATCCCACGAAGGTGGACCGCTCGGCGTGCTACATGGCCCGCTACATCGCCAAGAACATCGTCGCGGCCGGCCTGGCCGAAGAGTGCGAAGTGCAATTGGCCTACGCCATCGGCGTGGCCGACCCTGTGTCGATCTACGTGGATACGTTCGGTTCCGGCAAGGTCGACGCCGCGAAGCTGGTGGACGTCGTGCGTGAGCACTTCCAGATGACTCCTCGTGGGATCATCGAGTCGCTCCAACTTCGCCGTCCGATCTTCAAGAAGACCGCCGCCTACGGCCACTTCGGCCGGACGGAGCCGGAGTTCACGTGGGAGCGAACGGACAAGGCCGAAGCATTGCGCGCGGCACTTGGCGTCGACGCGGAAGTCGCAGTCTAGCCGGCACGGCCGGCGGCGCTGGATGGCCTAGCCTTGGGCACGTGCGGTCGCTCCGTCGGTGCGTCCTCGCGAAAACATTCTATCGCGCAGGCTCTCAGGCCCTCGCGAGCGCCGGTTGGCCTGAGTCTGCGCGGTAGAGCATTTCGCCATCGGGTTTCACGCCGGAGGCGTGGCGGAGATGAGTCGGGGGCAAGCGCCGATGGGGTGCTGCCCCCGGATTCGTGCCGGCCTGCAATCGACCCTGAAGGGGTCGCGGAGATCACCAAGACAGAGCTCGTGGCCCACTACGAGGCTGTGGCCGAGCCGATGCTGCGGGCACTGCGGACTCCGGCACCCCGCCGGGGTTGAATAAATCGTCATCCGGTTCCGGGGGCAGCGCGCCTGATCGGCGCTCGCCCCCGGCTCATCTCCGCCACGCCTCCGGCGTTGAAAAAGCGCCACCGACGCTGCGTGCTGCGTACGGGGTGCTTACGGAGCAACCTTCCGCCGCTGTACTACTAACCTCGAGTTTCTTCGCGCGACGCGAAGATTTGCAGGCGGAGCATTGGAGC
>JBDTOZ010000420.1:0-4493 GCA_039932995.1 Acidobacteriota bacterium | reverse complement strand
CTCTGCGCGGAATGTGGCAGAGGTCGTGCTCGTTCAATGGGCGCCTCATGAAAATTGGGAATGTGATCCTGGTCACGCTCCTGCTCGCGTCCTCGGTCGCGGCAGACGAACGGCGATTCACTGCTTCGGCCCTTCCCTCGACCGGGCTCAAGAAGCCGGGCCGCGTGGTCATCTCCAACGACGGACGGTCGATCACGGCCTGGCATTTCTTCGGAAACATCCGCGAGGCGCTGGTGTCGCTCCGCAGCATCCGCACCTTCAGCATGCGCGCCTATGGGCCGGTGGTGTACGACTCCCGGGCGTCCGCCCAGGTTCCGGCCGATCTCGCTTCCGCGATCCAGGATGCCGCGCGTGCCCATGGCGTCGATCCTCGGCTCGTGGCGGCGGTCGTGCGACGCGAGTCCGCTTGGAACCCGAAGGCGGTCTCCAGCGCCGGAGCCTGTGGCCTGATGCAGTTGATGCCCGAGACTGCCCGTTACCTCGGCGTCCGCGACGTCTTCGACGCGCGTGAAAACCTCTACGGCGGCACGCGCTACCTGCGCACGCTGCTGGATACCTTCCACGGAGATCTCGACCTCACGCTGGCCGCCTACAACGCCGGCCCGGGCGCCGTCGCCAAGCACGGTGGCGTTCCGCCTTTTCGCGAGACGCAGGCCTACGTGGCGGCGGTGCGGAAGACGTACGAGAGCTCGCTGCGCTGAGCGCGCGCGCGTGCTGCGAGGTTCAGTCCGGCATGCGGGACGCGCTCAATCCGAATACCACGTTGAGATCGCCGAGACGATTCCGTCGCGCATGAAGACGCTCGTGTGACGCGAGCAGCCCGGGGTAATCCGGCAGATGTAGAAGTACTCCGTCTCGCCGAGTTTCTTGAAGGCGGCGTCGGGAGGTGCGGAGGCATCGGGCCGGCCCATCTTCTCCAGAATGTCGCGCGTGCTGTCCCCGAGCTCGACCCCGATCCGCTCACGGACGTCGAGAGCCGGTCCCTCGTCGGCCTTGCGGCAAGGCGGCGCCGACGCGATGACGATGCGGGACGGTTTGCGGTCTTTTTTGGCGATCTCGATCTGCAGAAAGCGGTCGGGACCGATCTGGTAGCAGCCTTCGCCGCGCAGCCGCGGGAACTGCTGCTGCAACGTGACCAGTGGCATCTCCATCATCTGGTCCAGGTAGATCGGATCGGCAGCGAGCGCAGTGCTGCCCACGGACAGCAAAGCCACGATGATGATTGCGGTTCTCATCCTTCGCCCCATTTCAGCTTGTTGCGCAGAACGTCGAAGTAATTCTTGTCGGGTGATTGGACTAAGAGTACCCGTTCTTCGGACTTTCTTACGCATACTCGATCGCGATCGCTGATCTGGAAGCCCTCCTGACCGTCGAGCGTGAGGTAGATGTCTTTCGCATCGGGATTGGCCAGCCCGATCTCGATGTCGAGCTCATCGGGAAGAACCAGCGGCCGGTTGGTGAGCATGTGCGGGCAGATGGGTGTGATCACCACGGCTCCCATGGTGGGGTAGATGATCGGACCTCCCGCGGAGAGGTTGTAGGCGGTCGAGCCGGTGGGAGTGGCCACGATCAGACCGTCACCGCGGAAGGTGGAGACGAACAGGCCGGCCACGCTCACGCGCATCTCGATGATCCGGGCCACCGCGCTCTTGTTGATGGCCAGGTCGTTGAGGACGCGATAGCGCATCGACTCGTCACGTCCCGGGCCGGTCACGCTGACGGTGAACGTGACGCGCGGCTCGACGAGGTACTGACCCTCCAGCACGCGGTCGAGCACCGCCGGAAACTCTTCCACGCGGATCTCGGTGAGGAAGCCGAGGGTGCCCATGTTCACGCCGAGGATGGGAACGTGTTCGGGTGCATGACGGGCCACGGACAGCAACGTACCGTCGCCACCGAAGGTAATGAGCAGGTCGCAGTGCCGTCCGAGCTCGGCCTTGGACACCTTCGGGAAGTCGCCCTCGATCTGGCCGGCCGTGTCCTCGTCGAAGACGACCGAGAGCCCCCTGGCCTGCAGTTCGCGCGCATTCTGAGTCGCGAAAGCCAAAGCCTCAGGCGAAGTCACCTTCGCGGCGATTCCAATTGTGCGCATTGCCGGGAGTTTATCCCGAACGCGCACGCCCTCAGCGCGTTCGCTCAGGACGAGTCGCTTCAAGGCGGCGCGGGAGGCCGCGCTGCGCACGGGAGAAACTGCCGCTGAGGGGGAATCTCTCCGGCCCGCCCGGCCTTTCCTTCGGCGGTTCGTAAATCTACCGGAGGTATCCGAGTGAAGAAGTCTCTCTTCACGTCTCTCCTCATGAGTGCCCTGGCCCTTTCCACGCTCGCCGAAGTGAACAAGCCCCCGGTGGCGAAGAAGCTCCCGAAGACCGTCACCCTGCACGGCGACCAGCGTGTCGACGAGTACGGATGGCTGCGCGACAAGAAAAGCGCGGAGACGCTGGCGTACCTCGAGGCCGAGAACGCCTATGCGGCGGCGGTGCTGAAGCCGACGGAGAAGCTGGCCGGCCAGCTCTATGACGAGATGCTCGGACGCATCAAGCAGACCGACGTCAACGTTCCGTACCGGGAGAACGGCTACTTCTATTACTCGCGCACCGTGGAGGGAAAGCAGTACCCGATCTATGCGCGCAGGAAGGGAAGCCTGGACGCGCCGGAAGAGATCCTGCTGGATGTGAATCAGCTGGCCGAGGGGAAGAAGTTCATGAACGTCGGGGACATGAAGATCTCCGACGACACGAACCTGCTGGCCTACTCCACGGACGACACCGGCTACCGGCAGCACAAGCTGCACGTGAAAGATCTCCGCACCGGCAAGGTGATGGAGAACGTGGCCGAGCGCGTGGGGAGTGTCGAATGGGGACGCGACAACAAGACCCTCATTTACACCACCGAGAACGACGCCAAGCGTGAGAACCGCGTCTTCCGCTACGTCCTCGGCGGCACGCCCACGCCCCTTTTGGAAGAGAAAGACGAGCTGTTCGACGTCTACGTCAGCCGCTCGCGCAGCGGCGACTGGATCTTCATCACCATCGAGAGCAAGATCTCGAACGAGACGTTGCTCATCCCCGCGGCCAGGCCGGCCAGCACGCCGGTGGTGATGTTGCCCCGCAAACCGGATCTCAAGTACTACCCGGACCACCGCGGCGATCTCTTCTACCTGATGACCAATGACGCGGGGATCAATTACCGCGTGGTCACGGCGCCGGTGGCGGATTACTGGCGCGAGGAGGGCGAGCCGCAGGCCAAGAAGAGCACGTGGACCGAGCTGGTGCCGTACCGCAAGCCGGTGCGGATCGAGGTGGTGGACCTGTTCAAGGACTTCATGGTCCTCCGGTTACGCGAGGCGGGTCTGCCGCAGCTCGAGATCTACGATCTGCGCGAGGGCGGGAAGTCGCATCGGGTGAGCTTCCCCGAGGCCGCGTATGCGGTGGCAGGGAGCGCGAACGCGGAGTTCGACACGCACGTCTTCCGCTACAACTACCAGTCCTTCATCACCCCCTCCTCGGTGTACGACTACGATCTGGAGACGCGCAAGCAGACCCTGCTCAAGCGCACCGAGGTGCTGGGTGGATATGATCCGGCCCGGTACAAGGTCGAGCGGTTTTTCGTGACGGCGGAGGATGGCGCACAGATCCCGGTCTCGCTGGTCTATCGAAAGGACCTCGACCCCAAAGGCAAGAATCCGCTGCTGCTGTACGCCTATGGCTCGTACGGCGCGTCGATGTCGCCCACCTTCAGCGCCAGCCGTTTCTCGCTACTCGACCGCGGCGTGATCTACGCGCTGGCCAGCATTCGCGGCGGTGGCGAGATGGGGAAGGAGTGGCACGAGCAGGGACGGATGATGGCGAAGCGCAACACCTTCACCGACTTCATCGCCGTGGCCGAGCACCTGGTCAAAAGCGGCTACACCGCCAAGGACAAGCTGGCCATTCAGGGCGGCAGCGCGGGCGGACTGCTGGTCGGCGCGGTGGCCAACATGCGTCCCGATCTCTTCAGGGCGGTCATGGCCTACGTGCCGTTCGTCGACGTGATGAACACGATGCTCGATCCGACCATCCCTCTCACCACCCAGGAGTACATCGAGTGGGGCAATCCGAACGAGAAGGAGGCGTACTTCTACATGAAGAGTTACGACCCCTACACGAACGTGGGCAGGAAGGCGTATCCGACGATGCTGGTGCGGGCCTCGCTCAACGACAGCCAGGTGGGTTTCTGGGAGGCCGCCAAGTGGGTGGCGCGCCTGCGTGCCACGAAGACGGACGACCACATCCTCCTGCTGCGCGTGAACATGGGCGCCGGCCACGGAGGCGCCTCCGGACGCTACGACCGCCTGCACGACGACGCCGCCGATTACGCGTGGCTGCTGGGGCAGATCGCGTCGCAGTAAGCCCGCTTTGCCCGGGGATTCACCACAGAGGCAGAGAGACACTGAGGACTCAGCCGCAACCAAAGGAACGCCGGCGTCTCGCCGGCTGGCTGTGCGGCGTCCTCGC
>JBDTOZ010000419.1:0-3329 GCA_039932995.1 Acidobacteriota bacterium | reverse complement strand
GGCGTAGTCAACGGGGGACGGTTCACCACAGAGGCACAGAGACACAGAAAGGCGTTGCCGCAACCCGCCGGCTGCCGAGGAGGGCGTGCCAGTGGAGCGGTGGACTTGAGTCCACCGAGGCTCTCGCGAGGGCGTCCCCTCTGCCCTTCGCGGCTCTCGAGCGCGAGCTGCGAGAAAGCTCACCCGGCTCACGGCTCACTCCTCGCGAGTGCCCGGTGGACTCAAGTCCACCGCTCCACAGAGGCGGAGGCGCAACCAACGCCGTCTAGTTTTTCTCTATGGCCCTCAGTGTCTCAGTGCCTCTGTGTGAACCGTTTCCCCAAAGAGCACTCCAAACGCGATCACGACCGCCAGGAACCCGGCCAGCGGCGCGATCTGGTGGGGCAGGCGGTTCATGGTCAGGCTCACATGGGCGGCCAGGTCCCACTGCGTGGCCAGCGCCTGCGCGACCATCAAGCCGAACTGCAGGACCACCACCAGGAACAGGAACAACTCGCGACGCACGGCTTCGCGCAGGAACACCGTCAGCGTGACGAGCACCGCCAGCCAGAACCAGGGCTGATCGGGCGGCGAGGCCGCGAAGGCGCGCATCACTTCGCCGAGTTTGCCCAATCGCTCGAAGACACGCGAGGTGACCGAGCCTTCCATGAAGTCCGTGCTGAGCCCGAGCGCGCTGCGGGTGATCAGCCACGGTGCGATCACTAAGGCCGCGGGCCAGAGCTGAAGCACGCGGCGGATGCTGCGCGTGGCCACCAGCAACGCCAGCGCGGTGACGGCGATGAGGGCCAGACCTTCGTTCTTCGACCAGGCCGCGAAGCCGAGGAGCACGGCGCCCAGGGTCACGTTGCCGCGGCGGATGAAGAGGACACCCGCGCAGCCGAAGGCCATCACGCCCGCTTCCGCCAAGCCCACCCAGAGATTGAGCGTCGGAAACGCGATCGCCAGAGTGGCCAGGGCCGGCCAGCGCACCTCTTCCGCGAACATCCCCCGCATCACCAGGATCAGGGCCGCACACAACACGACGTAGACCCAGCCGAAGAGACGGTCGTTCCAGCCGCCGGTGATGATGGCCACGAAGTCGAAGAGCAACGGGATCAGCGGCGGATAGTCAGGCTTCTCGACCACCTTCAGGACCGCCCAGTGCGCGCCGCCTGCTTCGAAGAACGCGCGCGCCTTGGCTCCCCAGATGCCGAAGAAATCCCACTCGTACTGGGCGACCTTCGTGGCGAAAAAAGCATAGGAGACGACGATCGCCAGCGTGCAGAGGTCGAGGACACCGTTGGCGGGCGAGCCACCGGCGCGAAGTACCGGCGTGGCTGGGTAGCGACTCGCCAACCGCCAACCGCCAACCGCCAACCCCGTCACCGCAACGAGCGAGACCAGCACCGCGGTCTGCGTCCAGGCGATCCCCATCATCGAGAGAACCATCAGATCGAGGGCGATCGCTCCTGCCGCGAGCAGCACCGCCGCACCGAACCGGATCAACGGACCCGCCTGGCGATGGCGCTGTTGCTGTCCGCGAAGATCACGTCGAAGCGCGGGTCGCCGTAGCCGGTGCGCCACAGCGCGATCACGTCCGCGTCTTCCGGGGCAACGAGGTCCATCGGCGGCAGCACGGTCCGGCCGGCCAGCAGGTACCGCGCGCGCCAGTAGGTGTAGCTCCACCCCTGGAGCGGCGCACCGAACATCAGACCGACCCGCTCCCCATTGCGCGTGCGCGCACGAACCTCCTCCACGAAGCGCAGGACCTCGGGAGGCGAGGGGTCGTTCTTCAGCCGGAGCGGCTCACGGTCGACACCGCCGATCGGTCCGGGCACGTTGGGCGGGCGGTGGGGCGGCAGCAGCAGCCGGAGGATGGAGGCGCGCAGGCCGCCGGCCAGGATTGCCGCGAAGAGCAGGCCGGCCAGGACCCTGCGCGTCATTCGGCGCGGACGGCGGAAGCTCCTACCGTTTCATCATCCCAGAGCGTGTGCGGCTTGCGGTTCATCACCAGGTAGCGCCACAGCAGATCGCCGTATCCGTGCGCGACCAGGCCGCGTTTTTCGTAGAACGGCATCAGCACTTTCTGCAACCGAGGGAGATTGTAGAACGGCACTCCCGGGAAGTAGTGATGCTCGAGGTGGTAGTTCGAGAAGAGGAAGACCGGGTCCCAGAACCACGAGCGCTTCACGAGCGTGGCCCATTTCGCCGGGTCGGCCGGATCGATGTCGTAGTGCTGCCCCAGCCGGTTCAACGCGAAGGCGATCGGGAAGACGAAAAAGACGGGGACCAGATACAGCTTCCAGGCGATCCCCCAGCCGCCCAGCCAGGCGATCAGCCCCAGCACGGACAGATGGAACACGACGGAGCCGAGACGCTCGAGCTTGATTCTCCGCTGCAGCTCCGGCTCGTACGTGGACGTTTCCTTCGCAGCAGCACGGAAGTAGATCGGAAAGAGTGCGGGCGTGAAGTAGAGGACCTTCAACCAGCGCGCATTGATCTTCGGCGAAAGGTAGTGGCGCTTCGGATCCTCGGTGTCGGAGCCGAGGCCGGCGTGATGGTCGAGGTGCCACCGCGTGAACTGCGAGGCCGAGATTCCGCTGGGGACGGCGTAGAGCAGTCCCAGGAAGCGATAGCCGCGCTCGCTGGCCTTCTCGAGGATGGCCCGGTGCACGACCTCGTGCAGGAGCACCGTGCCGTTGAACACGGCAAAGCCGGCGATGAACGCGAACGGCAGCCACAGGTACCACCGCTCCAAAGCCACGATGGCGAAGGCGCTTCCGACCAGCGCCGCGAAGTTGCCGAGCGCGACCAGCGCATGCAGCAGCGGCCGCTTCCGGTGCAACTCCCGCACAGTCTCGATCGGAACCTCCCGGGCGAGGTCGCGTTTGAGCTGCTGCGCGTGATCGGCATAGTAAGAGGGCATGGTTGCGGTTGTCGGTTGTCGGTTGTCGGTTGTCGGTTGTATCAATCGAATCTGCACGATCGGGCATTCCATTCGAGTCGTCGAGTCTTCGAGTCTTCGGGTCGTCGAGTCGGACGCCGCGAAGTCTTACAGCAGTCTCACAGTCTCACAGTCTCATAGGCTCACGCGCCATGAGCATCTATGAGACGACTGTGACCCTATGAACCTATGAGGCTCTCCGCGGCCCGCCGAGGCTCGACGACCCGACGACCCGCGACTTGAAGACTCGAAGACTTGAAGACTCGACGACCCGACGACTCGAAGACTCGAAGACCAGGGCTCGAAGACCAGGGCCGCGCCACGCGTATAATCCCTTGCCAGCAAGGACCGGATCATGTCCATGGCAGCCGTAGACGCGCCGGTGGTGGAGCGGGATGTCGTTCTC
>JBDTOZ010000418.1:0-3928 GCA_039932995.1 Acidobacteriota bacterium | reverse complement strand
CGCACAGCCAGCCGGCGAGACGCCGGCGTTCCTTGGGTTGCGGGCGCAGTCCGCGTTGTGCCTTTGTCGTGAAGGTCTCCCGCCGACAGGATCGCCAGCCACCAGTGAGCGCGAATCGAGCACGACGACTTGACGACTCGACGGCTCGACGACTCGGGGTGGATTCCGCCGAGGCCGTGCCGCCTAGACCAGATAGGCGACCGCGAAGCCGACCTGGGCGGCCATCATCATCAGGTACATGTGGCGCCAGCTTGGGTGGTTCTCGGTGGCCGTGAGCTCGTCGGGATTTCTCACGATGAGCCAGACCGTGTAGACGCCCCAGGCCGCGAGAACGAAGCCGAGGACGGTGATGAAGGTGGCGTTGCCGGTGAGGATGCCGGTGGCGGCGCCGATGGGCATGAGCAGCCAGGGCAGGACGAAGAACGGGGCGATCATCCAGGCCGCTTTCCGGACGCCGAAGGCGATGGGCAGCGTCCGGCATCCGCCGGCGGCGTCGCCTTTCATGTCGCTGAAGTCCTTCGTGGAGGCTGCGCCGAGGAGAAAGAACATGAAGACGGCCCCGATGAACCAGGGCTCCCAGGTCAGGGCGCGCGCGACCATGGTCCAGCCAGCCACTTTCAGGAGCAGGCCGCGGGGGATGGCGATGGTGAGGTTGGCGCCGATGGGATGCGCCTTGGTGCGCCCCAGCGCGGGGACGGAGTAGACGAAGGTGGAGACCAGGGCGATGAGATAGATGAAGAAGCACTCGTGCCACGCCAGAGGCGCGAACAGCTTGGAAGTCCAGGTCAAGTAGGGATGCACGACCACCAGCCAGGTGGGAATGGTGCCGAGGGCGTACAGAATCCACGTGTAGACCCAGGCTTCGCGGATGGAGACCTCGCCGGTCACCAGCGGCCGGTTGGGCTTGTTGATTCGATCGATCTCGAGGTCGTAGATCTGGTTGAGGGTGTTGTTGGCGGCGTTGAGAAACGACGCGCACAGCGATCCGAGGGCCACCGTCAGGATGACCGCCAGCGTCAGGGTGCGTGTCGGATCAGGGTTGTGCGCCGAGCCCCACGCGCAGATGGCCCCCGAGATGATGCCCAGGAGAGGGGGAAGCAGGGTGAACGGACGGGCCAGGGTGAGGTAGCGCTTCACGGCGGACAGTTTAGTCGCAGGGCTACGTTCAGGGCGCAGGGGCCTGAACGTAGGGTGCTACACTCCCCCGGTGCCACGGAAGCCTTCCTTTGACGCCAACGACGACGCCGATTACGGCAACGCACCCAGCAACAACCGCATGAGTGAAAGCAAGATCGCCCTATTCATCGACTTCGAGAACATCGCCATCGGAGTCATGGACGCGAAGTACAAGAAATTCGAGATCGCCCTGGTCCTGGAACGCCTCCTCGAAAAGGGCAAGATCGTCGTCAAGCGCGCGTACAGCGACTGGGACAAGTTTCCGGACTACAAGCGCGAGCTGCACGAAGCGGCCGTGGAGATGATCGAGATCCCGGGCCGCGGCTACTCGGGAAAGAACTCGGCCGACATCCGCATGGCCGTGGACGCGATGGACATGTGCTGGTCGAAGGAGCACATCGACCTGTTCGTCATCGCCTCGGGCGACTCCGATTTCTCGCCGCTGGTCTCCAAGCTGAAAGAGAACGACAAATACGTCATCGGCTGTGGCGTCAAGAACTCGTCCAGCAACCTGCTGATCGACAACTGCGACGAGTTCATCTTTTACGAGGACCTGGTGCGCGGCGTGGCCAAGGCCCCCACGGTGGCTTTCCAGGACAAGAAGAAGGCCGAGGTCTTCAAGCTGCTCATCGACTCGATCAAAGCCCTCATGCGCGAGAACAAAGAGATCCTCTGGGGCTCGATGGTCAAGCAGACCATGCAGCGCAAGAAGCCCACCTTCAACGAGGAGTACTACGGCTACAACACCTTCAGCGATCTGCTGGAAGACGCGCAGACGAACAACATCATCAAGATCAAGAAGGACGTGAAGTCGGGCTCCTACGTGATCACCGGCTTCGCGCAGACGGCCGCCTGACGGATTGAGGATTGAGGATTGAGAATTGAGGATGCACTGACCGATGAGCTCGGAGATTGAGAATTGAGAATTGAGGATGCACTGACCGACGAGCTCGGAGGGGACTTGAATCCTCAATCCTCAATCCTCAATCCTCAATTCCTATGACTCTCACCAATCGCGGCCACTATCCCGCTCTCATCATCGGCACAGGCATCGCCGGGCTGACGGCTGCGTTCACCTTGGCCGCGGCGGGCATCAAGGTGCTGCTGGTGACCAAGGCCACCGATCCTTCCGACTGCAACACCGGTCTGGCTCAGGGCGGGATCATCTACCAGGGCGAGGATGACTCTCCGGCCAAGCTGATCGACGACATCATCCGCGCCGGCGCGGGGATCTCGAACGAAGAGGCAGTGCAGTTCCTGGCCACCGAGGGACCGAAGGTGGTCAAGCAACTCCTGCTCGAGAACGTCCACGTCCCGTTCAACACGACGGATGAAGGAGAGCTCGACCTCACGCAGGAGGGGGCGCACTCGCTGCCACGCATCATCCACGTGGGTGACGCCACGGGACGGGCCATCGAGACTTCGCTGCTGCAACGCGTGAAGTCGGAGCCCAACATCACCATCGCCACCGACGTCACGGCCATCGACCTGCTCACCACGCACCACCACCCGCAGGACATCCAGGTGCGCTACCGGACCGCGAACGAGTGCATGGGCGCGTATCTGCTCGACAACCGCACCAACGACGTCTACACGATCTTCGCCGACTACACGGTGCTGGCCACGGGCGGCATCGGCCAGATCTACCTGCACACCACCAACACGAAAAGCTCGCTGGGCGATGGAGTGGTCATGGCCAGCCGCGCGGGCGCGCGGATCATGAACGCGGAGTATGTGCAGTTTCACCCGACGGCGCTCGCGGACAAGAAGGCCAACCACTGGCTCATCTCCGAGGCGCTGCGCGGTGAAGGCGCACGGCTGCGCAATCAGAAGGGCGAGTACTTCATGGAAAAGTACGCGCCGGAGGAGAAGGATCTGGCCCCTCGCGACGTCGTGGCGCGGGCGATCGTCGAGGAGATGACGCGCAACAAAGAGGAGTTCGTCTACCTCGACCTGGCCAACTACTATCACGGTCCGCAACCGATCGCCGAGCGCTTTCCGAACATCCGCAAGGCTTGTCTGGAAATGGGCGTGGACATCGAGAAGGATCCGATCCCGGTCGTGCCCGCGGCGCATTACTTCTGCGGCGGCGTGCTCGTGAACACGTCCGGCGAGACGACCCTGAAGAGGCTCTTCGCCATCGGCGAGACCTCCTGCTCGGGCGTCCACGGCGCGAACCGCCTGGCGTCGACATCCCTGCTCGAAGGCCTGACCTGGGGCTTCTACGCGGCACAATCCATCCGCCAGCGAATGGACAGCGCGGCCTCCAGCGCGTCCCCCGCCGTGCACCGCGCCTACTCCTCGCTGCGTCCCGGCCGCGGCTCGATCCCCGATGCGTTCCTCGGCTCCGTCCCCGACTGGCAACCGCCCGGCCGCGAGAACCTCGATGATCCCGCCCTGATCCTTCAGGACTGGACGATCATCCAGCACACCATGTGGAACTACGTGGGCATCGTCCGCACCCGCGAGCGTCTCAAGCGCGCCATCTCCGACATGAATCACCTCGGCAGCCGCCTCACGAAGTACTACCACGAGTCGATGATCTCGAAGTCGATCGTGGAGCTCTTCCACGGCCAGCAGATGGCCGCCATGGTGGCCCTGGCCGCGATCCGCAATCCGCGCTCGAACGGAGCCCACTTCCGCAAGGACTGACTGGGTTCTTCACAGCGCGCGCGGCATTGAGGGCGGCGGTCCCGCAGCTGATCGGAGGCCGCATCAGCCCCTCATCCGGCCGTTGGCCACCTTCTCCCCC
>JBDTOZ010000417.1:0-6296 GCA_039932995.1 Acidobacteriota bacterium | reverse complement strand
GAGCTGCGGCACGGTGATCTTCGTGGTCTGGTCCGGCCCGATGGCCTGGCCGCCGACGCACGCATGCAGCGTGGCGCCGTCCGGGACAGCAAAGTCCCAGTGGCCCGGGACGTCGCGGCGCGTGGGCCAGGCCACCAGCGGAGCAGGAGTGCCGGTCAGTCCCGCCGCGCAGGGTTGCGGAGCGCCTGAAGAGATGTCGACGCAGGCGGCGCCGCCGTCTTCCGGCCAGCCGCTGAATCGTTTGAGGAGCGCAGCCCGGCCTTGTGCGGAGCTGTTGCGCACCGCCGCCCGCCGCTGCTGTTTCGCGAAGGCGATGATGTCCTCGGTGTGCAAGGTCTTGCCGCCATAGGTCACGCAGCCGCGCTCCACGTCGTCCTCCGCGCCGCGGACGACCAGTCGTTGCGTGTCGGCGTCGTTCGAAGGCTGGAGATCCCAGAACTGCGAGGGCAACTGGAACCAGCTCTCGCCGGGACGTACCTGGCGGATCACCAGCGCATCGGAGGGATCGCGGCAGATCTCGGCCAGGTGCCCGCGATAGCCGGGCAGGGAGATCAGGTCCGGACTGCGGTCGTCGGGCCAGCGGCGCCCTCCGCCGATCCACACTCCCTTGCCGGCGGCGATGTTCTTCCCGATCGCGCCGCAGGGACGGACCATGGTCATCGGCACGCGATAGCCGGCGAACTGCACGTCGATTCGTTCCCGCTCTGCGCTCCCTCCGAGAAACGCGGTCAGCGCCAGACCGAGGGCGGGCAGCAGCGCGGCCCCCCAGACGATGGCCGGCCGCACGCCGCCTTCGTCCCGCGTCGCAAACCGCGCGGCCACGATCAGCAGCGTGGCTGCCAGGATCGAGATCGAGATCGTCAAGCGAACGCTCCTCCTTCGACAACGGGTGATTCACCACAGAGACAGCGGGAGCACAGAGGACCACAGCGCGGACTGCGCCCGCCAACCCAGAGGACGCCGGCGTTCCGCCGCCTACGGCAAGGCACATCATTGCATTGCACCCTCATCGGATCCCGATGACAAGATACCTCGTCGTCCAGAAACGATCGGGGTCGTTGATGGTGAACACGGAGCGGTTGGGTGAGGCTGCCGTGACCGAGTAGGAGCCGGGCGGATGGGGCGTGATCACTTCGATCCGGTTGGGAGGGGCGGCGATGTTGAGCTGCCGGACGTCGGCGGTGTCGATGCGCTCCAGCCGGGCCGGGTCGAAGGTGGGGGCCAGTTTCCAGACCTTGCGGAGCAGCAGCCGGCGCTGCACGATCAGCCCCTGGTCCAGGAGCGTGCGCATCGGAGCGATGATGTAGCCGGCCGCGCGCATCTCGTCCCGCAGGGACTGGACCTCCTGCTGTTGTTGCTCGATGACTTCCTGCTTGCCGGCCATCTCCTCTTGCTGGACGCGCTGGTCCTCGCGTAACGCTTCGTTCTCCACGACCACGGACTCCAGGTCGTGGCGCAGGCGTGCGATCTCCTCGTTCTTGGTGGCGATCATTCCTTCGAAGCGCGTGATGGCCGCGCCCAGCTCGGCCACTTTTTCGGTGTACTGCGGCTCGCGTTCGCGGAAGCCGGCGATGAGCTTCTCCTGCAGCGCGACCTCGTCCTGCATCTGCTGCACGGCGCCGAGCATCTTCTCGCGGCGGCTGGCGGTGAGCTCCTGGCCTTCCTCGCCGCCACGCACCTGGCCTTCCAGCGTGGCGATGTTGGCGAGGTGATCCTGCAGCTCGTTGAGCGTCTGCGTGGCGTCGGCGGTGTAGCGACCCTGCAATTCCAGTTTGTGTTTCGACTCGTCCAGCTCTCGCTGGAGACGCGCATTCTCTCCAACCAGGTTCGAGGGAGCGGGAGCCGGAGCGCGTTGCTCCGGAGCACATCCGCCGAGCCAGGCTGCCGGCGCCAAGGCCACGATCACCGCCCACTGGCGGAGGCTCACCGGGAGGGCGCTCCCTGCGGCGCAGCGGCGCGGGGACGTTCGAGCATCCAGTGCGGAGGCCCTTCGATGGCCACGGAGCGGAGCACCGGCACGCCGTCGTCGCGCCGGCGGATCTCGCCCGACAGTCCCTGGAAACGGATCCGGCGCTCGCGCAACGAAGCGCGTCCTTCCCCCTTTTGCGCACGTTTGGCGGAATTGAGCGTGAACGCGAACGCCACTTCGCCATTCGCGGTCTCGTCCACCCGGGTGATCTCCAGCAGCAGCCACTCCTCCGAAGAGTCGGGACGCTGGATCGGGCCCTGGTAGAGACCGAGGAGATCCGCGGCGGCCAGCGATCCGTCACGGCCATCGGGGCGCGCCGCGGTCATGGCCGGGGGAGGCTCGACCCGTTTTGCCCGCAACTCCCGCCACGTCCACAGAACGAGGACGGCGGACAGGAGGACGACGAGGGCTCGCACGAAAGATCGCATCGAAACTCTGCCGGGGAACGCCTGCTCCCCTTGCCGTTCATGAAGCGTTCTTGCAGACGGAGCAGGCGATTCTAACATCCGCATTCGCCGGCACGGCCGGCTGCGCTGGTTGGCCTGGTCCTCCCCTCGTCAAGGCACCGTGAGCAAAGCGCGATTTCCGGAACTTCGCCCTTTTGTCCCCGACCGGCGGAGGCTTTTCCTGATTGCCAAGGCCGGGGATGCCCTGTAATCTCGCTCATCGCCGAATCGCGCCAAAGGTCCAGGCAGGGTTTACGGCAAATCATCAGAGGGGAAAAATCGTCATGAAGAACTTCACTCGAATTGCGCTCGCAGTGTCTCTGCTGTCCATCGGCCTCACCGCGGCCGCCGAGGACTACACCTTCAAAGTCACCAACAACACCGACACCGCGATCAAGAAGATCCTGGTCTCGCAGGACGGCAAGGAATACGGCTACTTCGACATCGGCGCGGGCATCAAGCCGGGTCAGACCGTGGATCTGGTTTGGGATTCGTCCACCAACGGCGAGTCGTGCGACCAGTACTTCAAGGCCGTCTTCGCCAATGGCGAGGAGTCGGAAGCGTCGGAGTTCAACTTCTGCGAATCCGAAGTCGCCCTCGAGTTCGAGTAAGACTCTCCTTCCCGGCGGGCGCGCCCGCGCTCGCCGGGCTGCGTTGTCTGTTGCGTCTACGGGCGGGATGGAGCTCTTCACCCCAGCGAGACGCCCACCAGGCGGCCGATCCAGAACGTCAGTGCGGCGGCGGCCAGTCCGAAGACGACCTGTCGCGTTCCTGAGACGAGCACCGGCCGTCCCGTGAAGAGGGTGATGGCTCCGCCGATGGTGAAGAGGCCCACGGCGCTGAAGGCGATGCTGAGCGGCACCATCTGCGTCCAGCCCTTGAAGAAGAAGGGGATCACCGGAATGATCGCGCCGACGGCGAAGAGGACGAACGAAGTGATGGCCGCTTCCCACGCCGACCCTCCCAACTCGTCAGGGTCGATGCCCAGCTCTTCGCGCGCCAGGGTCTCCAGCGCGGTGTCGGTGTTCTTCATCATGCCCGCGGCCAGCTCGCGGGCCTGTTCTTCTCCCAGTCCGCGCGACTGGTAGATCAGGGCCAGCTCTTCTTCTTCTTCCTCCGGTGCGGCCAGCAGTTCCTCGGCTTCGGTCTGCAACTGCCGGCGATAGAGCTCGCGTGCGCTCTGCACGGACAGCCACTCGCCGAGGGCCATCGAGCCCGCGCCGGCCAGCAGGCCGGCCACTCCGGTGATGAGGATGGTCCGGTTGTTCATGGCCGCTCCGGCCACACCCATGACCAGGCTGAGATTCGAGACCAGTCCGTCGTTCGCGCCGAGGACGGCCGCGCGCAGCGCGTTGCCGCCGGCGGAACGGTGGCGGCCTTCGAGACGCATCACGTCGGTGCCGGCGAAGCCGCCACTCATCGACGACATCATCTGGATGACGCGCGAGTGCGATCGCTCGTCGCCATGAAAATCCTTGGCGTCGGCCTGGCCGGCGTACTTGTCGCTGTCGACCTGTTCGAGTGAACGCACCGAGGGGAGCACCAGGCGCGGTCCGAAGCGGCGCGCCAGCCAGCCCAGCGTCTGCGTGCGCCACGACGGCGAGAAGTTCGGAATGGTCTCTCCGGCATCTTCGAGCTTCTTGCGCCACCGGTCGGCATGGCGCCGCTCCACACCTGCCAGCCGCCGGTACACCTCGGCCAGGCGTTCGTCCTTTTCGGTCGCGGCCAGCGTCTCGTAGAGCGTGGCCCCGTTCAGTTCATCGAGGAGATTGCCGAGAAGACGATTGCGCTCCCGGGCGCTGAGCGACGTCATGCGCACAGCATACAATCCGGACATGGAGAACCGATGGGCGGAGACGCCCCCCAATGAGATCGAGCAGCTCGTCTACCAGTCGCGCCTCGTGGGCCTGGAGGAGTCCCTCGTGCTCTGGGGAGGGGGCAACAACAGCGTGAAGTCCCGCGCCGCCGACCTTCTGGGGCGGGACCTCGAGGTCATGTACATCAAGAGCAGCGGCAGCGACATGAAGTCGATCGTGCCGAAGCAGTTTCCCGCCGTTCGTCTCGACTACATCGCGCCGCTGCGCGCCCGCGATGAGGACATGACCGATCAGGAGATGGTGGACTATCTGGCGAAGTGTCTGATCGATCCGGCCAGCGCGCGGCCCTCCATCGAGACCCTGCTGCACGCCTTCATCCCGGCCCCCGCCATCCTGCACACGCACGCGGACGCGATCCTGGCGTTGACGAACACGAAGGGACGCGAGGAGACCGTCCGGGCCTGTTTCGGCGACGACGTGATCCTGGTTCCGTACCGGCGGCCGGGCTTCCGCCTCAGCCGCGACGTCGCCGACCTCTTCGACCGCCAGTCCGAGGCCGCGGGCCTCGTGCTCATGAATCACGGGCTGATCACCTGGGGAGCCACGAGCGAGGCAGCCTACGCCAGACACATCGCTCTGGTGGCGAAGGCGGAGGCGTTCCTGCGCGCCGCAGCGCCGGTCACGACCGCGGTCGCATCCGCGGTAGCATCCGGGTCGGTTCCTCCGACGTTGCGCATCCGCGGCGCGTTGGGCGGACGGATCCTCGAGCTCGACGACTCGCCTGACGTGCTGGCGTTTCTGGCGCGCGAAGACGTGTCGCGCATCACGCAGGTCGGCGCGGCCACGCCCGATCACCTGCTCTACACGAAGCGCTATCCGCTGTTTCTCCGCGAAGGCGACGACGTGGCCGCGGCGCTGGGAGAGTACGTCGAGCGCAGCACGGCCCATTACGCGGCGCACCCCAGCGAGTTCGCGATGCTCGATCCGACGCCGCGCATCGTGCTCATGCCGGGAGTGGGGATGTGGACGGCGGGCAAGGACGCGCGCGCCGCGCGCATCGTGCACGACATCTACCGCCACACGATGCTCATCCTGGCGGGCGCGGAGAGTCTCGGCGGCTACGCCACGCTCGAGGATCACGACGCGTTTCACGCGGAGTACTGGCCGCTGGAGCTGTACAAGTTGACGCTGCTGCCGAAAGAAAAGGAGCTGGCCGGCAAGATCGCGCTGGTGACCGGGGCGGCCAGCGGCATCGGGCGTGCGGTGGCGGAGCGCTTCGCCGAGGAGGGGGCGCATGTCGTGGTCACCGACGTCGACGTGACGCTCGCGGAAGAAGTGGCGAGAACGATCACCGGCAAGCACGGCCTGCGTCGCGCGCTGGCGTTGGCGCTGGACGTCTCCGACGAAGAGAACGTGGAGCGCGCGTTCGCGGCCACGGTGCGTGCGTATGGGGGAGTGGACGTGGTGGTCAGCAATGCCGGCATCTCCTCCTTCGGCAGTCTGGACACGCTGGAGACGGCGGCGTGGGACCGCAGTTTCGCGGTCAACGCCCGCGGGCATTTCTTCGTGGCCCGCGCGGCCCTGCGCATTCTGAAGGAGCAGGGCCTGGGTGGATCGATCGTCTTCAACGCCTCGAAGAACGTGACCGCGCCCGGGAAGGAGTTCGGCGCCTACAGCGTGAGCAAGGCCGCTGAGGCGCAGCTCTGCCGGATCGTGGCGCTGGAAGGCGGCGAGCACGGGATCCGCGCGAACATGCTCAATCCCGACGCCATCTTCGGCGGTTCGCGTTTCTGGAGCGACGAGATGCGCACGATGCGGGCGCAGGCCTACGGCGTGCAGACCGGCGACCTGCCCGGTTTCTACCGCAACCGCACCCTGCTCAAGGTGGAAGTGACCGCCGAAGACGTGGCCGAGGCCGCGCTCTTCCTGGCCGGCCCCCGCTCCGCAAAAACCACCGGCGCCATGCTGCCGGTGGATGGGGGAGTGAAGGAAGCGTTCCCGCGGTAGCGGCGCCCTGACCTACTTCGTGAAGACGGCCGTCGTGATCCCGGGCTGCCCCTCGGG
>JBDTOZ010000416.1:0-2543 GCA_039932995.1 Acidobacteriota bacterium | reverse complement strand
CCGCCAACCGCCAACCGCCAACCGCCAACCGCCAACCGCCAACCGCCAACCGAACCCATGCTATGCTACCGACCGATCGGTAGGTAGCAAGTGAAAGAGAGCGAAGGGCAGGTCGATGGCCGTGCGGCGGAGGTCTATCGCACCGCGGCCCGGATCATCCTGCAGAAAGGCTACGACGCCACGTCCGTGAGTGACATCGCGGAGGCATTGGGCATCACCAAGGCCGGGCTCTATCACTACATCCGCGGCAAGACGGAGCTGCTGTTCGAGATCATGAAGTACGGTCTGGCGGAGCTGGAGCGGGAGGTCATGGTGCCGGCGCGGGCCATCGCCGATCCGGTGGCGCGGCTGCGCTTCGTCATTTCCACGCATGCGCAACTGGTCACGCGCGGCGACGGGGCGGTGACCATCCTGGTCGACGAGGCGCGCGCGCTCACTCCGGTGCAGAACCGGAGGGTGACGAAACTCAAGCGCGACTACCTCGACTACATCCGCGAGACCCTCGACGAACTGCGTATCGCCGGCCGGCTGCGCGAGGTCAACACCACCGTAGCCGCCTTCAACATCATCGCCTCCATCAACTGGCTCTCCCGCTGGTTCAAGCCCGAGGGCCCGCTCTCCGCCGGCGAGATCGCCGAGCAGCTCACCGACACGATGCTGCACGGAACGATCAAGCAGGAAACGCGGGGCCGGAGAGGATTGAGGGCCCTGACATGAAAAAGATAGGACGTGAGAGCGCAGAGCCAGGGGCGCGGGGGCGTGGACTTCGCCTCCGCCAACCGCCAACCGCCAACCGATTCTCATCTCCGGCCGACGGCCGGCTGCGACTTGCCCACTGAGCTCATGAACATCCTCGTTTGCATGAAACAGATCCTCGATCCGGAAGTGCCGGCGCGGGATTTCCGTGTCGATCCGGTGCGCAGGGAGGCCGAGCGGGGCTCGGCCAGCCTGGTCGCGAACATCTTTTGCGAGAACGCGCTGGAGACGGCGCTGCAGTTTCGCGATCGCAGTGGCGGCGGACGCATCACGGTGTTGTCCTACGGTCCCGCCTCCGCCGAGGATCTGTTGCGCAAGGCCTTGGCCATGAAGGCCGACGCCGCGGCCCTCGTCGTCGCGGAGGCTGATGGCAATCCCGATCCGCTGCATGTGGCGCGGGTGTTGGCCGCGGCCATCGGCAAGCTGGGGACGTTCGATCTCATCCTCACTGGACGCGAGGCGGGCGATTGGGGCGCGGGTCAGACGGGCGGGTTGCTGGCCGAGGAGCTGGGCTTGCCGTGCGTTTCCTTCGCCGATTCGTTCGAGAGCGCGGGGACGAAGCTGCGCATCCGGCGGCAGACCGAGGGAGGGTGGGAGGTCGTCGAGGCGGAGGGGCCGGTGGTGGTGACCATCACCAACGACGAGCACAACGTGCCCCGCATCCCGAAAGTGCGCGACGTGATGATGGCCCATCGCCAGCCGCTCACGCAGTGGAATGTGGCCGAGCTGGGAGTCGCCGCGGATGAGTACTACGAGGTCGTGGAGCTGCGCATCCCGCAGAAGGAATCGCGCTGCGAGCTCGTCACCGGCGACACATTGGAACAGAAGGTCGACGCGCTCGCGCAGCGGCTCGTGGAGGTCACGTCCGCGTGATGAGCGACGTCGTCATCATCGTATTCGGATCCGTTGAGGACCGTTCGGCGCAGGGACTGGCCGGTGCGGCTAAATCGCTGGCCGAGGATTTTCGGGTTCTGGTCGTGAACGACTACCAGCCCGAGGGGACGCTCACTGCGCTGGCGGAAGCGTGTCGCGGCGCGCAGGTGATCCTGCTCGCGAATGACACCTACAGCCAGGAAGTGGCGCCGCGTCTGGCGCATCGCCTGGGCGGCGCGGCCGTAGGCGACGGGACGGCGTTGCAACGCGTGGACGGAAAGATCCGTGTGACGCGGCAGGTCTACGGCGGCAAGGCGCAGGCGGTGATCGAGCTGCGGCGCAGTCCGGCGGTGGTCTGGCTGCGCGCGCGATCGTTCGCGCCGGCCGCCATCTCCAGCGTCGAACCGATCACCACGAGCGACCTCGGACGCACGCGCATCGTCGAGCGCACCAGCGCCGCACAGACCGGTGCGCGACTCGAGGACGCGCGCGTGATCGTCTCCGGCGGCCGCGGCATCGGCGGCCCGGAAGGTTTCCGCGACGAGCTCGAGCCGCTGGCCAGACTCCTCGGCGCGCAGATGGCCGCTTCGCGCGCCGCCTGTGATGCCGGCTGGGTTCCGCCCACCTGGCAGGTCGGGCAGACCGGCAAGAAGGTCGCGCCCGACCTCTACCTGGCCATCGCCATCACCGGCGCCAGCCAGCACATGGCCGGCATCTCCGAGGCCAGGACCATCGCCGCCATCAACATCGACCCCGACGCACCCATCTTCAAACACGCCCGCTTCGGCATCGTGGAGGACTACCGCAAAGTGGTGCCGCTGCTGCGCAAGCGCCTCGAGGAGATGGGGCAATGAATCCTCCGAGTGCCCAAAGGGAACGGTTCACCACAGAGTCACAGAGACACAGAGAGCTCT
>JBDTOZ010000415.1:0-3740 GCA_039932995.1 Acidobacteriota bacterium | reverse complement strand
AGAAGACCAGAAGCCTACCCCGTGTTGCGCATACCCGCGGCAATCCCGTTCACGGTGACCACGAACGCGTCGCGGAGGCAGTCGTCGCCGGAGGTGCGCAGGCGGCGGAGGATCTCGGCCTGCACGACGTTGATCGGGTCGACGTACGGGTTGCGCACTTCGATCGAGCGCAGGAGCACCGGATTGTTCTCGAGCAGTTCCCGGTGTCCGCTCACGCGCTGCACCAGGGACATCGTGCGCGCCAGTCGCGCGCGCAGTTCCTCGCCGATCGGCCGCAGTTTCTCCGGCACCAGGAGGCGGTCGTAGTAGGCGGCGATGCGCGGCTCCGTCTTGGCCAGGACCATCTCGATCAACTCGATCGTGGAGCGGAAGAACGGCCACTCCATCATCATCGCTCGGACCACGCGCTCGTCGCCGGCGTCGAGAGCGGCCTCCATTCCCAACCACGACGGCAGGAGCAGCCGATTCTGCGTCCAGGCGAACTGCCAGGGAATGGCGCGCAACGACTCCACTCCACTCTTCGTCTTCCCCCGCCGCGCGGGACGGCTGCCGATGTTCAGCTCCGCCAGCTCAGGCTCCGGCGTGGCGTGGCGGAAGTAGTCGACAAAGTCCGGGGTCTCGTACACGACGCCGCGGTAGCTCTTCGCCGCGGCCGCGGACATCACGTCCATGTCGGCGCGCCACTCCTGGCGCGGAGCTTCCGGCGGTGCGAGCGTGGCGTTGAGTGTGGCGGTCGTGTAGATCTCCAACGTGCGCAGGGCGATGCCCACCAGACCGAACTCGGCCTGGATCATTTCTCCCTGCACCGTGACGCGCAGTCGGCCGTCGACCGATCCCGGCGGCTGGGACTGCACGGCCAGATAGGTGGGGCCACCGCCACGTCCCACACTGCCTCCCCGTCCGTGAAAGAGCGTCAGCTCCACGCCCGCCTCGCGCGCCGCCGTGACGAGCCGCTCCTGTCCCACGAACAACTCCCATGCGGCGGTGAAGCGGCCGGAGTCCTTGGAGGAGTCGGAATAGCCGATCATCACTTCCTGCCGTCCACCGATCCGGGCCCGATACTCCGGCAACGCCAGCAGCGAAGACATCGTCTCGCCGGCGCGTTGCAGGTCGGCGATGGTCTCGAAGAGCGGGACGACGCGCAGAGGCTCCGCGATCCCCGACTCTTTCTGCAGCAACGCCACCGCCAGGACGTCCGAGGGCTGACCGGCCATGGTGATCACGTAGGCGCCGAGGGAGTCGCGTGGGATGGTGGTCAGGGCCTGGAACAGGCGGAGGTCTTCACGTGCTTCGTCGCCGAGGATCAGATCGTGCGGGATCAAGGGCCTGCGTGAAGCGAGCTCGCGCAGAAGAAAGTCCTGTCGCGCCTTTTCATCCCACTGCGCATAGCTGCCCATTCCCAGCTCGCGCGTGACCGCGTCGAGGAGCGCCGTGTGCCGCGCGGAGTCTTGACGAACGTCCAGCCGGACCATCGTCAGTCCAAAGCAATGGACGCGGCGGATCACATCGAGCAACCGCCCCTCGGCGATGATCCCGTTGCCGGTGTCCTGCAGCGAGCGGTAGCAGCGCAGCAGAGGATCGAGCAATTCGTCGACGCTCTCCAGCGGAGGCCTCCCCTCCTTGCGCGTGTCCGCCCAGTCGCGCGTCTCGCGCAGCTTCTCGCGGATGTCGCGCAGCACGGCCCGATACGGCTCGCGCACCCGCGGCAATTCCGCCGAGCCGTCTTTCATCGACAGCTCCGCGCGGAGCTCATCGAGCTCGCGCAGATAAAGGTCCGCGGCCACCCAGCGCGCGATGCGGCAGGCGTCGACGGTGACGTCCGCGGTCACGTTGGGATTGCCGTCGCGATCGCCACCGATCCAGGAGCCGAAGCGGATCGGCGCGGCGTCGAGAGGAAGCGCCTTCCCCGAGTGCGCCTGCAACGCTTCGTCCAGCGTGCGCAGGTAGCGGGGCACCGCGTCCCAGAGCGTCTGCTCGAACACGAACAGCCCGCCTTTCACCTCGTCGAGCGGCGAGGGACGTTCATGGCGCACCTCGTCGGTCTCCCAGATGGAGACGATCTCCCGCCGCAGCGCGTCCACGTCGCGGGTCTCCAGCAACTCCGCCACACGCCGGTACTTCTGCAACAGCGTGCGCCGCGCCACTTCGGTGGGGTGCGCGGTCAGCACCAGCTCGACACGCAACGCGGTCACGCTCTCGTACAGGCGCTCCGCGGAGATTCCGCCGGCGCGCAGTCGCGCGAACACCTCCTCGCACGAATGCCGTTGCGCATCGTCGGCCTCCTCGTATTCGCGCTTGCGCCGCACGCGATGCTGCTGCTCGGCGACATTGGCCAGGTTCAGAAAGTGCGCGAAGGCCCGCGCCACCGGCAACGCCTCATCCGTCGGCCCCGAGGCCAGCAGTTCCGCGAGCGCGTCGAAGTCGCTCTTGGCCAACGCGCGCACGCGCTCCACCATCTCGTAGAGCGCCTCCCCCTCCTGCCGCCGCAGGGTCTCCCCGAGGAGATCGCCGAGCAGGTGAATGTCGTCGCGAAGTGCGCGATCGTCGGGCATCGGCGGAGTGTACCTTTCGGCAGGGTGCAGCTCGCAGTGGGCGCACCGGGCTCGGCTTTCCTCGGCCTGCGCACTCCGGTCGGGTATCGTTCCCGCATCCCAACATCGCAAGGAGACAACTCGATATGGCAAGCGTCAAACCGGTCCCCGAGGGTTACCACACCATCACTCCCTACCTGAGCGTCCCCGACGGCGAAGCGGCCATCGAGTTCTACAAGAAGGCGTTCGGCGCACAGGAGCTCTTCCGGATGCCTGGGATGGGCGGCAAGGGCATCGGCCACGCGGAGATCAAGATCGGCGACTCCCACGTCATGCTGGCCGACGAAGTGCCGGACCTCAATTTCCGCTCGCCGCAGACCCTCGGCGGCTCGCCGGTCATGCTCTACCTCTACGTCGACGACAGCGATGCCTGGTTCGATCGCGCGGTGAAGGCCGGAGCGAAGATCACCCGCCCGCTCGAAGACCAGTTCTACGGCGACCGCAGCGGCTGCGTCGACGACCCGTGGGGCCACCGCTGGTACCTCTCCACGCACAAAGAGGACGTCAGTCCGGAAGAGCTGGAGAAGCGCGCCAAGAAGGCGCAGGAAGAGATGAAGGACAAGTAGTCGAACGCGCCCTCGTTTCGCGTCTCCGGTTTTCGACGTGGTTGCAGACTTGCACTGCATCCACGTCGAATGGAGGATTCATGGCCGCGAAAAAACCAACGAAGAAACCGAAGGATGCGATCGCACTGCTGAAGGAAGACCACGAGAAAGTGCGTGGCCTGCTCGCCAGTCTCGAGAAGACGGGGGACAAAGCCAAGGATCGCCGGGTGACCCTCCTGGAGAAGATCTCCAAGGAGCTGATGATCCACACCACCATCGAGGAAGAAATTTTCTATCCCGCCTACCACGAGGCGGCGCAGGCCAAGGAAGACAAGAAGATCTACTTCGAGGCCAACGAAGAGCACAGCGTGGTGAAGATGTACCTCCCGCGCGTCCAGTCGGGCGAGCTCTCCGGCGAGAAGTTCACGGCCGAGGCCAAAGTGCTCCGCGAGTTGGTCGAGCACCACGCCAAGGAAGAAGAGAAAGAGATGTTCAAGCGCGCCAAGAAGTTCCTCTCCAAAGACGAGCTGGTGGACCTCGGCGCACGCATGGCCGCCCGCAAGCGGCAGTTGCAGCGCGAGGGCTGAGCCTTCGCTCCGAGTGC
>JBDTOZ010000414.1:0-5057 GCA_039932995.1 Acidobacteriota bacterium | reverse complement strand
GTCGTACCCGACGCAAACGTTGGTGCACCTGTTCGGCTTACGTGGAGCTACAACACGACCGAGCCGGTGCTCACGCAGATGCTCCAACTGCCTGACATCGCTGCGCCGATCACGCTCGCACCAGATGTACGGTCGTACGTGTTCACACCCGCAAGCCAGGGAACGAAAGCCGTGAAGCTCACGGCCGCGCTCTACCGCGTTGGCGCGCGCCGCCGCGCAGTGAGAAGTGGGAGCGGCCCAGGAGCATCCTCGTGCAGCTTCGTCGAAGCCCAGCGCGAGCTGCACGTCCGACCGCCCTGCACTGGACCGGTCGCTCGCGTGGCGGGAGGCGGCACAACGTGCGGTGCGGCGACCATTCAGGCGGACTTGGCGGGCACTCCTCCCTTCCACGGCCGCTGGTCGGATGGCATGTCCTTCGAAACGTCCATGCAGACGATCTCGCGCGTAGTGACTGAGAGCGGACGGTACACGATCGATCAGTTCGAAGATGCAGCGTGTGAAGGGAGAAGCGAGGGCAGCGCCGATGTTGAGATCCTCGCACCGCCGATAGGATCAATCGACATGACGCCGACGCCTGTCTCTCTCACGGACGGCGGTGAGCTCCGGGTCGCGTTCGCGAATGCGACCGCCTGCTCGATCACCTCGGCGCTCGGGAGTACCGTCGAGCAGCCGACGTGCAGCGGCTCAGGCGTTTCGCGGGTCACGTTCCCCCGCCTGCGTCACAGCTTCTACGACAAGCCAGGCAACGAGACGATCACGTTGCGCGTCGATAGCCCGTGTGGTCAGCGCACGGTAACGACGAGCTTCTTCGTCTGCGACTACATTGCGCTCACGAAGACCACGCAATCCGGGGAGATCTGCCAGGGAGAGACCTTCAGCTTCACGATGGTCGCGTCGTCCGAGGTGGCGAATCCGGGCTCGGCCACGGCGACATCGGCCGGCCCGCCGTTCGTCTATCGCGTCTACCGATGCACGCTCCCGGCAGCACAGTGCACGCGCGAGGCGTTCACGCTCGTGCAGGAAGGGCCGTCCGCCGCGTTCTCGACGACACTGCCAGGCGTGTACGCGGCAGAAATGACTGATCGGCTCGGATGCCCCTCAATCTTTGGCGTCGGAAACCGTACCGTCACCGTGAAGAGTTGTCCTTGAACCCGACGCCGACACTTCGACAGTCTTCGACGTCCGCGGAGGGAGAGACTCTACGCTGCTTCCGCGACCGTGGGATTGCAGCCAACGTCGTGTATCGCCCGGCAATGGTGCCGGGGTATTTCACCTAACCCAAACTCCAATGCGAAGCGTCAACAAAGTCATTCTCGTCGGTCATCTCGCCGCTGATCCTGAGCAGGCTCAAACAAAGTCTGGCAAGCTCCGTGTCACCTTCCCGATCGCCACACACCGGGACACCACCTCGGAGGGCATGAAGAAGGAAGTGACCGACTACCATCGCGTCGTCGCCTGGGGAACCCTCGGCGAAATCTGCGCGAAGTATCTCGCACGCGGTCAGGGTGTGTACGTAGAGGGCACGATCCTGAACCGCGCCTACGAGAAAGACGGCCAGCGCAGGTACGTCACCGAGATCAGGGCAGACGAGGTGAACATGCTCACATGGAAGCGGAAAGACGGCGTATCCAAGGTGAACCTGGCGCCGATCAACCCGGAGGCCGAGGCCAAAGCGGCCTAACACTTCGGAAGCGAGCATCACCGGCTGCATCCCACGCTCGCTTCTTCCTTCGCGGCAGCCCCGCGACGGCGTACCACCGAGGTTAGGGAGCGATACCAAGACGCTTATCAGGCGCAGACACCTGCAAGCGCCCACGCTCTTAGTCGCGCCGGCGATTCTGCAACGCCTTGATAGCGGCTTCGACGCCCTTGGTGCTCTTTATATCGTGATACTGCTGACGCTCGCCGGCCGGAAGCCGGCGGATCAGGCCCGCGAATCTCCCACCAAGACGCTTGGCGGCCAGTCCCTTTCGTGTCGATCGGCGCTTCGGAACATTCGGGGACGGAGTGCGGTCATCAGCAATGCGTGCCATCGGGAGACGAGGCGCCACGGCACCGCGCAGCGCGGACAGGCGAGCTTCAATCGCCGCGATTTCGCCGGGCAACTCTCGCAAGTATCGAGCAACGTCCTTGTCGGAAATGACACGTTCTGCTCGTAGCCGCTGCAGCACATACAACGCCTGGCCTGGATGGATTACGCGCACGGCATCGTCCCTGTCAACACGACGGTCATCCGCCATTAGGTTTCTCCTGTCGCATCGGGATTCCTTATTGTTTCATGGTTCGCACGTTGTCAGAGCGCGATGGTGGCGAATGAAAATGGTCCTCGGCGATATTCGCCGCCCTTCGCCGAGCCCGCGAAGGTCTGAACGTCCTGCTCCAATTGCGGGATGCTCTTGACCCACGTGCCGCCCCGAGGAACGTTGGTGCAGACGTACACCGTCAACAACCCGACTTCGATAGCTACAGGCGGCCCACCGGAGGCGGCCATCTCCTCCAACACATCCTCGAGAAGGCGGGTCTGCGCCCGCTCCCATCCGTCTTTGTCGGCTTCCCACTGCGCTCGCCGCGCAGTACCCGCGCCTACCGCGTGGAAGTTCTCGGCCTGATCGATGAGGCTTCGCAGGATTCGCGCGCGACCGTCGAGTTCCGCGTACCGGCCTTCCGCTGCGGCCGTCATGTCCGATACTTCGCAACCGTGCAGGTACGGGAGACGGAACGTGAAGGCGGTGACAGGACCATCGGGCACCCAGGGAGGATCGCCGAAGAACGTCGGGAGCAGGCTTGTGCTCCGATGGTAGAACAGGCCGCATTCGAGGAACGCCGCCTCGACAAACGTTGGCGGTAGGAATGCGCCGAGAAACACACGGCCCGTCGTATCGATGCCCTCGGCGTCGCCATACATCCAGTCAAACAACCGCTCATGGATGGGGATCATGCCCATCGCGACCACCGCGGGGCCGCTTGCTGTTTCCACGAGGCTCGACGTGAACTCAAATTGTCCCCGGCCAGCGACGACCGGCGGCGGCTCCTTGCCTCGAAATTCGACGTCGCCCTCAAACCCGGCGAAATCGACCGCGATCGGCACGGAGCACAGTGATCTCCGAACCGACGCGTCATCCGTGTCGCGCACGATGACGAGTCCGGAGCACCACAACAGAGCGTTCAGCGCCGGAAGGGCCACGCTCAGATCATCGACGTTCATGCAGACGTTGAACGAACCGGGGCAATCCACGCGTGCCAACATCCCGAGCGCCGGGACATGGGCGTTATGCCAGAAGACGGAAAGACTTTTCGGCGCGTCGGATTCGATGGCGGTGAATTCGGCAAGTTCCAGCGCGAGCCGCTGGCGGACCGCAAGCTTCCGCCAGGACGAGTGCCGAAGTGGTTTACCAAACGCTAGACCGGGAGAATCCATTAGAAATCGCTCGACCTACGCCGCGATGCTCGATGGCCGCGTCACGGTGATGAGCGCGGGAAGGAATGGCCCGCCCCCACGACTCTCGTAGAAGGTAGAGGACCAGCGGGCTGCGTGGGGGTCCCATGACAACAGGCAGTAACTGAGCGGCGAGCCCTCCGCGCCCAACGTGCTTCCGCACCCAATCGCCGTGACCTCGTGCGCCGGCGCGCCCTCCGGCGTCACGACGCGGGACTCGTAGCGCGGCACATGCTTGTGGCCGTGGAGGATCGCCGATACGCGCCAGCGCGCGCACCAGTCGATGAAAGCCTCCGCATCGACCATCTTGAGCGTCGGCTCATCGGACAAACGCATCGACATGAGCGCCCGCTGGAACCATGTCGTTCCGGTCGTCTCGAAGCTGTAAGGATGGTGATGAATCAAGGCGACGGTGAGGTAGTCGCGCAGTTCCGGCCTCGCCGCAAGCGCAGTCCGATGATCGGCGGCAACGCGCGTGCGCTGCCGATCGTCCGTCTCCCCGCGAGCGAGATTTCCTGTCAGGGAGGAGTTGAAGCAAAGAAACGCCGTCTGCATCGCGTCATCGATGACGTGCGATGACCAACTGAGCTGGGCCACTTGGGTAAGGTCTTGCCCTAGGCGGCCGAGGGCGTTGCCGTGCCATCGCTGATCGTGGTTGCCGGGAACGACGATCACCGGCTTTGAGGTCGCGCGATACAGGGCGCCCGCGAAACGGAGGAAGCTGTCCGCGGACTCGTCTTTCGGCGTTTCGATGAGGTCTCCCGTGATGACGACGCGGCTCGCGCTCTTCGCGACTTCGGACAATTCCGCCTCAACAAACCCGGCATTGATCGAGGCGTGTTTCGACCCGAAGTGGAGATCGCTCAGGTGCAAGATGCGCCGCGGGGATCGGTCCGCCAGCCGATCGATCGCGCGATCCAGGTCCGCATCGGTCTGACCAGTCAGGCCGCGCGAGAACGTGGCCGCTGCTTCGATCGCGGTGCCCTCACTTGCGAACGCAGCCGCGCCGTGTTGCGTCCAGAAGAGGAGACCGGGCCAGCGGTCCTCCCGCGCAATCGCCGCGGAAAAGGCGGGAAGCGCGTCGAGCGCGCGTAGATCACTGACGTGTCCGCCTTTCGGAAAGAGCACGAGGACATCCTCGCCGCTGTACGCGAGCTGCGCCGCGGCGGTTCGCAAATCGCGAGAGACATCCTCACACGACCAAGACTGAGTGAGGAGCATCGCGTAGAGTCGGAACTGCGAGAAGAGTTGCGCGAGAGGGGCGAGTGACCGTTCGATGAAGCGCGGCGCAAGCACTTCCGCCCCTTCCCTCTGTGTGTGCTCGCCCGATTTCAAGGCGGCTGAGGCGCGTTTCGCTTCCAGTTCCAAGAGCCGCAACCAGCGAGGATCCCCTGAGATGAGCTCGGGGTAGCCGGAGTCCTCGTGGCTCGGCCAATCCTCACGTCTCCGCTGGGCCGGGCGGTCGCGTTGCGCCCGATGCGCAGCGGCGATCAGACCACCAAGGAATTCGGTGAGCATCCCGCGCTCGACGCGAGGAGGCTCCGCGGCCGGCGTGGTCAGGAAAACAAGAATGTTTCCGTGATTCGCGTTGAATGAGAATCCCATCATCGGTCCTTTCGCA
>JBDTOZ010000413.1:0-6097 GCA_039932995.1 Acidobacteriota bacterium | reverse complement strand
CAACCAGCAACCAGCAACACCAACCCATGCACCTCACCCACATCTCGAAATCGTTCGGCGAGACCCGCGCGGTGCAGGACGCCTCGCTGGAGATCCGCGCGGGCGAGGTGCTGGCGCTGGTCGGGGAGAACGGGGCGGGCAAGACCACTCTCATGCGCATCGCCGCGGGCGAGCTCACCGCGGACGACGGCGAGGTTCGCGATCGCGGGCGTGTGGGGTTCGTCCATCAGCACTTTCTGCTGGTGCCTGAGTTGACGGTGGCCGAGAATCTCGCGCTCATCAGGCCGGGCTTTCGGTTTGCGACGCGGGCCCTCTTCGAGCGTGAGGCCGCGGCGGTCATCGCCGCCAGCGGGATCGAGCTGCGCGACCTCACGCGTCGCGTGGCCGATCTGTCGGTGGGTGAAAAGTCGAAGCTCGAGTTGATCAAGGCCATCGCCCGCAACCCCTCCACGCTGATCCTGGACGAGCCCACCTCGGTGCTCACTCCGCATGAAGCGGAAGAGCTCTTCGCCGTCATGCGTACGCTCGCCGCCCGCGGCGCGGCCATCGTCTTCATCAGCCACAAGCTTCCGGAAGTCCTTTCGGTCGCGCAGCGAGTGGTGGTGATGCGCGCCGGCCGAATCGTCCTCGAGACGCGCGAGCCGACCGCGGAGGTCCTGGCCAAGGCCATGCTCGACTCCCCTCTCGCACCGCGTGAGTGGCGAGGGCGCCAACGAGGCGGCGTGGCCATGACGGACGGAGCGCTGCTCGTTCACGAAGGGGAGATCGTGGCCATCGTCGGCGTGGCCGGAAATGGACAGGCGGAGCTGGCGGAGCGGCTGCGCGATGCGTTTCCTGCCGCTGCGCACATCCCCGAGGACCGGACGCGGGATGGCGTGATCGCGCAGATGTCCATCGCCGAGAATCTCGCGCTGAAAGGGGTCGGCCATCCCGAGGAGATGATCGAACTGTTCTCGATCCGCGCATCCGGCCCCGGACAACGAGCCGGTGACCTCTCCGGAGGCAATCAGCAGAAAGTCGTTCTGGCGCGCGAGCTCGGGGCCCGGCCGCGCGTGATCGTGGCCGCAGAGCCCACGCGCGGGCTGGACCTGGAGGCGACCCGTTTCGTCCACGAGCGCCTGACCGCGGCCGCTTCCGGCGGTGCGGCCATCCTCCTCTTCACCTCCGATCTCGACGAAGCGTTCGCGCTCGCGGACATCATTCAGGTGATCTACCGCGGCACGCTCTCGGAGCGCATGACCCCGTCGGAGGCCTCCCCCCGCCTGGCCGGGCTGATGGCAGGGGTGTCGTGAAACGGCTCCTGGTCGCTCTCGCCGCGGCGCTGCTGGCCGTCCTGCTGCTGGCCCTTTCCGGCGCGGCCTTCGGGCACTCCCCACGCGCGCTGCTGGGGATCCTCATCGGCGGTTCGGTGGGCTCCCCTTTCGCCCTGCAGAACACGATTCTGAAATCGGTGCCGCTGCTGCTCACCGGTCTCTCGGTGGTGATCGCCTTTCGCGCGGGAGTGTGGAACATCGGCGGCGAAGGGCAATTCATCGCCGGCGCGATCGCGGGACTGCTGGCCTCCCGTTGGGGCGTGGCGGCCTCGCTCCTGGCCTCGATGCTCGCGGGCGCGGCCTGGGCATCGCTGGCCACGCTCATGCGCCTCTGGCGAAACGCTCCCGAAGTGTTGACCACGATTCTCTTGAACTTCACGGCCCTCCACCTGCTGGGCTGGTGCGTGAACGGACCCCTGCGCGAGCGCGCCGCGCAGTATCCGCAGACCGACCTCGCGCAGGCGTCACTCCCGCGATGGAGTGGCCTGCACGCAGGCGTGCTCCTGGCCCTCCTGGCCAGCGTGGCCGCGTGGTGGCTGCTGTATCGCACACGGGAAGGCCTCCGTCTTCGCGCCACCGGCTTCAACAACGCAGCCGCGCGCTGGGCGGGGATCGACGTGCGCTCTCAACTGGCGCGGGCCATGGCCTTCTCCGGCGCGGCGGCCGGACTGGCCGGAGGCATCGAGCTCCTCGGCGTCACCGGCCGTCTCTTCGAGCGCTTCGCCTCGGGTTACGGCTACTCGGGCATCGCCGTGGCGCTGCTCGCGCAACTGCATCCGCTGGCCACGATCCTCTCTTCGCTCTTCTTCGGCGCGCTGATCACCGGTGCGGGGGAGTTGCAACGCACCGCCAATATCTCCTCAGCCGTGGCCACGTTCGGCCAGGCCGTGGTCATCCTCATCCTGATCGGAATCGAACATGTTCGCGCTCGTCGCTGACGTTCTGCCGCTGGCCATCGTGGCCGCCACTCCCCTGCTGCTGGCGGTGCTGGGAGAGCTCGTCGTGCAGCGCAGCGGCATGATCAACCTCGGCCTCGAGGGGATGATGCTCGTGGCCGCGATGACGGCCGTGCTGGTGGCGCAGCTCTCCGGAAGTCTGGCCGTCGGCTTCGCGGGCGGCATCGCCGGCGCGATGCTGGTGGCGCTGCTGTTCGGATCCTTCGTGATCGGTCTGCACGCCGATCAGATCGTCACCGGCACGGCCGTGAACCTGTTCGCCGCCGGCGCCACGAGCTTCGTCTATCGCGAGCTGCAGGACAGCGCGATCTTCGTGCAGGCGGTGCCGCAGCTCCGCGGCAATGCGCTCCTGCCGTTTGTCTGGATCGTGCTTCCCGCGGCGCTTGCGGTTCTGCTCTGGAGCACATCGTTCGGATTGAGACTGCGTGCCTGCGGCGAGAATCCGGAGGTGCTGGGCGCGGCGGTTGGGCGCTACCGCATGACCGCTCTGGCGATCGAGGCCCTCCTGGCCGGCGCCGCCGGAGCCTATCTCGCGCTCGCTCTGTCGAACGGATTCGCGGAGAACATGACCGCGGGTCGCGGCTTCATCGCCCTCTCGATCGTCATCTTCGGACGCTGGAAAGTGAAGGGAGCGATCGTGGGCACGGCGATTTTCGGAGTGGCCGCGGCCCTGCAGTACGCGCTGCAGGCCACCGCGCGCGGGGTGCCGTATCATCTGCTTCTCGCGGTGCCCTACATCGTCACCTTACTCATTCTCTGCGGGATCGCGGGGAGAGTGCGCGCACCGGAATCACTGGGGAGATAAACGATCATGATCGACGCGGTCATCGACATCAGCCACTTCAACGGCTGGCCGGACTGGACGACCATCAAAACCGCCGGAATCCTCGGCGTGATTCACAAGGCCACGCAAGGAACGACTTCGGTCGATTCCACGTTCGCCGCGGCCTCTTCGGCGGCACCCGCCGCGGGGCTGCTGTGGGGCGCCTATCACTTCGGCACCGGCGACGCCGAGGGAAGCGCGCAGGCGGAGTTCTTTCTCGACACGGTGAAGCCGGGACCGCAGACGCTCTGCGTGATCGACTTCGAGCCCAATCCCTCCGGCACGACCATGTCCCTCGACCATCTCTTCGGCTGGATCGAGACAGTGCAGAAGGCCACCGGCCGCGCGCCGATGGTCTACGGCGGCAAGTCGTTGCTCTTCACGAGCATTGGCAACGCCACGCATCCGACGCTGGCCGCCTGTCCACTGTGGGTGGCCGAGTACAACTCTCTTGCCGAACCGGCCGGGATTCCCGCGCAGGTCTGGGCGAGCTGGTCGCTCTGGCAATACACCGAGAGCGGCACCGTCGACGGCGTCACCGGAGCCGTCGACCGCTCGCGGTTCAACGGCACCAGCGAAGAGCTGGCCACCATGTGGGGCGGCTGAACCACGTCAGCCGCTGAGACCGTCCCTTCAAAATCAGCTCAAAATCACCGCCTGCCCACGAGCTCCCACACGGACGCCACCCGCGCCTGCGCCGTGGCCGGCGCGCGACGCGGAAGGGAGGCCAGCGCGGCGGCGATGTCCGGGACGGCGTCCGGCACACGCGGCTGCAACTCGGCCTCGTGATCCTGCAGGAAGCGCGTGCTCACGCGGCCGTCCCGGAAGGCGGGATGCGTGATGACGCGACGCAACCATGAGGTGTTGGTCCTCGTGCCGAGAATGACATAGTCGCGAAGGGCGCGGCTCATGCGGTCGATGCAGCTCTCGCGATCGGCGGCGTAGCAGATCAACTTGGCCAGCATCGGGTCGAAGCGGATGCTGATCTCGCTGCCGCGTGTGACGCCCGCATCCACCCGCACCCCCGGACCGCCCGGTTCCCGATACACGGCAATGGTGCCGCTCTGCGGCAGGAAGCGGTTGTCCGGATCCTCTGCATAGATGCGCACTTCGATGGCATGACCGCGTTGCGCGAGCTGCGCCTGCGTCCACGGCAACGGCCGGCCGGAGGCGACGTCGATCTGGGCCCGCACGAGGTCCACTCCCGTCACCAGCTCCGTCACCGGATGCTCGACCTGCAGGCGGGTGTTCATCTCCAGAAAGTAGAACTCTCCGTCCGGCGTGACGATGAACTCCACCGTTCCCGCGTTCCGGTAATCGACTCCCGCCGCCGCGGCAACCGCCGCTTTGGCCATGCGCGCCCGCAGTTCCTCGGGGTATCGCGGCGCGGGAGATTCCTCGATGACTTTCTGATGCCGCCGCTGGATCGAGCAGTCGCGCTCGAAGAGATGCAGGACCTCTCCGCGTCCATCCCCGAAGACCTGGAATTCGACGTGTCGCGGCTCTTCGATGTAGCGCTCCAGCAGCAGACGATCGTCGCCGAACGCTTTCTTCGCCTCACGTGCCGCGGACTCGATGGCCGGCTGCAGCTCCTCGCGCGCGCGGACGATCTTCATCCCCTTGCCACCCCCACCCGCGGAGGCTTTCACGAGCAAGGGGAAGCCGATGCCCGCCGCCTCCCGGGTCAGCGTCTCCAGCGACTGATCTTCGCCGTCGTAGCCGGGAACGACCGGAACGCCGAGGGATTGCATGAGCCGGCGCGACTCCGCCTTCGAGCCCATGGCCGCGATGGAGGACGCCTTCGGTCCAATGAAGACGATCCCCGCCTCCTCGCAAGCCGCGGAGAGCTCGGCCCGCTCGGAGAGAAAACCGTAACCTGGATGCAGTGCGTCGGCACCGGTGGCACGCGCGGCGTCGATGACTTTTCCGACGTGCAGATAGGTCTCGCGCGCGTCGCCTTTGCCGAGGGAGACCGTCTCGTCGAAGAACCGTCCGGTGAATCCGATGTCGTCGTCTTCGGCATGGGCGAGCACGGAGACGATGCCCATCTCACGACAGGCCCGGGCGATGCGCACCGCGATCTCGCCGCGGTTGGGCACCACGATCTTTTGAAGAGGCTTTAGTTCTTGGAGATCCAACTGGCCAGCCCCTTGTTGAGGAACGACTGCATCCCTTCCTGCCCCTCGTCCGACACGCGCCGCTCCGCGATCGCCTCGATCGTGTACGGGATGGAGTCGGCGAGCTCGTGCGACGCGACGTACGCGATCAGTTTCTTGCAAGCGCGCACGGCCTCGGGGCCCGAAGTCTTGAGCTGAGTCACCGTCTCATAGACCGCGGCATCGAGCTCGGCCTCGGTCTCCACGACGCGGTGCACCAGGCCGATGTGCATGGCCCGCGCGGCGTCGAAGCGCTCCCCGGTCAGGAAGAGCGCGCGGGCGTGCGTCTCGCCGATCTTGGCGATGACGTACGGCGAGATGACCGCCGGCAGGATGCCCAGCTTCACCTCGGACAGGCCGAACTGCGTCGTCGAAGTGGTGATGGCCACGTCGCAAACCGCCACCAGTCCCACCCCTCCGCCGATGGCCGCGCCCTGGATGCGTCCGATGATCGGCACCGGGCACTCGTTCATGAGCGCGTACATCCGGGCCAGCTTCGAGGAGTCGCGGATGTTCTCCTCACGCGTGAACGAGACCATCCGCGACATCCAGTTCAGGTCCGCGCCGGCGCAGAAGTTCCGGCCCGTCCCCTTCAGGACGACCACGCGCGTGGCCTCAGTGTCCAGGTTCGAGAAGAGATCGCTGGCCTCACTGATGAGGTTTTCGTTGAAAGCGTTGTGGACTTCGGGGCGATCGAGGGTGACGGTGAGCACTCCATCACTCAACTCGACACGGAGAGTTTTGTACGCGGCCATTGGGCGCGCATTGTAGAACGGCAGGGCGCAGGCTTGGGGCTCCAGTGGAGCGGTGGACTTGAGTCCACCGGTGACGCGCGAAGGCGCGTCGAAC
>JBDTOZ010000412.1:0-14534 GCA_039932995.1 Acidobacteriota bacterium | reverse complement strand
AGCGGGCCGGTTACCCGTGCGCGCTGACGACCATCCGCGGCTCCGTCGCGGACGACGGCGATCCGTTCGCGCTGCGGCGGATGAACTTTCAGCAACTCCGCTCCGCGCTGCGGAGCTGGAAGTTGCGCTGAAAGACGTAGCCGAGGGTCTGAAACATCCGGCAGCGGTAGTCGATCTGTACGCGCGGCACGTGACGCGGCAGGAGTTGTTTGAGGATGCCCTGTTCCGACTCGGGATGGATGGCCACCGGGGCGGTAGCGCAGGCCTCGGCGAAGAAGCGGCGGCAGAAATCCAGGCGTCCGATCCAGGCGCCGCCGTTGAGGTAGCGAAACTCGCTCTCCTGCGCGCCTGGCAGTCCTTCCTCGAAGCGTTTGAACTCCGCGACGTTCGGCCAGTTGACCTTGCCGCCGTTGAAGACCAGGTCCGCCTCGAAGTGCGTTTCGAAGTCGGCGATGAGGCGGAGCGGATCGCCGGCGACGAAGGCATCGAAGGAATCGACGGCCAGGACGTAGGGCGTGTCGATCTCGTGTAAGGCCTCGACGGTCAGGCGCGGTTTGTCGCGGCTGTTGCTCCAGTCGGCGATGCCGCGGCCCTTGACGATGTAGGGGAGGCCGAGGTGGTCGAGGCTGCGCTCGAGCAGGCCGGGCGTCTCGCGGCTGTTCCAGGTGAGGATGGTCAGTTCAGGGCGCAGGCTCGCGCTATTGATCAGCTCTTTAGCGGGTGTTGCGAAGAAGGCGTCGCGGACTTCGGCGAAGAACGGTTTCGTGAAGTCGTCGCCCTGGCCGTGGATGACCAGCGGCTCGGTGTCGAACGTGGTGTTGCGGAAGAAGGCCATTCAGCGCAGTGCCTCGATGGTGATCACGTCGTAGCCGAGGTCGTTCAGCCGGCTGGGCAACGCGGCGGAGGTCAGGACGCGCAGTTCGGCCTCGCGCTCCGCCGCGTACGTCGAGCGGCTGCGCAGTTCGTCATCGAGCAACGCGGGGTGACACATCACTTCCACGATTCCGCCTTCGGGACAGCGGTCGCCGCTCTCGGCGATGCAGGCCAGCAGGCGTTCCATCGTCGGCTCCGCGTCGGACCAATGCTGGACGAACACGTCCGCGCAGACGACGCCGTGCGCACGCAGGCCGTCGGTGATCTCCTGCATGACCGCGCCGCGCGCGGGGATCTTCATTTCCCTGGCGAGCTCGCGGTAGGCCTGAAACGCGCCCGGCTGGCGGTGTGCGTGATGGTGCGAGTCGAGGTGCGTGGGCGTGATTCCCAGCTCCGCGAGCACGGCCAGTTGGGCGCGCCACTCGCGTTCCACTTCCCAGGAGCGGACCAGCCGCATCTGATGCGCCTTGCGCGGAAAGCGTCCGTCTTCGCCGAGAAGGCTGCGCACCTTGGCGGGATTCGCGCGCGGGACGCCGTCGGTGAGTTGGAGATGCGCGCCGATGCGGCCGGGGATCTCCGGCGCAAACCGGGCGATGTGCGCTTCCGCTCCGTCGACGCAGACCATGGCCGTGGTCGCGCCGACGACGCCGTTGCGGATCGATTCGACGATGCCCGCGCTGACGCCGGCGGTCATCCCGAAATCGTCGGCAGCAAAGAGCACGCGCTTCACGCGTCCACCTCGGCCGCCGCGGTCAGGATCCACTCCGCGGCGCGCTGCGCGCCCTCGGTCGAGAACGGAAGTTGCCGTGCGCGCCGCTCGGAGGCCAGCCCGCGGCGGATGCTCTCGCGAAGCCTCTTCGCGGCGTTCTCATCGCGATCGTCGATTGACTCCACGCGATCGAGCTCGGCCAGCCGCGCGGCACGCATGGCCTGCTCTTCGTTGCCGCCGCTGAGCGGCACGAAGGTGACGGGCAGGTCCGATTGCACGACGGTGTAAGCGGTGTTGTAGCCGGTGCGCGAGACGACGAGCGACGCGTCCGCGATGGCTTCCTCCACCGTCCCTTCGGGCCACACTTCGATGCCGGGATCGTGCTCCGTTTGCGCGCGGACCGCGTCCGCCGAAGCAAACGGTCCGACGACGAAACGCAGCCGAAACGGTTCGTCACGAACCGCTTCGAGGACGAGCGAGGTCAGACGCTCCGCCCCCTCGCCCCCACCCGAGAGCACGGTCACCAGCGGCGCGCCGTGCACGGGCTGTGAGGCCGGCACCGGCTCGGTGACGAAGCCGACCGAGGCCGTGCGCGCGGGCAGCAGACCGCGGTCGTAGTGCTCGAGAGTCTGCAGCCAGGTTTCGTCCGTGTAGGCGATGGCGCTGTGATACTGGAGCAGACGGCGCTTCATCGCCTCCGGGTCGCCGGCATACTGCGCGAGCATGTTCCGAAGATATTCAGGCGACGACCAGATGTCGCGGATGCCCCAGACGAGCCGCGTCTGCAGCCCCTCCTTCCGCACGCCGTCGAGCGTCTCCACGAGCTCGCCCATGAGGCCGAGCGGATTGTGATCGACGAGCAGCACGTGCGGCTTCCAGTGGCGCACCTGCTCCGCGATGATTTTCCCCCGCTTGCGCAGCGCTGATCCGAGAAAGCCGCCGTCCACCGCGCTCAACCGTCCATCCGCTTCCGCGCGCAACGCGGGAAGCAGCACCACCTCGACCTCCGGCGGTACGCGAAGGTGCTCGAGAAACCGGCAGCCGGTGATGAGGCGGACCTCCGCGCGGCCGGCCAGTTGTGAGGCGATGCGCATCGAGCGGACGATGTGCCCGAAGCCCAGCACGTTGTGGCAATAGAGGAGGACCCGCGGCTTCATGCGATTCCCCGCGCGGCGTAGTCGTTGAGCAGTTCGATGGCCCGGGCCACGCCGTCTTCCTCGCGCACGCGCCGGCCCAGCTCCGCGGCACGCGTGCGCATCGAGTCGCTGGTCGTGACTTCTCGGATCGCGGTGGCCAGCCGTTCGGCGGTGAGCGCGGTGTGCGGAATGAGAGCGGGGCCGATCCCGAGGTGCGTGATGCGGCGCCCCCACAGGGCCTGGTCGAATCCGAAGGGGGTGATGATCTGCGGCACGCCCGCGCGAACGGCGGCGGCGGTCGTGCCCGACCCGCCGTGATGCACGACCGCGCTCATGTGCGGGTAGAGCAGGTCGTGCGAGACCGCGTCGGTGGCGAACACGGAGTCGGGCAGCTCCACGCCTTGCAGTCCACCCCACCCGGTGAGCAGCACGCCGCGCATGCCCGCCAGCCGAAGCGCCTCCAGCGCGAGCTCGGTGAGCTCCACGGGCTTGCGCCCGGTCATGCTGCCGAACCCGATGCAGACCGGGGCCGGTCCCCCGGCCAGAAATGCCTCGAGGGCGGGCGGCATCGACTCCGTGGCGCCGGCGTCGAGGAACCAGTAGCCGGTGGCGTGCGTATCGCGCGGCCAGTCTTTCGGGCGGGGCAACACGGACTGGCTGAAGCCGAGCAGGTGCGGAATCCGGCGGACGCGCTGCGCTTCCTCGCCGGTCGACAGAGGCTTCAGTCCCAGCGACTGCCGCCAGCGTTGGAGCTGCTCACGCACCAGACGCCAGAAGAAAGGACGGGCCGCCGCGTAGGTGAAGCGGTTGTAGAAGCGCGAGCGCTCCAGACGCGGCCATGGACTGAAGAACGCGTTCGGGAAGTCGCCGGTGGTGAGGTACGGCATCGGGTAGTGTGCGACGGCGAAGCAGGGCACCTTCACCGTCTCCTCGAGGGTCGGACCGATGCGGAGGAAGGGCCAGTACAGCACAGCATCGGCGTCGCGGGAGACCTCCAGCGACTCGGTGAAGAGACGGTCCATGAACGGGCCGAGGAAGCGGTTCGCGAATCGAATGGGGGATAGGGGATTGCGCCACTTCTCGCGCAGCGTGATTCCGCCGATCCCTTTGAAGAACTGCTCGGAATCGCCGCTGAGGCGGCGGAAGGCCAGGCCGTTCGCCGACACCAATGATTCGAACGAGCGATGCGTGGCCACGGTCACGTCATGTCCCGCGGCTGCCAGGCCTTTGCCCAACGCGACCAGGGTCTGCAGATCGCCGCGCGATCCGCTGCCGATCATCGCCACGCGACGGCCGAGCGCTCCTTCAGGCACTGGCGCGCAGTCTCTGGCAGATGTGGTCGTGCAGAGCGCCCAGGGTCAGGCCGGAGACGTAGTTGCCGTTCTGGATGACCAGCGTCTCGATGGCCAGTTGCTGCCGGAACGCGTCTTCGAGCGAGATGGCCAGGTGGATCGAGTCCACCGACGACAACCCCAGATCCTCGGCCAGCCGCGATTGCGTACCGAGCTCGCGCGAGTCGAGCCCGTCCTTTTCCAGGTCGTCGATCACAGCCAGGATCGTCTTCCACACGTCATCACGGCTCGCTGCCATTCCGTCTCTCCCTCTCAAACGATGTGTGTGAGCGCCAGACCATGTTCATGGCGCTCGATGCGCAGTCGCGGCATCGGGCCGCGGGCCTCGAGCTCCGCGCAACGGATGCGCATTTCGCCGCTCCCTTCCTCGACCACGTGGACCGCGGTGGGAGCGAGCTCGAGATGGTGCTCCTCCGCGGCCAGTTCGCGCATCGCCTCCTTGGCGATGACGCGAATCAGCAACCAATCCCTTGCTTGTTCACGGTGCGGCAGACTGTACCACTGGCGCAGTTCGTCCCGATCGAGGAACAGATGCGCCAGCGCCCGGCTCCAGATGCCCCAACTCTCTTCGAGAAACCCGGACGGCAGATCGTCGAGGACGCGGCGCACGCCGTTCCCATGGACCGCGCGGGAAAGCGAGCCTTGATGGCGTTGCGCACCCAGCACGAACGAGGCGAACGCCTGCGGAAACGCGAGGTAGCGTTGTTCGAAGCCCCGCAGTTGATAGAGCACCTCGCCGCGCTCGTCGAGGAAGACGATCTCTGCCTCGGTCGCGCCCCGCTCGTCCCACTGCACGGTGGCCCGCGCATGGATGATGGAGCCGGCCGGCGGAGTGGCGCGATGCTGGTGAAACTCGCGCAGGCGGAACGGGAAGATGCCGAAGTGCCGATGTCCGCGCTCGAGCAGCCAGAGCCCGACCAATTGTCCGGCGCAGTCGAGCAGCGCGGGATCGAGGGCGAGCGTGCCGGCGTCGAGATACGACGCGAGATCCGTGACCACGAGGGTCGCTTCGATGGCGTCGCCTTCGATGCGCTGAACCTCGCGAATGCCCTGGAAGGACGGACCGTGGAAGGCGTAGTCGGAGTAGAAGCGCGCGGCGGTCCAGTCCGTGGGGCGCGTGGGGCGCGTGTCGTAGCTCGCGGGCGCTTCCTCATATCGTTCGCTCACTTCCACCAGCGCTTCGAAGGCCAGGTGCTGGCGGCCGTCGCCGGCAAGCTCGAAGAGTTGCACGTGCGCGCTGCCGGGCGCGGGCGCCTCCGCCACGATGCGCATGCGCAGCGTTTCCTCGTCCAGTGCGAGCCAGCGGTAGGCGCGCGCGTCGCTCATCGAGGTGACCACGCCGCGGTGGCCGAAGAGGTGCCGGCACGCCTCGGCCACGAGCTCCATGCTCAAGGTGAAGGGGATCACCGGCAGCGCGGAGCCGAGGCTGTGATCGCGCAGGATCGGATCGGTGCGCGTCAGGTCGAAGCGGCGCTCGAAATCGAGCCGGACTCCGTCGCCGCGACGGTCCGGCCGGAGGAAGGGGCAGCAGACTCTCTCCGCCGCGCCAGCGCCCGGCTCCAGCGCCGCGCCGAGGAGCGCGAAGATCCGTTCCTGTCCGGCGAGGAACTCCTGCATCAAGGTGAAATGCTGGAGTGCGAGCGCGGCCACGACGTTGGATCCCAGTGGAGCAGTGGACTTCAGCCCGCCGGGCACTGGCGCTTCGTCTGAGAGCGCGTGCAACGGAGACTTCTCTGCCGGAAGCTCACCGCTCCACAAGGACGTGTCGTTGGTTAGCGCGAAGCGCGCTTCATCGATCTCATACCCGGCGATGAACAGCTCCGCGGCCAGGTGATGGAGTTGCTCGAAGTCGGGGCGCAGGGAGCTGCAGGCCGAGACCGCGACGTGCGGGCGCTTGCGGAGCACGTCGTCGACCAGGCCGGTGAGCTTGCTTCCGGGACCGACCTCCACGAACGTGCGGTAGCCGTCGGCGTACATGCGCTCGATCGTGTCGCCGAAGCGGACCACCGTCGTCCACTGGCGTGCCGCCAGCTCGCGGACCGCGGCAACATCCGCGGGGAACGGCGCGGCGGTGGCGCAGGAGTAGACCGGCGTGTGCTCCGCGGCCACGGCGGCCTCGTGATACATGCCGTCCAGCGTGCGTCGCCAGCCGTCGAAGAGGGGCGTGTGATAGGCGTAGGGGTACGGCAGTCGCACGCAGATGCCGCCATGCATCGAGATCTGCTCGATGGCGCGATCGACGGCGGCGGCGCGGCCGGAGAGCACCACCTGGCTCGGCGAGTTGTCCATGGCCAGAAAGAGCGAGCCGGCCATCGACGCGATGAGCTCGGCCAGGAAGGTGCGCGAGCAAGCGCTCACGGCCACGCTGCTCTCCGGCTCCAGCGGCGGAGGGAGCCGTCGCGCGGCCAGCATGCCGTCGTGCGCCGCCTTGTAGATCTTGGCGCGGCTGGCGTAGACGAACGTTCCCGAGGTGACCAGGGCCGCGTGCTCTCCGTTGCTGTGACCGAGCATGGCCTGGCCGCGGATGCCGAGCTCCCCGAGCAATTCGTGCAGCGCCAGTCCGGCGATGAAGCCGAGCTGCGCGCCGCCTTCCATCGTCAGCAGTTGGGCCTCGATCGCGCGGCGCTCTTCGTCGCTGAGATCGGGAGGGGGGAACGCCAGAGCGGAGGGCGGCACGTCGGTGAGGTCCGCGACCGCGGCATCGAGACCCTCGAACCAGGCACGCATCGAAGGAAAGGCCACGCACAGTTCCGCCAGCATCCCCGGGTGTTGCGAGCCCTGTCCCGGGAACAGCAGCGCGATGGGCCCCGGATCGACGGACGCCTGTCCGAAGTAAGCGCCTGCGGGCGCGCGCAACTTGCGATCCGTCCGTTGGAGATGGCGGTCCACGGTGGCCAGGTTCGCGAGCAGCTTGTCCTCGTCCGCGCCGACCACCGCCGCGCGATAAGGTCCGCGGCCTCCGGACTGGCCCTTCGCCACGGCCTCGCGCAGTTGCTCCACGCTCTCTGCCGCCATCAAAAGCAGGCGTGATGGACGCACTTCTTCCGGGAGAGCTCCTGACTGGCGGAAGGGACGCATTCCGGATAAACTAGCACGCCTCCCGCCCCATAAAGTGTCTTTCGTCCGCGCCTTCGCATCACTTGCGAGAAGGAGGGAATCGTGACCCTGAAGAAACGAATCCGCAAAGCCATCAAGCAGTTCGCGCGCGTCGCGACGCTGGCGGCGCTCATGCCCTACAAAGTGCTGCACCTTCCTCCGTCACTGCTGCCGAAGGGGCTGCGGAACTTCGTTCAGTTCTGGAGTCTGCGCATGATGTGGGTGTACGTCAGCTCGTTCGGCTCGCGTGCCTACATCGACCAGCCGTGCGTGCTCGAGGATCCGCCCACGTTCCAGCCGCGCGCGGAGCCGGTGGATGAGAAGAACCGGATGTCCGAGGAGGAGATCCGGCGCTTTTACGAACGGGGAGTGGGAGGTCCGTATACGGCCATCTCGGAGGCGGAGATGCGCGAGTTCTCGCGCATGCTCGACGATGAACTGGAGCACGAGTCGAAGGCCTTTGGTCGAAAGACCGTGCGCGATCGCCATCTGGACATGCCCGAGCTCTTCGACCTCTTCTCCAATCCGGCCATCGTGGACCGGCTGGCACAACTCCTCGGCCCGGACATGATCGTCTGGCGCTCGCAGGTCTTCAACCAGATGCCGGGCGCCCCGCCGATCACCTGGCACCAGGCCACGACCTACATGCTCGAGGACTATCAGCGTCCCGTGCTTGAGCCGGAGGACATCGATCATCTGTTCCAGCTCACCGTCTGGATCGCCGTCGATGAAGCGACCGTGGAGAATGGCTGCATGCAGTTCCTCCCCGGCACGCACCGCGGGCGCACGCGCACGCTGACGTTGAATGGAAAGGACGGCTTCTACGCCGCGCACTTTGAGCTGGACCGTTTCACGGACGCCGAGGTCGCGCCGATGGAGCTGAAGGCCGGCCAGTTCATCATCTTCTCCGAGCGCACCATCCACGGCTCACCCGGCAACCGCTCGAACAAGCGCCGCCTGGGCGTGAACTTCCGGGCCGTGCTTCCCAGCACGAAGATCTATCGCGACCAGTCGCAGCACTACGCCATGCATCTCGAAGAGACCTGGGCCCTCGACAAGTGGGGCGTGGTCCTCCTGCGCGGCCAGGATCGCTACGGCTACAACAAAGTCGTCCAGCCCCCCCGCCACCCACCGCAGGCCATCGCCTCCGGGCAGTAGGCGCAGCAAATGGGGCGCGGGCATCCTGCCCGCGCCTTTTCTGCGCGAGCGCTCTGCCTAGGTCAGGCGAAGAACGAGCCGAAGTCCCGTTCGACTCTTGCCATCGCGTCCGGACCTATCCGACCGATTCGTTGTCTGAGGAAGGTGCGGTCGGCCGTGATGATCTGTGAGATGTCTCGAGGGATCGAGTCTGAATGCTCTGGAAGACCGGATCGAGAGCGGACGACTCCTGGGCGTAGACCTCGTCGAGCTTGGCGGTCATGGCTTCTTCGTCATGGTCCTGCACGAACCGCTGCAGGGCAACACTGTAGAGACGGCTGCGCGAAACGCCCATGCGGCGCGCGAGATCATCCGCCGCCTTGAAGACGGGGTCGGGAATGGAGACGGTTGCTTTCACGGACCCAGGATGACGATGGGATGACCAACTCGCAACTGCCGTTCGCGACCCGGCCTACGGCGCGCACTCCGCGATCGACGCGCATGTGCGGACGACTTTGCCCTGGTCGACGATGAGGAGTTGCGGGTAGATCTGGAGTTGGGACTCGAGGTCGCGGGGGAGAGGAGTGCCGAGGCTGCGGGTGGCGGCGGTGAGGCCGGCCTGCTGGGCCATGGCCCGGGTGTCGGCGGGTGGGGCGACCGAGAGCACGTACAACTGTCCATCCCCGTGCCCGGGCAGGGTGGCGATCAGGGCGCGGCAGGAGTCGCAACGGGGATCGACGATGGCCAGGACGTGCCGGCCCGACTGCAGATTCCAGGTCCCCGGTTTCCCGTCCAGGTCGAGGGTGGGGATGGAGCGAACGGCATCGCGCGGCACGAATCCGTGCTCGCGCACGGAGGGGACTGCGACGGCGTGCGCCTGCCGTCGCAGCGAGTAGTTGTTCCAGATCAGGAGCACGAACACGACCACCACCGCCCCTTCGAGGAGGGGCCGCAGGAGGCTCGTTCGCGGGCGCACTTCCAGGATCTCGGTCATGCTCAGCAGTCGTCGCCGTCGTAGGTCACCGAGTACCCGGTGTTTTGACAGCCCTCACGGATGATCCCGTGACAGGTCACCCACCGGTAGCCGCACTCGACCGCGTACGTGCCGTCGGTGTAGAACTCGGTGTAGACCTCGTGATCGGGCATCGCCACGAGCGACGTCGCTCCCACCAGCAACAGCACCACCAAACCCATCAAGCGAATCTTTTTGGCCATAGGGCCTCCTTTCACGCCAGCAATATCGGCGGAGGGCAGGCGGCGCGTCTAGAGACAATTTGTGATGAAGGCGGGCTCGAGCGTGGTACCAGAGGAAGCCCGTGATCCACGCGAGAGAGGGCGAAATTCAGAGGATCGGATGGGAGGATTCAAGGGAGATCGCAGAACACTCCGCGACCCGTGCGCTAAAGCTGCTCGCATGAATGTCACCGTAGAAGAGGTCAAGCGAGATCCTGAAGGCATTCTCCACCGCGTCCTCGACGGCGAAACCTTGGTGGTGACCTCCGACGATCGACCGGTGGCGGAGATCCGACCGGTCGAACGTGCCCATCGGCCGCGTCCATTCGGCCTGGCTGCGGGAGCGTTCCTGGTCCCAGACGACTTTGACGACCCGCTTCCTGAAGATGTCCTCTGGGATTTGGAGTAATGCGTCTCTTGCTCGATACTCACATTTTTCTCTGGTACATCACCGGGGATCGGCGTGTCACACCGTTCGCGCGGATTTCTATTGAGCAAGCTGACTCTCGGTGAAGAAGTGTGGCACCTATCGGAAGAGCGAGAAGTAACCGTACGGATCTTCGTAATCGGTTGGTTCAACGCGGCAGATGCAATCGACCACGACGGTCATGGTTCTTGTATCGACAGTGGCGCGCCCGCTGATGCGACGAAAGTTAGAGGGCCGATCGGTGCGCCAAGTGCGTTCGTTGATTGTGCAATCAGCGGCGGGATGAGTGACCATGCGGAAAGCAAGGCCGGGTTTGGTCGGATCGGTCAGCAACTCCTCGGAGCCGATACCGGAGCCGTGATAACCGCGTGTGATGACGGCATGCGAAAACCAGAAGGGACCAGACGCGGTGTAGACGACGGAGTCGAACGTCGGTGCGGTATGCGCGCATGCGGCAGACTTGAGCGAAACACAGCCGGAGAGTAACGCGAGCGCCAGCGACGCAGCGCTAAGGAGGAGGCAGCGCACCGGGCGGCAGAGCGGGCGGAGGAATGGGATTGGGCCGCGCGAAGACGCGGTGCTGCTGGAGGTTCCATGAGCGGAAGAATTCGTAGCCGATCGCGTCGCCATATTGTTCCGATCTTAACTTCAGCGGATCAAGAGTAGTCCTTAGCTGCTGTTGCTGGAGTCGAAGTTGCGCGAGTATTGCCTGCTCTTGCGGTCTGAGCCCAATCGTGCGCTGCTTGTTGAGAAGGGGCAGGATCTGCCGCCCGACCGCATTAAGCTGTGGGCTCAGCGTTGAGAAGACCTGAGCATCGGCGGACGTGGTGGGGTCGAAGCCGGAGAGGATGTGCCCGAATTCGTGGCCGAACGAATAGACGCGATAGCGCTTTCGGCTGAAGAGTACCGTGCGCTCGACATCGAACGCGCGGGGATACATGCGAACGTTCAATGGCTCGTTTGCATCGGGCGGGCTCGTGCCGAATTTGGGACCGAAGCTGATGGATGCGGTGGTGAAGTGGCCGGCAGCGTCGTAGAAGCGGTCCGCAACGGCGCCAGTGTCGTCAGCATTCGAGCCGCTGAGAGGCTGCATGCGAAGCGTGAAATGGCTGGCTGCGAGCGCATGGATGCGATCCCATGCTTGACGCCCGAGAGGCGAACTGAGGAAGTCGTCGCGCCATGCGGTGTAACGCTTCCTGAGCGGCGAGTTGAGAATCGCCGCCTCATCGATGTACATGCCGGTCGGATCGCTGTTGTTGACCGGATTGCCTTTGCCGAAGGTGTAGAGATTCGAAGAGTCGCGATAACCGGCGCGATCGGGAGTAAGGAACGTTCCCGTCGATGGGTCGTACCAGCGATCGCGCATGAAGCAGAGCCCCGTGGCAGGGTCGCGGAAGGGCGCGGCTTTGAATGGGCAGATGAGCAGCTGCTCGGTGAGCGATGGACCGATATTTGTGGCGGCTGTCCTGCTGGCAAGTTGCACGGCCCGCCGTGCAGCAGTGGGGTGGCGAGCGATTTTCGCGAGCGCCGGGTCGCGAGACTCCTTCCCTACCAGAATCTTGCCTTCGCCGGTGGTGACGGTGATCGTCACGTCCATTTCCGACAACTTGTCGCGTACGGTAGCGAGGTTGACGACGCGCTGCGCGTGCGGCGCGATGTCGTATGGCTTTTTGCCGTATGGCACACCGCCGAAGTCCTTCGCGACGACTTCGACGTGAACGGGTTTCCCACTCATCTCTGCGAGAACGAGATCGACGCTCGTGCGAACGGTGCGCTCCTGGCCGCGTGCGAGCAGGTTTGCAATTGCGAAGGGCCGGTACACGCGGCCTTCGCTGAAGGTTTGGCCGCCGTCGATTGAATCCTGAACACGGATAACGATCTCGACGTCGCCTGAACAGGCGACGCGGACAGTGCCGGCAGCGGCGATCTCGGAGAGGAAGTCTACGTAGACCTTCGTCTTTCCAGCGCGGATCGTTTCGTCGGAGCGAAGCGGGTTACCGATGCGCTCCGGACCAGCATAAAGGAACGTGCACTGCACATCGGCGGCGGTGGGATTCTTCACCTGAACGGTGGTGGAGAAAATGCGACCGGGGACCGTGCCCGTGATGACGGGAATGACGAATTCGCGTGCGGATGCGGCGGTCCCGCAGAGAAGGAGCGCCACGGTGAAAAATCGCTTCATAGGATTTTCGGACTGAGAGCCGGAAGGAAATCACGGCTGAATAGAGAAGTCAATCGGAACGGATTGGTGTCTGCGGAGGTGCCTTCATCGCCGCCACCCTGTGTGTGGAGAGACGTTGCGGATGCGCAAGGCTTGGCGCATCCGCTCGCGAGAGGGGTGTTGTGATGGCCGTGAACGGTCTCCTTTCGATGAGATGGGATCAGTGGATCATCGTGGCGACCAGGGGCGGGCGGAAGTGGTCAGGCCTCGGCATAAGCGTTTAATCACGCTAAAGCGCGCCGCGTAGCGCGATTCGAGGCGTGGCGCAAGATCGACGCTACAAGGTCCTGCCGTGCCCGGCCGTAAATGGTTTGGTCGACCGACTAATTTGCGGTCTTTCCTTCCGTTGTCACGACTGGCAGAATGACAGTGAGCTGGGCTTATTACGAGGTCCAACCACCTATATGAAAGCGACCGAAGCGAAGCTCCTTAGCTTCCTGAAGAAGTCTCCGCAGTTTCTCATCCCGATCTACCAGCGGACTTATAGCTGGACGGAGCGGGAGTGCCGCCAGCTTTGGGCCGACATCCTTCGCGCGGGCGAAAGCGCTGATGTGTCAGCTCACTTCGTCGGCTCGATCGTGTACGTGGAAAAGGGCCTCTACAGTGTATCGAGCCAGTCTCCGCTCCTCGTCATCGACGGACAGCAGCGCCTCACGACCGTGACGCTCGTCCTCGAGGCGCTGGCGCGCGCCGTGGGCGATGGTGAGCCGGCGGATGGCTTCTCCGCGCGGAAGATCCGCAACTATTACCTCCTGAACCCCGAGGAGTCGGGTGATCGCAAGTACAAGCTTCTTTTGTCGCAGACGGACAAGGCATCGCTCGTGGCCGTGCTGGACAACGCGCCGCAGCCGAAGGACCACTCGCTTCGCATCGCTGAGAACTTCAAGCTCTTCGAGCAATGGCTTTCGGAAGAGAAGGATCGCCTCCCAGAGATTTGTGAGGGTCTCGCGAAGCTCGTCATCGTGGATATCTCTCTCAGCCGCGATCAGGACAACCCGCAGCTCATCTTCGAGAGCCTCAACTCGACCGGGCGCGAGCTGAGCCAGGCGGACCTCATCCGCAACTTCATCCTCATGGGCCTTGAGCCGGAGCTGCAGTCGCGCCTTTATGAGCAGTACTGGCGCCCCATGGAAGTCGACTTCGGCCAGGAAGCGTACGCGACGCAATTCGACGCGTTCATGCGTCACTATTTAACCGTCCGGACAGGCGAGATTCCGAATGTCCGTGAGGTCTACGAGGCATTCCGGGAGCTTGCGCGCTCCGGAGCGATCCCCACGACGGAGGCGCTCGTCGCCGATATCCGGGAGTACAGCCGCTACTACTGCGACATGGCCCTCGGCGCCGAACAGGACCCGGCGCTCAAGCAGGTGTTTCAAGACATCCGCGAAATGAAGGTGGATGTCGCATACCCATTCCTTCTTGAGCTCTACCGCGACACGTCCGCGGGGTTGCTTTCGAAGGCGGACTTCCTCGGGGTAGCGCGGTTCGTTGAGGCTTACGTGTTCCGCCGCGCAGTGTGCGCGATTCCGACGAACTCGCTCAACAAGACCTTCTCGACGTTTGTAAAGGCGGTGAAGAAAGACCGATACCTCGAAAGTGTGGAAGCGCACTTTCTCTCGCTTCCGTCGTACCGCCGCTTCCCGGACGATGAAGAGTTCATGCGCAAGCTTCGCCAGCGGGATCTCTACAACTTCCCACGTCGCTCCTACTTTCTCCGCCGGTTGGAGAACGATGGCCGGAAGGAGCGCCTCGCCATCGATGACTACACCATCGAGCACATCCTGCCGCAGAACAAGAACCTTTCTACCGAGTGGCGACAGGATCTCGGCCCGGAATGGGAGCGGGTCCAGGACATGTACCTGCACACGCTCGGCAACCTCACCCTGACGGGCTACAACTCGGAGTACAGCGACCGCCCGTTTGCCGAGAAGCGCGACATGGCCGGTGGGTTCGCCGAGAGCCCAGTGCGCCTGAACCAGGGGCTCGGCCAGCTCTCGGCATGGACCGAGGAAACCATTCGGCAGCGCGCAGCGACGCTCGCGGAGAAGGCGGCGACAGTTTGGCGTGGCCCGAAGCTCGATCCGGCCGTGCTCGCGACATATCAGCCAAAAGCGGTACCGACGACGACGTACACCATCGCCGATCATCCGCACTTGGAAGGTGCCATGCGGGAGACATTCGAGGCCTTCCGGAAAGCGGTGCTCGCACTCGACCCGGTTGTTACCGAGGACTTCAAGAAGCTCTATGTCGCGTACAAGGCGGAGACGAACTTCGTCGATGTGATCCCGCAAGGAAAGCGGCTCGTCCTTTCCCTCAACATCGCCTTCCACGATCTCGATGACCCGCGCGG
>JBDTOZ010000411.1:0-4555 GCA_039932995.1 Acidobacteriota bacterium | reverse complement strand
CGCGTTGCATCGGGGGAACGATAGCGTGTTCGGGTCTTCGCGTCTTTCGCGTGCGTCTTTCGAGTCTTCGAGTCTTCTAGTCGCCGAGTCTTCGAGTCTTCGATTCGTCGAGTCTCATAGGTTCATAGTCTCAGAGTCTCATAGGGGTAGATCGGGACGGCCGAGGATCCAATGAGACTGTGAGGCTGTGAGGGGCTTTGCACACAAAGTCGCCCCTGCACATAGTCGGGAGGCTGCACATAGAGTCGCCGCCTCCCGCGCTCTACTCCTCGTCCGCGATCTCGTCCTCGATGAAAAGCGTGATGTTCGGCCGTTGCAGGTAGGCGGCGATGTCCAGTGCCTTGTCCGTCACCTTCATCACGTCTCCGTCGTCCAGCTCGATCAGCGCCCCGTCCGGAAGCTCGCGCATGCCGAGAATCCGATGCATGTGCAGCCACCGCTTCCGTCCGCCTCGGTCACCACGATGAATAACGGCGGCATGTTGACGACGTATCGAACCGGCTCCATCGCTCCCCGGCCCCGAGATCGAACAGCTCCGTGATGCGGACCCGCCTTCGCCCTTTGATGAGGCGACGGCAAGCGATGGAGATCATGAGGGGTCGGTTCGGCCTCACCCTTCCGCAGCCGCAGAAGATGCTGCCGACTGATCCCGGTCACGTCGGCGACTGGTTCGACCAAGTCATTGTCTCGGATGAATTGGCCTAGGAGTCTGCGCGATAGGAGCATTTGCCTCGGAGCTGCCGTACGTACCTAAGGCTATGCCAACCAGCGCTGCCGGCCGTGCCGGCTAGCCGTGAGAGTCGCGCGGTTTTCTTTGCCACTAGCATTTGACACTTATCACCGGGAGGTCAATCAACGAAAAGCGCCACACTCAAAGCATGGCCGCGCAGGCGAAGGCGCTCGCCGCGTTCGGCACCCGGCTGAAGGAGCTGCGCGAGAAGCGCGAGCTGTCGAAGGAGCGCCTGTCTGAGTTGGGCGGTATGAACCGCAACTACGTCTCGGACGTGGAGCGCGGCCGTCGCAACCCCTGCTGTGGAACATCGTCCGACTCGCCGAGGCGTTGGAAGTTCCTCCGGCTGAGCTGTTCCGCGACTTTCAAATAAGCGGCAAGCCCCCTGCCCGGCGCCTCGCGAGAAGAAGCCGAAGAAGTAAAGGCTGAATCACGCGTTCACCGTGCGCGACATGCTGATCATGCACGAAGAGATGCCGGAAGGTAGGGAAGTGACTCTCCGGTGACACTCCTTCTTTGGAGGAGAAGTTTTTCGTACTCGCGCGTCTAACAGAATGTAGCAAACGAAACCGCGATGCGGCTAGCTGTTCGGGAATAATTTTGGGAAGCTTGAAAAACGTGCTCAACGAGCATATATTGCGAAAGCGGGCGAGTTATCTACCATCGCGGTTTGGTTTCTAACCAGACGGGTCACGCGGTAATTAGTCGGTGACAAACCTCGCACCTAACTCAACAATTCAGACGCTTTTGCGTATTCGTTTGTGGCGCGATGTTCGGTAAGGGACATCGAGTGAGTGGAGGTGTCGACTGGGAAGTTCTGGCATCGGTTCTGAGTTATTTTGAGTTTCACGGAAGTGTGACGGCTACTCCCGCTTGGTCGCGGTCGTAGCGTACGCTTCCAATTTAAGGCAGGAGGTCTGCGATGGCAACCACAGTCAAAACCACCAAAACCGGCGCTGTCGCGCTCCACAATTCCTCTTCATGCGAGGGCGGGGATAGCCACGCCGTGGCCCTACTCAGCCTCAAGGTGATGATCACCGAGGAAGAGGGATACTGGTTCGCGCAGTGTCTTGAGATCGACTACGCGACGGACGGTGAGTCAGTCGAGGATGTCACGGCACGCTTCGAAGACGGGCTAGAGAAAGCCATCGACGTGCACCTTCATGAGTTCGGCTCGCTCGATAACCTACTCAAGCCAGCGCCGAGCAAAGTGTTGATGGAGTTCAACGAAAAGTTCACTCGGCTCTACTCCCAGGTCAGTAAGCACTTCACTGAACAGGCGGAGGGGACCATCCGTTACTACGAGGCCGCCTAGGCGGCCTCGTAGGTAATCGGGGTCCACGGGATGACGGAGTGGATAACAGTAGAGCACTTCACCGCTGTTCTCAGGGCGAACGGTTTCGACGTCACCGAAGATGACGGCTGGCTCATCATCGCTCGCGGTACGGACCGTTATCCATACCGCCTAAGAACCGACAGGCGCGTTCCACCCAAGACCTTCACTCGGTTCACCTATAAGTACAACATCGCGATCACCGAGTTCGTCGCTTTTAACTTCAGGCGATAACCCTTCCTTGAGCCGGTTTAGCGTCGGTGGTCAACCCCGCGCGAAACGCATGAGAGAGCGCCGCCCCGTTACCGGGTGCGGGGTGCCTACCGCCGACTGGGGAACAGTAACATTTACGTTCCCAGAACCGCGGCCGCCGCCCTGCTCGTCGAAACCATCGTGGCGATTGCGGTTACAAAACGGTGCTTCATTTTGACTGCCGTTTTCACGAGACTGTGAGACTTGTGAGACTCCGTCTTCAATGCGGAGATTTTGCCGCCCGACGACCAGACGACTCGAAGACTCGACGACCAGACGACCCGAAGACGCGAAGACGCAAACCAGACGAGACGACGACTACCAGTATCCGAGACTGCCCCCGAACATCACCTCGTACACCTTGCGCGCCCAGCTTCGCTTGCCGAGCTCCACGCGTCCTTCCTGCTGCAGCCATTCGCGGATGGGGAGGGTGAAGCCGGTCTTGCGGCGCGTGCGGATCTCGGCGGGGAGTGGTGGGTGCGGCGCATTGGCGAGAATCGCTTTGCCGCGTCCCCTGCGGGTCACCAGCGCCGGCGCGAGCCGGCGAAGCAGGTGCGCATCGACCAGCGGGACGCGCACTTCGAGGGAGTGGGCCATGCTGGCCCAGTCCATGTCGCGCAGCAGTTGATTGCGGAGATAGAGCGACGACTCGAGGGCCGCCACCCGGGCGTAGGGGGTGCCCGGATCGGGGGTGACGGCGCGCTCGAGCAGGGCCAGGAGATCGAGGCGCTCCAATCCCTCGCGAGCCAGGTCCGTTCCCAGGATCGCGGGCAATTCCGAGGCGAGAAAACGGCCGCGCTTGACGAGGTAGGCGCCGGCGTAGGAGCCGCCGTGACGGAGGATCTCTCCCATCTTGGGACTGACGTGGCGGCTGCGCTTCGCCAGGGCGTTGTTCAGACGGTAGACCCCTTCGCCGAGTCCCGGAACGCGCGAGAGCACGGACGTGACCGGCATCCAGCGAGGAATGTCGCGGAACGACGTGTAGCCGCCGAACAGCTCGTCGCCGCCGGCGCCCGACATGGCCACCTTCAGGCCCAGCTCGGCGGCAGCCTTGCTGATGAAGTAACTGTTCAAGCCATCGACGGTGGGTTGATCCATGGCCGCGAAGATGCGCGGCAGCTCCCCGCGAAAGTCGTCGCGGGTGAGCTCCTGGATGGTGTGCCGGACGCCGTACTGCCGCGCCACCACGGAAGCCAGCGGAGCCTCGTCGTTGTCGCGCCCGCGGTACTCCTCGAACCGGAGGGTCATCGTCTGCAGGTCGGTCGCGCCGGATTCGCGCGCGAAGGCCACGATGGCGCTGGAGTCGATGCCCGCGGAGAGGAACGCTCCGACCGGCACGTCCGCGACCATGTGGTAGCGCACCGATTCGAGGACCGCGTCGTGGACGAGCTCTTCGCGTTCCCGGTCGTTGACGCGGATCGCGCTGTCCACAGCGTCCCGCAAGGTGGCGGCGATGGAAAAGTAGGCGCGTGGCTCGCGCACCCCGTTCGCATCCACCCAGGTGAACGACCCGGCCGGCAGTGCCCGGATGGCGCGATACATCGTGAACGGCTCGGGCACGGTGCCGCGCAGGAAGAAGCCGGCCGCCGCGGCAGGCTCGAAGCGCTTGTCCACATGGCCGCCTCCGATGAGGGCCTTGACCTGCGAGGCCACACGCAACGTGCCGCCGTCGTCCGCGTAATAGAGCGGCTTGATGCCGTAGGGGTCGCGCGCCAGGAGCATGCGTCGCTTGGCACCGTCCCAGAGTGCGATGGTGAACATGCCCCGCAGCTCGCCCAGCATGGCCTCACCCATCTCGTCATACAGCGCCAGCAGGACTTCGGTGTCCGAGTGCGACGTGAACGAGCGGCCCTTCGCCTCCAGGCGCGCGCGGAGGTCGCGGAAGTTGTAGATCTCGCCATTGAAGATGATCGACAGCGGGCCGCGGCGCATCGGTTGCGCGCCGCCAGGGGAGAGGTCGATGATGGCCAGGCGTCGATGGCCGAAGCCGACCCGGCCATCGTCCGAGATCCACGAGTCCGCGGCGTCGGGACCGCGCGAGCGCATGCACTCGCGCGAGCGGAGCAATTCCCCCGAGTCGACCGGCGCGGCGCCCGCGGCGTACGCGTAAATCGCGTTGATCCCGCACATGCGGCGCGGAGTTTATCCCGGGCTCGAGGTTTGTCCCGCGCGTAGACAGGGCGTAAACCAAGGAACGCCGGCGTCTCGCCGGCTGGCTGTGCGGCGTCCTCGCCGCGGGC
>JBDTOZ010000410.1:0-2189 GCA_039932995.1 Acidobacteriota bacterium | reverse complement strand
CGAAGACGCGAAGACTCGAAGACTCGTTTCACAGTCCTTCTCCTTCCACCGGCGCCAACCCTTCCGCTTCCCGCAACGAGAGATACGCCACGGCCATTCGATAACGCGCCGTCACCTCGGCCACCTCGGCTTCGAAGAGGCGCTGCGTGGCATCGGCCAGTTCGAGCGCGCTGGCCAGACCTTCGCGATAAAGGACGCTGGTCTCGTCGGCATTCTTGTTGGCGGCGCGCAGGGCCGCGGTGGCCTCGCGAAGCGCGGCCTGTTCGGTGCTGAGCTGTACGGCGGCGCTGCGCATCTCCCGCTCCACGTCGCGCAGCGAGGCTTCGAGCTGCAACGCGGCCCCGCGCACCCGGGCCTCGCGCTCGGCGCGTTGGGCCTTGCGGACGCCGCCGTCGAGGAGCGGCCAGTTCAGCGAGAGGCCGACGAAGGCGTCGTTCTGTCGACTGGTGATCGGGCCGTCGTTGATGTTGCGGGTCTGCGCCTGCAGTCCGACCGAGGGAAGGAATGCGGCGCGGGGCTCCTCGGCGAAGGCGCGCAGCGCTTCCACGGTGGCCCGTGAGGCCGCGAGATCGTTGCGTCGCTGTTGGGCCGCGCCGATCACCGTGGCCGTGGGAACGGGAGGCGTGGCCGCGGATTCGAGCAGCGCCACCGGCGGCGAAAGCGGACCGACGTCCGACTTCAGCAATGTCTCCAACTCGACGCGCGAAGCCTGCACGTCGCCTGTGGCCTGCGCCACACCGCGCACCGCGGTGGCCAGTTCGAGCTCGGCACGTGTGACGTCATTGGAGCTGACCAGGCCTGCTTCGAATCGCGCGCGAACATCGTCGAGATTCGTCTGCGCGAAGTCGCGGCGTCGCTGCGCGGCCAGTTGGACCTGTTCGAAGCTGAGCGTGGCCAGAAACGTCGTGGCCGCGTCGAAGCCGAGCAGGCGCTTGCTCTCCGTGGCCGTGAACCGCGCCGCATCGCGCTCGAAGCGCGCCACGCGGATCAGAGGGAAGGCCCGCGGCTCGAAGATCGGCTGCGTGATCAGCGCGGAGGCGGCCACGGTGCGATCGGTGGGATCGCTGTAGTCGTTGCGCCAGTTGCTGTTGATGTCCACCCGCGGCAGGAAGGCCGTGCGTGCCAGACCGACGCGCGCCTGAGCTGCTTCGACCTCCGTCTCGGCGATGGCCGCGCGCTCGTTTCGCGCCTGCGCGAGCGTGACCGCGCGCTCCAGCGTGAGAGCGCTCTCTTGCGCGGAAACGCTTGCAGACACTGCGATTAGCGTCAGAAGGAGAAGGGGGGACTTCACGGCGCGCATTAGAACACGACCGTTCGGTCACCTATGTCCGCGGATGTCACCGGACGGTAGCGATTACGTCGAAGGACGTTTCGACCGCGGTGTTCGACTTCGCCGTGACTTTGATGTTCTCGCGCAGGGTCCCGGCCTTGGCCTTGGCCCCGTCGACCGTCACCGTCACGGACTCTTTGGCCTTGGGCGGGATCACGGGCGCGTGCTCGTAATACAGACAACGGCACGCGGAGCGGGAGAGGACGATGGAGATCGGCTCGTCGGTGTTGTTGGTGATCTCGTACTGCCGGGTGGTCCGGGTGCCCTTGCGCACCAGACCGTAATCCTGCGAAGCCGGCCGGATCGTCAAGCCGCTTGCGCCGGCGGGAGCGACCGTGTCGCTCTCCACGACGGTGCCGGGAGCGGTGGACGTTGCGCCGTCGGCGGTCGACTCCTCCACGACCGCGGTGGTGGTGGCCGGCGCCTGCCGGGAGCTGGCGCGCCAGATCAGCCAGCCGATGAGAGCCAGAGCCAGCACTGCCGCGCCCAGGATGAGCACGATGCGCATCCCGCCACCGGGGTTCACGCCCGTGTCGTCGTAGTCCTGGGTCGTGTTGACGATCGGGCGTGAGGCCGCCCCTTCCGGCTCGTCGTATCCCCGAAGAGCGGGATGCGTGGAGGGTGATTCGGGCGGATGAGGCGCAGTCAGCTCGAGCTCACGCAACTGCTGATCGACGTCCGCGAGCATCTTCACGAGCGACTCGCGATGATGACGCAAAACCTCGATCTCGCGCACCCGATCCCCGCGCTTGAGGTTGACCGTCCCGAAATCGTCAGACATTTGCTCCGGTCATCTTTGCAAGAATCGGGCAGTTTGTGCAATCAGCGGTGTGCGTGCTCCACAGACTCGAGTCCACCG
>JBDTOZ010000409.1:0-8159 GCA_039932995.1 Acidobacteriota bacterium | reverse complement strand
CCGGGGGCAAGCGCCGAAGGCGTGCCGCCCCCGGATTCGCGCCAACCGGCAATCGACCCTGGAGGGGTCGCGGACCGCGGCACCCCTGTTGGGGCTGGAACGACGCTCGTGATGACACACGTTCTGAGCCTCGAAACATCCTTCCATGAAAAGCCCGTCACGCTCAACTCCCGAAGTGATCGAATCCGCCGGCGGCGAGAGGTTGCGCCACGCTGTCTTCGATCAACAACACACCCTTCTCGCGGGTCATCCTTCCGATCGCGTAGACCGGTCTGCCGAGGCGCTGGCTGAGGGCCGACTCGCGCAGTGATGACGTGAACAGGAGCGCGTACTCCTCGCCGCCGTGCAGGATGACGTTCCTGACATTGATTCCGAGCGCGCCCCCGTAGCTCTGCAATCCCTGGAAGACCGGGATGCGCTCCTTCTCGATCTCCGCTCCGCATCCCGAGGCGTCGCAGAGGTGGTGGAGATCCGTGGAGAGGCCGTCGGAGACGTCGATGCAGGCGGTGATCTCCGGAATCTGCGCCAGCGCCTGTCCGAGGGCGAGCTCCGGCTCGGGATCGACATGCCGGCGAATCGCCGACTCGACGAACTCACGATGCTCGTACGAGACGGCGTCCTTTCCGAGGAGCGCGAAGCCGGCTCCGCTGCCTCCGATGGGACGCGAGAGATAGATGCGATCGCCGGCCGCGGCGCCGCTGCGGAGCAATGGGCGCGTCACGACCCGGCCGATGGCGGTCACGGAGATGGTCAGCTTCTCGGCGCGGGAGAAATCGCCGCCGATGATCTCGATTCCATACTGCCGCGCGGCCTCGGCATACGCGACGAGCATCTCATCGGCTCCGTCGAGAGCCCAGGGTGGAAGCGCCAGGGCGAGCAACGCATACAAAGGCGCGGCGCCCATGGCCGCCAGATCGGACAGGTTGACGGCCAGGCTCTTGCGCACGATGAAACGCAGAGGAGTGGCGCGCGTAAAGTCGACGTCCTCGACGAGCATGTCGGTCGTCAGGACCTGCGTGCCCTTCTCGACGTCCACGACCGCCGCATCGTCGCCGATGCGTGGTGAGAACAGCTCGCGCGCACGGCGCACGAGCTGCTCTTCGTTCATCGGCGGCTCTCCACCGGCACGATGGGCAGGAGCGGGCGCACGAACGGTTCGCGCTCGTAGGCCACACCTTCGAGGAAGAGGCCGGACGGCGGCGCGGTGGGAGACCACACTTCACCTCGGGCGTGAAGCCTGGATTGGATGTCCGCGGGGGCAACGTTGCCGCGTCCCACTTCGACGAAATACGAAATGAGCTTGCGGACCATCTTCCAGAGAAAGTGCGACGCGGCGATGCGCACGAGGATCAGCTCTCCCTCGCGCGCGAGCTCGCAACGTTCCACCACCACGATGCGGGAGTCCTCTTCCTTGAGCCGCTTGTCGGAGAAGGCCGAGAAATCGTGACGGCCGGCCACGGCCGCAGCCGCCTCCTGCATCGCTTCGAAGTCGAGACGGTCCTTGATCCACCAGACGAACGGTTTGGCGAAGGCCGTGCGTCGCGTGGCGATCTGGTAGAGGTAGACGCGCGACGTCGCGTCGTGCCGCGCGTGGAAATTGTCGCGCGCGCGGACGGCCTCCAGGATGCTGATGTCGTGCGGCAGGAGGTCGTTCAGTTTGCGGGTGAGCTGGAGTGGATCGACAGGCTTGCGCGTGTGCAGATGGGCCACCTGCCCCGAGGCGTGCACGCCCGCGTCCGTGCGTCCCGCGCCGCCGATGTCGGTCTCCCCGAACACCTCGCGAGCCACACGCTGCAGGTGGCCCTGGATGGTCTTCTGCGTGTTACCCTGCGCCTGCCAACCGGAATAGCGAGTGCCTTCGTACTCGAGTGTCAATTTGTAAGTCGGCATGCGCCCACAGTCTTATCAAGTGATCGGTGATTTGTTCGTCGTCGTCTGGGACGACGGCCACGAATCATACTACCCGCTCGAAGACCTGCGCCGGGCCTGTCCCTGCGCCGTCTGCTCGGGCGAGCCCGACCTGTTCGGACGGATGTACGGCGGCCAGCCGCAACGTTACGTCCCGGCGTCCTTCGTGCTGCAGTCGGTCGAGGCCATCGGCAACTACGCCTTGCAGCCCAACTGGTCGGATGGTCACGTCTACGGGATCTGGACATTCGACCGGCTGCGCGACTTCTGCCGTTGTGAGGAATGCGCGGCGCCGTAACTTTCGCGCGCGTTTCTCCCGGTTGTAGAAACTGGCGACCGGATTCCCACTGCACTCGAGGTGAATGCCGCTGTGTGTGAGGGAGATACCCCTCTGGCGTTGGTCCTGGTGAATGGGGAATTGCGTAGAAAAGGAACACCGAGGTAGCCTCGGTTCGTGGCAACGTTCTGGGACCAGGGGAAAGCTGAGGAGAACCGGCGCAAACACGGTGTCTCTTTCACCGAAGCGCAGACCATCTTCCTCGACCCTCTCGTCGTTTCCACCTGGGATGCGCATCGTTCCGCCGGCGAAAATCGCTTCTTCGCGATCGCCGAGTCCATCGACCTGCGGCTGCTTGCAGTCGCCTACACGATCCGCGACGGTCACGCGTGGATCATCAGCGCGCGTGTCCCCACACGCGCCGAAAAAAAGAGATATATGCGAGGAGACGAGCTCAGAGACAAAGGAATTGGTGAAGACGAAGACGACCCGACCGCGCACCTCGACTGGAGCAAAGCGGTCCGGGGACGTCACTACATCAGACCGCGCGGCCCCATTACCGTCGTGATCGACGAGAAGCTGGCCATGTTCTTTCGGGATGGCCACGCCGTCAGCGAGGCCCTGCGCTTGCTCATCCGCGAAGGACGCGTCGGCCCCCTCGATCCTGATGGACCACCACCGTTTCCGATGAAGTAGTGGTCATGGCGAGCCACTGATCCTCAGGGCACGATCAACGTTCCGTTTTTCCCCTCGAGCGCTTCGCGGAGCACCTCCACGTCCGTGATCAGCACCTGCTGTCCGGACGTGCGCACGAACTGCATTGCCGATTCGATCTTGGGGCCCATCGAGCCGGCGGGGAACTGGCCCTCGGCCATGTATTTCTCCGCTTCGGCCACCGTCATCCGTTCGATGAACCGTTGCGCTGGTTTGTCGAAGTCGAGAGCGACCTTCGGGACTCCGGTGAGGATGAGGAACAGGTCCGCCTTCAGGTGAGTGGCAAGCAGCGCCGAGGCGTAATCCTTGTCGATGACGGCCTCGACTCCGCGCCACTGCCCGTCGCGTCCTTTCACGACCGGAATGCCGCCTCCGCCGGCGGCGATCACCACCGAAGCGGAATCGAGCATCCGGGCGATGGTGCCGAGATTGAGAACGCGCAGAGGGCGCGGCGAAGGAACGACGTGTCGCCAGCCGCGTCCCGAGTCCTCGCGCATCGTCCAGCCGAGATCGCGCTCCAGAGCCTCCGCGCGATAGCGTGTGAAGAACGGACCGATCGGTTTGGTGGGACGCTTGAAGGCGGGGTCGCCCACGTCCACTTCGACTTCCGTGAGCACCGTGGCCACTTCTCCGCCCAGGCCGATGGACTCCAGCCGGTTGCGAATGGCCTGTTGCAGCATGAACCCGATCGATCCCTCGGTCTGCGCCACGCAGATGTCCAAGCTCTGCGGCGGAATCTTCGTCGATGCTTCTTCGGCCTGCACGAGGATGTTCCCGACCTGCGGACCGTTGCCGTGAACGACCACCAGTTTGTAGCCGTGACGGACGAGCTCCGCCAACCACCGCGCGGCCTGCTTCGCTCGCGCGATCTGCTCTTCCTGCGTCCCCCGATCCTCGGAGCGCAGAAGAGCATTGCCGCCGAACGCGACCACCGCGAGCCTGGAGCTGGAGGATGCCTGCATGGAAGAGTCCATCGGGATCAAGGGTCAGTCGCCGTCAGCGCCGGAAAGAGCTGGTGAAGCGGCGGCGCGACTCGCGACACTGGCCGTGCCGGCCTAGCAAGGCGGCCGTGCCGCCTAGGAAAGCTCCTCCCGTTCGAGTGGCATGGTCATGCACCTTGGGCCCCCGCGGGCGCGCGACAACTCATTGCCGGCGATCTGCAGCGCGTATTTTTTGTCCGTCCACGTCTCCAGCTCGGTGCGCCCGAGGAGGAGGTCGTCCTCGTAGACGATGTGATAGCCGTGGCGCGCCAGCTCCTCGGCCGTGCGCACGTTGCGCTCGTAGAGCAGAATCACGCCGGGCGCGAGCGCGAACGCGTTCGCACCGTCCGTCCACTGCTCTCGTTGCTGATCGACGGCCGTCGGCCCGCCGCAATAGATCGGCTCGAGGTCGAAGCCTTTCTTCTTGAGCGCACCCAGGAGCGACTTCTGTTCGCTGTATCCGACCGAGCGCTTCTTCGTCAGGTCCACCATCGTCACCTTCGCCGCCTGACCGCCCGTGGCCAGGATCACCGGCGGGTAGATGAGGCACTCGTTGCGATTGATGATCGTGAAGATCGTGTCGAGATGCATGAACGACCGCTGTCGCGGCATGTCCACGATGATGACCGTATTCACGCCGGCATCCGCCTTCTTCAGCGAACGGATCAGTGCCGCCACCCCGGCCTTGCTGGTCCGTTCCGTGACCCCGACCAGCAACAGATCGCGCCGCGGAATGAGCACGTCGCCGCCTTCGATCGTGGGCAGCTTCCGCGTCAGCGGGCGCTTCGGCTCCGTAGCCATGAAATCCACCCAGGGCGGCGTATCCCTGAAGTGAGGGTGCGACTCGAAGACGTACTTGGAGAGCAGCGACTCGCGCCGCCGCGCGTCCGTGGCCATCGACGAGATCACCACCCGGTCACCGATGACCACCTGCGGGTCGCGCATGAAGAACAGGTTGGGAATCGGGAAGAGGTCGAACTGAGGCAGTTCGCCGGACTTCGACTCGCGGGCGATGCCCGCGATGAGCACTTCGGCCAAGGCACCGGCCGGCAGTTCGAGGAGTTGCGCGAGCAGTCGTGGCCGCAACCCGTTCCGGCGAGCTACGTCCCGCACGATGCGGCTCTTGGCCTCGTCGACCTCGAGCACTTCCTCGAGCAGGTCCTGCAGGTCGAACACGTCGTCGGCCACGAAGCGGATCAGTTGTTGAAAGCGCCGATGCTCCTCACGCGCGACCTGTCCGTAGAGGATGTCGTCGAAGAGGAGCTGGTTCATCATCGGCGGGATCATCAGGTCGATCTCCCGCCCGGGAAGGTGGACCAGCACGCTTTTCAGCTTGCCGATCTCGCTGGTCACGTTCAATCGCATGCGCTCGCGATTCTATACGGCCCATCGTGAAACCTCTCGTAAGGAGGACGCGAAGGAGCTCGCTGCCGAGAGCACGACCCTCGCTCCCCACCAGGGGATCCTTCGCCGGGACAGGGCCGAACCGGCGTAAAATCGGTCCGCTCCCATGTCACGATTTCAGCGGTCCGTGGTCTTCCTGCTGCATCTGGCGGTCGCACCGTTCCTTTTCGCCATCTCTCCCCGGATCACCTACGAGCGGGTTCTCCTTTCGCAGCACGACCTGGGTCGAGACTCCGAGGTGGCTCTCATCCATGCGCTGACCGACACTCCGGCCATCGAGACCTTCGTCACCCATTTCGTCGAAGAAGCCAATCACGCCGGCTTTCTCCACGTGCGGGACGCGCGCGGTGGGACCGGGCCGGCCGATCGCTACCTGGCCGTGAAGAGCTTCACCTGCGAAACTTTCGTGCGGGAAGGCGAAGGCTCCACCCGCGACATCGAAGGGAATCGCGTGAAGCGGAAGAGCACCTGGGCGGAGTCCGTCTGCCTGACCCGCATCGACGTCATGGCCGCGGACATGAAGCGGCTCTCCACGTTCTACGCGAAGGGGGAAGGCGCGTCCAAACACGTCGAACAACTGACTGCCGACGAGCGCGAGGTGGCCCTGCAGCAGGCGGCCCGTTATGCCGCCGTCGACGCGGCCGAGCGGATCACTCCCCGGCGAGTCCGCGAGATCATCCCCCTCGACGGCTCGGCCCCCGCCTTCGAAGAAGGCCTGGCCTTGATCGAGTCCGGACGACTGAAGGAGGCCCGCGCCTACTGGGAATCGTCTGTCCCTAAAAACGCCGCCTCGGCCGCCCTCCGCTTCAACCTGGCCGCGGTCTGCGAAGCCCTCGGCGACCGTGTCTCCGCCCGGAAGCACTACACCGCGGCCCGCACGCTCGCGCCCAAAGAGGAAAAGTACACCAGCGAGATGAGAGCCTTCGAACGCCGCCAGTGAGCCCTGAGGGTGAGGGCATCCTGTCCGGCCCCATGCCCCGGCCCTCGGTGCGGGCGAGACGCCCCCAGTCCTCGGTGTCCTTGCGGCGATCGTCACAAACGAACCGCATCCCCCGCCAACCTCCAACCGCCAACCGCCAACCGGCCGGGATGACGAAAGCCCCGTCCCTTGTTCCACCCGCCGCATGACTGTCGCGTCCCAACCCAGCTCCGAGCTCGAGCGCGAGATCGCCCGCCGGCGCACCTTCGCCATCATTTCCCACCCCGATGCGGGAAAGACCACCCTCACCGAGAAGCTCCTCCTCTATGGGGGCGCCATCGAAGAGGCGGGCTCGGTGCGCGCGCGCAAGCAGCAGCGACATACGACCTCCGACTGGATGGCCATGGAGCAGAGCCGCGGCATCTCCATTACCTCCACGGTCCTTCAGTTCGAATTCGAGGGGGCCGTCATGAACCTCCTCGACACTCCCGGCCACCAGGACTTCAGCGAAGACACATACCGCACGCTGGCCGCGACCGACAGCGCGGTCATGGTGCTCGACGGGGCCAAGGGCATCGAGCCGCAGACCCGGAAGCTCTTCGATGTCTGCCGCATGCGGCACATCCCCATCCTCTGCTTCGTCAACAAGCTCGACCAGCCCGCAAAAGACCCCTTCGAGCTCCTCAGCGAGATCGAGCACGAGCTCAAGGTCACGGCCGTGCCGATGAACTGGCCCATCGGCGATGGCCCCACCTTCCAGGGTGTCTACGACCTGCGCAACCAGCAAGTGCTCCGTTTCGAGCGCACCAAGCATGGGGCGTCGATCGCGCCGGTGACGGTCAGCGGACTCGATGACCCCACGCTGGCCGACGAGATCGGACCGACGGCGTGGCAGGACCTGCGAGATGCTGCGGAGCTCCTGGAAGGTGCGGGCGGCGCCTTCGACCGCAAGCAGTTCGAATACGGCCGGGTCATCCCGGTTTTCTACGGCAGCGCCGTGAACAACTTCGGCGTCGAGTCGTTTCTCCGCGCCGTCATCGAGCTGGCCCCTCCACCTTCGCCGCGTCACGCCAAGGCAAAGGGCGAGGACTTCGAGCTCGACCCGGCCTCTGAGCTCTTCACCGGATTCGTTTTCAAGATCCAGGCGAACATGGACAAGCGTCACCGCGACCGCCTGGCCTTCATGCGCGTCACCTCCGGGACCTTCGAGAAGGACATGCTGGTCCACCACGCCCGCCTGGGCCGCGAGGTGCGCATGACCCGTCCGCACCGTCTCTTCGCCCGCGAGCGCGAGACCGTGGAGCGCGCCTTTCCCGGCGACGTCCTCGGCTTCGTCAATCCCGGCCTGTTCCAGATCGGCGATGCCGTCTCTTCCGGCCAGCCCGTCGAGTTCGACCGCATCCCCCGCTTCGCCCCCGAGCACTTCGCCACCCTGCGCGCCAAGCAGTCCACACGGCAGAAGCAGTTTCAGAAGGGACTCGAACAGCTCGAAGAGGAGGGCGCCATGCAGGTCTTCGTCGTCCATGACGGCCTGCGCAGCGAGCCAATCCTCGGCGTCGTCGGCGAGCTGCAGTTCGAAGTGCTGCAGTCGCGCCTCCAGACCGAATACGACGTCGAGACCACCCTCTCGAACCTTCCCTACAAACTGGCCCGCTGGGTCGACCGCGACGTCGAAGTCGTGGCCCGCATGACCCTCCCGTCGCGCGCCCGCGTGGCCACCGATCTCAACGATCTGGCCGTGGCGCTCTTCACCTCGGAATGGGAGCTCGATTTCGCACGCAAGGAAAACCCGGGCGTCGAGTTCCAAAGCGCGTCCTGATCGTCTTGTTGCTGGTTGCTGGTTGCTGGTTGCTGGTGGTGCTGACTCCTGCCGGCTGCGACCTGCCGGACGCGATGAACCACGGGGCGCGGGCATCCTGCCCGGCGCACTTCCCGCGACCAATGGCCAAACTCCAGT
>JBDTOZ010000408.1:0-1623 GCA_039932995.1 Acidobacteriota bacterium | reverse complement strand
TGGTGCTCTTCAAGCTGGCCCCGCTCCTTCCTCCCTTCATCCGCGTCACGGAGAAGCGTTTCGTTCCCATCGGCTCGCTGGTCATGGCCCACCTCGGCCATTTCTTTCCTTCGCTCACCGTGCGCGGCGCGGTGCTCTTCCGCGCCATCCGCAATTCCGAGTTGAGCATCGACAGCGACGAAGTCGAGGATCTGCGCGTCTCCGTCGAGGCGGAGCTGCGCCGCCGTGAACGAAAGCAGGTGGTCTGCCTGGAGATCGACCATCGCGCCAGCGAAGAGATGGTGCGCCTGCTCGTCGAGGGAACCCGCACGCGCCTCGAGGATGTCTACCGCGTGCCCGGGTTTCTGAAGATCAACGACATGGCCGATATCTGCGAGCAGGCCGAGGCGCCGGAGCTCGTCTATCCGGTGTTCAACCCGCGTCTGCCGGCGCGGCTGGCCACGCCCGCCGACATCTTCTCCATCATCCGCGAGCGGGATGTGCTGCTGCACCGCCCTTACGACTCCTTCACCGCGGTGGTGGAGCTGCTGCACGCGGCCGCCACGGATCCCGCGGTGGTGGCCATCAAGCAGACCCTCTATCAGACCGACGAAGAGTCGCCGGTGATCGACAAGCTGGTCCTGGCCGCGCAGAACGGCAAGCAGGTCACGGTGGTCATCGAGCTCCAGGCGCGCTTCGAGGAAAAGCACAACATCGCCCTGGCCGCGCGGCTGCAGGACGCCGGCGCGCAGGTCGTGTATGGCCTGGTGGGCATTCAGGCCCACGCCAAGATGTGCGTGGTGGTGCGCAGTGAAGGGGAGTTGCTGCGGCACTACGTGCATCTCTCCACCGGCAACTACAACGTCGACGCCGCGCGCGTCTACGTCGACCTGGACCTGCTCACCGCTCACGAAGAATTCGGTCGCGACGCTTCCCAGCTCCTCAACCTCCTGACCGGCTTCAGCACGCCCAGCCTCACGCACGTGGTCGACCACGCCACCAAGCGGCCGCAGTGGAAGCACTTCGCCGTGGCGCCGTTCGACTATCAGAAGTCGCTGCTGGCGAAGATCGAGCGCGAGGCCAGGCACGCCAAGGACAAGCGACCCGCCGGCATCACCGCGAAGCTGAACTCCCTGGTCGACCCGGTGGTCATCGAGGCGCTCTATCGCGCGGCCGGCGCGGGGGTGAAGATCGATCTGATCATTCGTGGCATCTGCTGCCTGGTCCCGCGAGAGAACTTGCGCGTGATCTCCGTCGTGGACCGCTTCCTCGAGCATTCTCGCATCGTGCGATTCGAGAACGGGGGAAGCCCCGAGATCCACCTGTCCAGTGGAGACTGGATGCCGCGCAACTTCGTCCGCCGGATCGAGGTCATGTTTCCCATCCTCGACATCGAAGCACGCACACGCGCCCAGCAGATTCTCGACCTCTCCCTGCAGGACACCGCCTCCTCCTGGCAGCTCCAGCCCGACGGCACCTGGACCGCGCGCCGCGGGAACCTCTCCAGCCAGCAGCGCTTCATCGACCTGGCCCGTGCCGAAGCCATCTCCCTCGGCCCCTACGACGCCGCCATCGAGCACGCACAGAAACGAAGACGCAAGGCTCGCCGGCGCAAGTAGGGACTTTTCACCACTTTCACCACAG
>JBDTOZ010000407.1:0-19943 GCA_039932995.1 Acidobacteriota bacterium | reverse complement strand
CAGGCGACGACGGAGCGACTCGACGACTCGACGACTTGACGACTCGAAGACGCGAAGGAGCGAAGACGCTCAGCGGTCCAGCTCTCCGATCAGCGCGTCCGCCTCCGGGCGTTCCTTCTGTAGTTTTGCGGCGACGGACTCGGCGGTGCGAAGGACGCGGAGGACGTTTTCTCCGGCGAGCTTTTTCAACTGCGCCTCCGAGTGGCCTCGGCGGAGAAGCTCGGCGAAGAGTTTGGGGTAATCCGCGACACTCTCCATGCCCAGAGGGGTGGTGCTGATGCCGTCCAGATCGGCGCCGATGCCGACGTGATCTTCCCCCGCGACCTTCATCACGTGCTCGATGTGGTCGGCGATGTCGGTCACGGTGGCACGCGGGTGAGGATTGGCCTGGTCCCACGTTTCCAAACCACTCTTCACGTTTTGCGGCTCGCCGGCGTAGAGCGTCTTCAGCCGGGCCTCCTCGGCATCGCGCAGGGCGTTGGAGAGACGCACTTTCTCGGAGACGAAGCCGGGCACCCACGTGACCATGACCACTCCGCCGTTCGTCTTCAGGCGCTGCAGGACGTCGTCCGGGACGTTGCGGGGGTGGCCGGTGAGGGCGCGCGCGGAGGAGTGCGAGAAGATTACCGGCGCGGCGGTGGCGTCGAGCGCGTCGTTCATCGTGGCGGGCGAGACGTGGGAGAGATCCACGAGCATGCCCAGTCGGTTCATCTCGCCGACCACGGTCTTGCCGAACGCCGTCAGTCCGTCGTGCTTGGGATCGGCAGTGGCCGAGTCCGCCCAGTCGGTGTTGTCGGAGTGGGTGAGGGTCATGTAGCGCGCGCCGGCGCGGTAGAGCATGCGCAGTGCGCCGAGGGAGTTGTTGATCGAGTGTCCGCCTTCCACGCCGATGAGCGAGGCGATGCGGCCCCCCTTGTGGATGCGCACGACGTCGTCGGCGGTGAGCGCGAGCGCGAAGGTGTCGGGATAGGCCGCGTCCAGGCGATGCACGACGTCGATCTGCTCGAGCGTGGCCTGAAGGGCGTCCGCCCCCTTCATCGAGACGGGCACATAGACGGACCAGAACTGTCCACCGACATGCCCTCGCTTCAGACGTGCGATGTCGGTGTGCAGCGGCTTCTCCAGCTTCGACTGATCCTGGCGGATGTCGATCTTGCCGATCTGGTCGTTCACACGCTCGCGGTACTGCCAGGGAAGGTCGTTGTGTCCGTCGATGAGCGGAACCTCGCTCAGGATGCGATCGACCCGCGCGTCCTGCGCGCCGGCGGTGAAGGTCAGAAGAAGAGCGAGGACGAGTGTGAAGCGCATGGGGGCATTGTAAGGGTGGTGATGGGTGCGGGGTGGGGTGGGTGCGGGGTGGGGTGGGTGGCGGGGTGGGTTGGTGGTGGTTGGTGGTTGGTGGTGGGTTGGTCGGGAGTGCGCGGTGCGTGGTTGCGCGGGTTGGTGGGTGCGGGGGTTTGATGTTCACGCCGGAGGCGTGGCGGAGATTAGCCGGTGGCAAGCGCCGAAGGCGTGCCGCCACCGGATTCGTGCCGATCCACGGTCGGCCCTGGAGGGGCCGCGGATCTCCGGCACCCCGGCCGGGGTTGGAGATTCGATGACCGGACATCCGGGGGCAGCGCGCCAAAGGCGCTCGCCCCCGGCAAATGTCCGTAACGCCTCCGGCGTAAGCGACATCACTCACGTCCACACACCCACACCGCCCCCGGCAACCAGCAACCAGCAACCAGATCGGCACTTCGTGTACCCTTCCGCGGCCGTGTCGCTTGCCTATCAAAAGAACGAGAGCCATCCCATGGTGGACGCCCTGCTGCGGACGCGGGTGCCGCGGTGGGAGGAGTTGAATCGCGCCGTCGACGAGCGGGACGACATGCTCGACTTTGCGATGCAGTTGTTCGAGGGCGATCGGGATCGGGCCGTGGAGAACTATTTCCGGAACGCGCTCGAGCAGTTCGGGCTGGTCAGGCACATCGCCCGATGGCGGGGCCCGGTGCGGCGCATGCTCGACTTCGCCAGCGGCTACGGGAGACTGACCCGGCTGCTCGTCCACCAGCATCTGGCCGATGAGGTCACGGTCTCGGACATCCTCGTGGGCGGGATGGAGTTTCAGGCGGCGCAGTTCGGCGTGCGCACCCTTCTGTCCACGACCCGCCCCGAAGACTTCGTCGCGCCGGAAAAGTACGACCTGATCTTCGTGGCCTCTCTCTTCACGCACCTGCCGGCCGTGACGTTCACGCGCTGGCTGCGGCGCCTGGCGGAGCTGCTCACCGCGGACGGGCTGCTCATCTTCACCGTCCACGACCAGTCCCTCGCTCCCGAACCGTTCGAGGGCGGCATCCGGTTCGACTCCAGCAGTGAGAGCCGGGTCCTGGACGTCAACGACTACGGCTCGACGTGGGTCACGGAGGATTACGTCCGTGAGCAGGTCGCGGCGATCGGGGCGGGATTTGCCTGCGTGCGCATGCCGCGGGAACTGGCCGAATGGCAGGACGTCTACGTGATCTCGCCGGCGCCGCTTCCGAACGCGGCACCGCGGCGGATGCCCAAAGGCTTCATCGAGCGCTTCGACGTCACGGCGGAGGGGATTCAACTGGCCGGCTGGGCCACGGCGGTGGTCGAGCCGGCGGACCGGGTCGAAGTGCGGGTGGAGGACGAGATCGTGGCCACCACGCGCACGTTCGGTTCACGGCCGGATGTGGCGGCCTTCACCGGTGCCGCGACCGGCGCGGAATCGGGATGGGAGCTCTTCGTCCCGCATGGGGCCATCCGCTCCTTCCGCTATCAGATCGTCACCGTGACCACCTTCAACCGCCAGGGGGAGGAGCGCATTCTCTTTCTGGGAACGCTGGAGTCACGGGACGGCCAGACCGCCCGCGAGATCGCCAACGCACTCCAGCACCAGCTCGAGCTCCGTTCCCACGAGCTGTCCACCCTCCGCCACGAGCTGGCGGTGGCCAGGCACCAGCGCGAGGGCGTGGAGACGCAGATGGCGGCCATGCGGGCCAGCCGTTTCTGGAAAGCGCGGGAGCGGTGGTTCGCGCTCAAGCGCGGGATGAAGCTGACGACCGAGCGGTAGACCGCGGCGGGGCGTTGTATTCGGGGCATTCCGGGCGAAAATACGCGGGAACGGGGAACTGCTTGAAACGCAAACGCGGATTTCCCGTATAAGGGCCAAGAATGAAGCGCAGAACCAAAATCATCATCGCCATCATCGTCGTGCTCCTCATCGCCGGAATGACCTTCGCTTCGATGAATTCGAAGAAGAAAGAAGGCACGCCGGTCACCTTCGCCAAGGTGGAGCGCGTGGATCTCACCAGCAAAGTCTCGGCGAACGGCCGCATTGACGCGCAGCGGAAGGTAGACCTTTCGGCGAACGTCATGGGGCAGATCGTGAATCTGGCCGTCCGCGAGGGCGACGTCGTCAAAAAGGGCGACTTCCTCCTGCAGATCGACCAGAAGCAGCTGGCCGCGTCGGCGGAGGGGGCGGCTGCATCCATGCGCGCGCTCTTCTCGGACCGGGACTCCGCGCGGGCCACGCTGGTGGAGGCGCAGCGGAATTTCGGGCGCGCCCAGAGCAACTACCGCGATCAGATCATCCCCCAGTCCGAGCTCGACCGGGCTCGCAGCTCGATGGACTCGGCCAGCGCGAACGTGAGCGCCATCGAACAGCGTATCCAGCAGGCGCGCGCCAATGTGACGGCCGCCCGCGACACGCTCTCCAAGACCACCATGACCGCGCCCATGAGCGGCATCATCACCGCGCTGCCGGTCGAGGAAGGGGAGGTGGCGGTCATCGGCACGATGAACAACGCCGGCACCAAGCTCCTCACCATCGCCGACATGAGCATCGTCGAAGCGGTCATGGAAGTGGACGAGACCGATGTGCCGAATGTGAAGGTCGGCCAGCGGGCCACGGTCACCGTCGATGCTTATCCGAACAAGACCTTCGAAGGCACGGTCACCGAGGTCGGCTCCAGCCCGATGACGGGGACGGGGGCGGCCTCCGGCACCGAGGCCGTGAATTTCGAAGTGAAGATCCAGCTCACCAATCCTCCTCCCGGAGTGCGGCCCGGATTCTCCGCGTCGGCCGACATCATCACCGGCACGCGTAACAAGGCCGTGGCCATTCCCATCCAGGCCCTGGTGGTCCGGGAGAAGCCGGGCGCCAAGGTCGGCAAGGGCATCGACGAGGAAGGCGTGTACGTTCACAAAGACGGCAAGGCCACCTTCGCCCCGGTCGTGACCGGCCTGGCCGGCGACACCAACATCGAGATCGTCAAAGGCTTGAACGCGGGCGAGGAGATCATCACCGGCCCCTTCCGCGCCCTCCGCGACATCAAGGACGACTCGAAGGTGCGGGAACTGAAGGAAGAGAAGACGGACGACGAGAAGAAGAAGTCGTAGTTGTTGCTGGTAGTTGTTGCTGGTTGCTGGTTGCTGGTTGCGTGAGGCTTTTCGCCTGGGCGCCACTTCCGGACAAGCTGCGACGCTCGGTTCACGCTGACTGCGGCGAGCATTTCGCGGCCAGCCATGCACCGCAAGCAACCAGCAACCAGCAACACAGCAACACACGCACGAGCAATCGAGCAACACACGCAAGAGCACACGGCGCTAGATGGAAACACTACGAATTGCCAGTACCGCGTTGCGGGCTCACAAGCTGCGCAGCTTCCTCACCCTGTTGGGAGTGATCATCGGCGTCATGACGGTGGTCACGGTCGTGGCCATCATCTCGGGCCTGAACAACTACATCTCCGAGAAAGTCTTTGCTCTCAACCCGGATGTGTACGCGGTCACGCAGTTCGGGATCATCACCAGCCGTGAGCAGTTCCTCGAGGCCATCAAGCGCAAGAAGATCGACTGGAACGACTACGAAGCCGTCCGCGATCACTGCGCGCTCTGCGTGATGACGGGTGCCTCGAACGACAACAACACCACCGTCAAACGACTCTCCCAGAAACTGACGCGGGTGCGCACCTCGGGCGTGACCGCGAACATGTCCGAGTTGAACAACCTCGACCTCGAAGGGGGCCGCTTCTTCACACCTACCGAGGCCGAGCGCTCCGCCCTCGTGGTGATCATCGGCTCGGACGTTCGCGAAGAGCTCTTCGGACAGCTCGATCCGATCGGGCGCACCATCCAGGTGGACAGCCAGCCGCTGCGTGTCATCGGACTGCTCCGCAAACAGGGCTCGGTCCTCGGCAACAATCAGGACAAGGTCCTCTACATGCCGATCACGAGCTGGCGCAAAAGCTTCGGCACCCGCGACACGATCGACATCTGGGTCAAGGCCCGCAACGGCGTGCCGGGCGTGGAAGCGTCGATGGATGAAGTGCGGGTGATCCTGCGCGGGCGCCGGCACACCGGCTTCCGGTCCGAGGATCCATTCGCGACCGTGACCGCCGAGGCGTTGCAGATGCTGTGGAAGAGCATCTCCGCGGGGTTGTTCTCGCTGATGATCCTCATCTCCGGGATCTCTCTGGTGGTCGGCGGGATCGTGATCATGAACATCATGCTGGTCTCGGTGGTCGAGCGCACCCGCGAGATCGGTGTGCGGCGTGCCATCGGCGCCACGCGCCGCAACATCCTTCGGCAGTTCCTCATGGAGGCAATCCTGCTCTCCCTCGGCGGTGGAATCCTGGGTGTGCTGCTCGGCGTGGCCATCGCCGCGGCCATCTCGGCGTTTACTCCCATGCCCACCATGGTCCGTCCCGCACTGGTGGCGGCCGGCCTGATCATCTCCGTGGTCATCGGAATCCTGGCCGGCGTCGTGCCGGCCTGGCGGGCTTCCAAGCTGCCGCCCGTCGAAGCATTGAGGTTCGAATAATGGTCGACCTGCTCATGGCTGCCCGCGAGAACGTCCGCTTTGCGGGCATCGCCCTGGCCGCTCACAAACTGCGCTCGGCGCTGACCGTGCTGGGCATCGTCATCGGCGTGACCACGGTCATCGCCATGGTCTCGATCATCGAAGGGTTCAACAACAACATCGTCAAGAATTTCCAGTCCTTCGGGGCGACGCTGGTGCAGTTTCAGAAGTTCGATCCCCGCTTCGGACCGGGTGAGCGCGACGACTCCGAACGGCAGCGCAAGAACCTCACCTACGAGGATGCGGTGGCGCTCAAGGCCCAGTCGCCGTCGATGCTGGCGGTCTCGCCCGAGCGCTATACGTTCGCGGGCGACGGTGGCGTGTCCATCGCCACCACGTACGAGGCCAAGGAAGCGACGCCGGACGGACTCATCGGAACGACGGAAGACTACCCGATCGCCAACAACCACTTCGTGGGCGAGGGCCGCTTCTTCAACGAAGGGGACGTGCGCCGCTCCGCGCCGGTGACCGTCATCGGCCACAGCATCTCCGATGCCCTCTTTCCGCTGTCTGACCCGATCGGCAAGTGGGTGACCATCTCCGGCCGGAAGTACATGGTGGTGGGCGTGATGGAGAAGCAGGGCTCGACGATGTTCGAGTCCACCGACTCGCACATCTACCTGCCGCTGACGACCTTCGACAGCAACTTCCCGTCGATCAAGAAAGACCGCGGCGTGAACATCGCCACGGTCCCGAAGAAGCCGGAGTGGGTGGACCGCATCGTGGAAGAGGGGACGGCCATCCTGCGCACGCGGCGCAAGGTGCCGTTCAACAAGCCGAACGACTTCGGAATCATGACCCCGGACAAGCTGATCGGAAACTTCAAAGCCATCACCGGCGGCGTGACGCTGGCCATGCTCTTCATCTCCTCGATCGCTCTGCTGGTGGGAGGGGTGGGGGTGATGAACATCATGCTGGTCTCGGTGACGGAACGAACGCGCGAGATCGGGCTGCGCAAGGCCATCGGCGCCGTGCGACGCGACATCGTGCAGCAGTTCCTCATCGAAGCGATGACTCTCTCGGCCATCGGCGGCGTGATCGGCATCTCCGTGGGTCTGGGCATTGCCTGGATCGTCCGTGCCCTGGATCTGCTTCCGACGACGACACCGCTCTGGTCGATCGTGGTCGGCTTTGTGGTCTCCGTCTCAATCGGACTCTTCTTCGGCATCTTCCCGGCGTACAAGGCCGCGCGCCTGGACCCGGTCGAAGCGCTCCGCTACGAGTAGCGGGAGCGCCTGCGCTCCTGCCAGCGGCAGGCGTTACGCCTGCCCCGGACGGAATCGCCCGCGGCGGTTCCACTGGAACACGGCTGCGGCGATGGCGCTGGTGAGCACGATCGTGCCGAGGATGAGCAGGGTCAGGCCGATGCCGCGGTGCTCGGCCAGGATGCCGCTGCCCAGGTTGCCGAAAGGAATGAAGGCGTAGAAGGAGAAGGTGTACATGCTCAGCACGCGGCCGCGCATGTCGTCGGGGACGCGTTGCTGCAGGGCGGTGTTGCAGAGAGCCAGGCAGGTCACCATGGACACGCCGCAGAGGAAGAGCAGCGGCATGGCCACCAGGGGAGTGCGGGCGTAACCGACGCCCGTGAGCGCGGCGCCGAAGGTGCCCAGCGTGATCACGATGGCCGGCATCATCGTGTGTCGCGGAGGGGTGCGGATGGAGAGAGTGAGCGAGGCCACCAACGCTCCCGTTCCGATGGCGCCCAGCAGGAAGCCCAGGCCACGCGCATCGTCGAGGGGAAAGAGCTTGCGCGCCACCACCGGCATGAGGTTGATGTAGGGGAAGCCGAAGGCGCTCGCTGCCGCGGAGACCATCAGCACCATCATGATCGTGCGGTAGCCGCGCACGTAAGCGAAGCCGGCGCGCAGTCTTTCCCACACTCCTCCGCTGGCCGTCACCGGCCGTTGCCGCCGGCGGATCCTGGTGAGGATGAAGATCAGAGGCAGGAACGAAAGCGAGTTGACGAGGAAGCACCAGAAGGCGCCCAAGCCGGACAGCAGCACACCGGCCAGGAGCGGACCGATGACCCGCGAGAGCTGGAACTGCAGGGAGTTCATGGCCACGGCGTTCGCCAGGCGGGAGCGGTCGTCGAGCAGGTCCAGCACCATGGCCTGCCAGGCCGGCGCGGAAAAGGAGATGGCGATGCCGTTGATCATGGCCGTGGTCACGATCTGCCAGACGCTGATGTGTTTCGTGAAGATGGAGATGGCCAGCGCCAACGCGGTCAAGGACTGCACCGACTGCGAGAGCATGACCAGGCGCCGCCGGTCCACGTGGTCCGCCAGGACGCCGCCGTAGAGCATGAGGAAGAACGACGGGATGGCGTGCGCGAAGGCGACGAACCCGAGCAGGAACGGGGAGTCGGTCAGGTGATAGACGAGATAGCCCTGCGCCACCGCCTCCATCCATGAGCCGATGTTGGAGAAGAACTGCGAGATCCAGAAGCGCCGGTAGTCGCGCTCGCCGAAAGCTTCGAACACAGGCTGCAAGCATGGGGAGGGAGCGGGCGCTGTCAATGGAAAAAGCGGACCCGGAGATTCGCTGCGCCGCTCGCGTTTGACGGGGGCGCACCGCCATGCTTGACTGCGGTCATGAGAATTGGCCGGATCGTGGTCCTGCTCCTCGTCGTGATCGCTCTTCCTCTCGCCGCACAGAAACCCAGGCCCACGCTGCCGAGCGAGACTCCGGCCAAGTACGAGCCGACCCAGGACGGGTTCGATCACGTCCGCCGCGAGGTGATGATCCCGATGCGGGACGGCGTGAAGCTGCACACGGTGATCCTCGTGCCGAAAGGCGCGCAGCACGCTCCGATGCTGCTGACCCGGACGCCCTATGACGCGGACGGACTGACCGGTCACGCGAACAGCAATCAACTCGGTCCGGTCCTGACCGGGTACGACAACGCCACGGATGTGATCGTGGAAGGGGGGTACATCCGCGTGGTGCAGGACGTCCGCGGCAAGTACAACTCCGAGGGCGACTACGTGATGAATCGCCCGCTCCGCGGATCGCAGAACCCCACCACCGTCGACCACGCCACCGACACGTACGACACCATCGACTGGCTGGTGAAGAACGTTCCGGAAAGCAACGGCAAGGTGGGCATCCTGGGGATCTCTTACGACGGCTTCCTGCCGCTCATGGCTCTCATCGATCCGCATCCCGCCTTGAAGGTCTCGGTGCCGATGAATCCGATGGTCGACGGCTGGATGGGCGACGACTGGTTCCACAACGGCGCGTTCCGCCAGCAGGGGATGTCGTACATCCACGATCAGGAAGCGTCGCGCAAGAACGACGTGAAGTGGTACACCAGCCACTTCGACGACTACGACATGTTCCTGCAGGCCGGATCGGCGGGAGAGTTGGGACGGCGTCGCGGAATGGAGCAGGTGGGCTTCTGGCGCAAGCTCCTCGAGCATCCGTCGTACGACGCGTTCTGGAAAGATCAGGCCGTGGACCGCATTCTGGCGGCTCGTCCGCTGACGGTGCCGGTGCTGCTCGTGCACAGTCTCTGGGACCAGGAGGACATCTACGGAGCGATCGCCGTCTATCAAGCCATCGAGCCGAAGGACACCGCCAACGACCGCGTGTTCCTGGTCCTCGGCCCCTGGCACCACGGCCAGGAAATCCGCGAAGGCAGCGCCCTCGGCGCGGTGAAGTTCAACAGCGACACCGCTCTCACCTTCCGGCGCGACGTGCTGCGCCCCTTCCTCGATCACTACCTCCGGGACGACGCCCCGGCCATGGACGTGGCGCCGGTCACCGCATTCGAGACCGGCACGAACACGTGGCGCCGCCTTCCGTCATGGCCGGCGGGATGCGCCGCGGGCTGCAGCGTCCGGCCTTCCCCTCTGTACCTGCATGCCGGGTCGCGCGCCAGCTTCGCCCCGCCCAAGGCGGACGAGGCGGCCTTCGACGAATACATTTCGGATCCGGCCAAGCCCGTTCCGTTTCGTCCCCGTCCCATCGACGGCGGGAGCTGGTCGCGCTGGCTGGTGGACGATCAGCGGGAGACCTCCGGCCGCACCGACGTCGTGGTCTTCAGCTCCGACGTACTGACCGCGCCGGTGAAAATCGCGGGACAGCCGGTGGTGAACCTCCTGGCCTCGACCAGCGGGACGGACTCGGACTGGGTCGTGAAAGTGATCGACCTCTACCCCGACCAGGTGGCCAGCCAGCCCGCCATGGGCGGCTACCAGCTCATGGTCTCGGCCGACATCTTCCGCGGCCGTTACCGGGAGAGCCTGGAGACGCCGAAGGCGCTCACGCCGAACGAGCCATTGCTGTACCGCTGGACACTTCCCACCGCCAATCACGTCTTTCTGCCCGGCCACCGGATCATGGTGCAGATCCACTCGAGCTGGTTCCCTCTCTACGACCGCAACCCGCAGACGTTCGTCCCCAACATCTTCTGGGCCAAACCGGACGACTACCGGAAAGCCACGCAGCGCATTCATCACACGCCGGAGCAGGCCAGTTTCGTGGAACTGCCGGTGGTCGTGCCGTGAGTGGCCGCCTCGATTTGCATGGAGTCCGTCCGCTTGGAGTGCGTTGACCAGTCGTACGACTTCGCGTACGATTGACCCGGCCATGAAAACGATCACCGCCAGTGAGGCGCGAACCAACCTCTACAAGCTGATCGACGAAACCACCGTCACCAGTGAGCCCGTCCAGATCACCGGAAAGCGTGCCGACGCCGTGCTGGTCTCCATGGAGGATTGGCGCGCCATCCAGGAGACGCTGTACCTCCTGTCCATCCCCAGGATGCGCGCTTCGATCCGCAAGGGAATGGCCACGCCGGTGAAGGAGTGCATGGAGTCGCTGGACTGGTGAAGTCCTGGCGGGTCGTGTTCACGCCTCAGGCGGTCAAGGACGCGAAGAAGCTGAAACGGTCGGGTCTCAAGCCGAAAACCGAAGCGCTGCTGGCGATTCTCGTCGTCGATCCAATGCAGTCCCCCCCTCCCTTCGAGAAGCTGGTCGGAGATCTGGCCGGTGCTTGCTCGCGCCGGATCAACATCCAACACCGTCTCGTCTATCAGGTGCTTCGCAGGGAGCGCATCGTGAAGGTGTTGAGGATGTGGACGCACTACGAGTGAAGCGGCGAGTGTTGATATGCGGAAGCTCCGACTCGGCGTCGTGACTCCGGTTCTCTCCGAGCGAGGCGCGCCCTCACAGCGCCAGCAGTTGATCGCTCTTCAAGTCGCCCACCACCGCCAGGGCGAAACTCTGCGGTGCGTGAATGATCACCAGGCCGGTCACGGTGATGGTGTATTCGCCCGGCTGCGCGTCGGCGATGCGTACCTGTTGCACGGTGTTGCGGCGGTCGCCGGCGGTGGGGTGGAGCAGGGACGCGGCGTTGGGCTGATGGTTGGCGTTGCCGGTGTAGGGTCCGCCCGGCCCGGTCACGCGCAAGGTGAGGCGGTTCTGGACGTCTTTTCCGGGAACGTCGGTCCAGACGAGCGTGATCACGAGCGGTCCGGAGCCACCCTCGCGGACGAAGGCGGAGTAGGACCTGCGGATCTTGTTGCTCAAGGCGCGCGGGCCGGCGGCAGCGACGTCCACCACGGCTAACGCCCGCGCGGGTTGGGCGCCCGTGACGGCGGGCAGGAGCTTGCTCAGGTCGAGCCGGCCGAAGCCCTGGTCGAAGTCGGGGAAGCCGACCAAGGCGGCCTGCGCGGGGTTGCGCCGGGAGGTGATGGGCGTGGCGGCGCTGATCAGGATGGCCTTCAGCAGTGCGGCCGAGGGAGTGGCCATGCCTCGGGCGGAACGGAGGTAATGGCGCAGCACTGCCGCAGCTCCGGAGACGACCGGCGCGGCCATGCTCGTGCCGCCGATGAAGACGTACGAGTCGCTGGTGTGCGCGCGCCAGATCAGGCGCGGGTCGGCGATGCGTTTGGACCGCGGTGCGAGGATGTAGGTGCCGGGGGCGACGAGGTCCGGCTTGATGCTCTCGAACTCGGTGGGACCGCGCGCGCTGAGTCCCGCGATCACGTCGGGATCGCCGGCCACGGGATCGTCCGAGGCGGTCTTCTCGGGAAAGCGCTCGGCCAGCCTCTCGCCCCAGGTCTCGCCGATTCCCTGGCGGCTCGTGGCGCAGGCTCCGATGGTGAGCACGTTCTTGGCGCTGCCGGGCGTGGTCACGGTGTTGAACTCCCACGATCCGTCCAGTGCCTGCCCTTCGTTCCCCGCCGCCACCACCACCAACACCTCGGGATGCTCATGCACGTAACGGTCGATGCTGTCCGCCGTCCCGTCGTACACGCCGTGCGCTTCGGTGCGTCCCCAACTGACGTTGATGATGAAGGCCTTACGTTTCAAGGCCAGGTCGAACAACGCCGTCACGTCCGGAGGAATGATCGGCTCCGCCCGTGTGCCGTGCAACTTCACGTTTGCGACGACCACCAGCTTCGCGCCCGGAGCCATGCCGCTGATGGGTGGGCCGCCGCCCGCCAGCGCGGCGGCGCCGGTGCCGGCGATGATGCCGGCCACGTGAGTGCCGTGGCCGACCAGATCGTCGACCGGGCAACTGTCGAACGAGATCACGCCGTCGTCGACGAGCTGCCCTCCGAAATCGGGATGGTCGCGGTCGATGCCGCTGTCGATCACGGCCACACGCTCCCCTTCACCAGTCCAGGGGAACGGCACTCCCGGTGGCGCGAGACCGATGACCTCACGCGCACGGTCGGAGTAGAGCGTGGCCGTGGTCACCGGGAGGAGTGAGCTGACCCAAGGCAGGTCGGCGAGGGCGGCCAGCATGGCGGGATCGATGCGCGCGCGAAAACGAATGGCATAGGGAGCCGCTTCGACGATGGCGCTCTTGCCCGCGAGCTGGCGGATGAGTCGCTGGACACGGGCCGCATCTTTCGGACGGTGCAGCATCAATTCGAACAACTGAGGTTCGCCTTGCTGCGTTTTCTCGGCGGCGTGCTTCATCAGCACCAGCAGCGTCGTGTGGACCGTGTCCAGGAGGCTGTAGCGATCGAGTTGCTCGACGAACGACTGCTGCTGCAGCCACGCGCGCTGCGGAGGCGTGAGGAACACCTGGAACGCGCCGCCGCGGAAGGAGGTGATGGCGATGCCTTGCACGGCCAGGGCCTGCTCGACTTCCGGTCGCAGCGAGCCAAGCAACGCGAGCCGGTAGGCGTCCTCGTCTTTCTCGCCGCGGACGAATCGGGTCAGGCCGCCGAAGATGCCCTTCGCCGCGACGGCCGCGGTGGTGAGGATGGAGACTTCCGGAGAGGACTGGATGTTGACCGACTCCGCAACGACGCCGCCGACGGACTCGAGCACCGTTCGCGCGTTGCGGGGGAGGAGCTGCTCCATCTGTTCCGCAATCTGTTTGAGCGAGTCGTCGTTCCGCTTGGAGCGCCGGAGGGGAGTGGACTCCGGGACCTCGGCCAGTCCGCTCAACACGACCACGCTGATGTTCGCGTGCTCCAGCTCCGCGAGGACGTCGCTGTCGCAATGTCCTTCCACGATGCCCGGATACTCGGTGACGTCCTGCAGCAGCCGCTTCGCGGTCGAGCGCTCGGACTCGTTGTCGACGGAGGCAGAAACGTAGATCGGATCAGCCATGCAGTTCGTTCCTCATCCCGAGCCGGCACGGCCGGCGGCGAAGTTCACTCTGTTCGCAGCCCACGGGAAGCAGGCGGAGTGTGAGGCCCTTCATCACGATCCTTCCGCCGGGATGACCGTGCCATTGGCGATCAGGCAGCGCATGACGCCGATGGCGGCGCGCGGTTCGAGGTCCCAGGAGCGTGCCAGTTGCGCAGCGCTCATGCCGTTGCGGAATGCGCTGAAGAGAGGCGCGACCTCGAGGCCGCCGATGAAGGCGACCTGTTCGCCGGAAGGGGTGCGGAGCAGGCGCCGCGTCTCGATGAGATCACCGTTGACGATCGGGCCCTCGACCAGCGCGGCGCCGGGATGGAGCGCGACCGTCGCATCCGGCGAGGGGAGAGGAGGCTCCGTGCTCGGAAGGGTGGCCTCGCTACGGCTGCTCCAGAAGGAGCCGCGCGCATCGGCGGAGGTGTAGTGCTCTTTCCGCCAGCGGTCATGCCGTGCAGAGGCGCTTTGCACGTGCGCCTGGTAGAACGCGATCGCGGCGGCGGTTCGCTCCCCGGCCACCCGGATGGTATGGACGGCGAAGCTCGCCGCCAGTGCGGCCCCGAGTGCGGCCTGCACTCCCGATGACGAGAGTGGATCGATCGCGCAGGAAGCATCACCTGCCAGGATGAAATCCGTCCCGATCGGCTCATCAACGACGTACGGCGTCACGTCGCAGACCTGCACGTCGTCGGGTGGGTGGGCCAGGAAGGCAAACAGCTCCGCTCGCGCGAGGAGCGCCACGATCTCGTTCCGGAGCGGAGCCTGCTCGCGATCGACGAAGACCGCGGCGTGCTCGCTCCCATTCTCAGCGCGCACGCCCCACGCCCATCCGTCAGGGAAGACGCCGATGCGCATGGCGTCAGGATCGATCGCATCGGTGTGGTCCGCGCTCCAGCGTGCGCGCAACGCGAACGTCGGCGGAGAGACAGGGCGACGGGGACGGCGCAGCAGCCCGGCGCGTCCGGTCGCATCGGCGAGGAACGCGGCGTCGATGGTCGTGTGGCCTGCGGTCAGCCTCCAACGGTCGCCGCAACGCTCGGCCCCATGGACGGTCGCCTGCAGGCATTGCACGCCCGCGCGCCCGGCAGCGGTGCGAAGGTGAGCATCGAACCGAGCGCGGTCGACGATGAGCGACTCGCTGACGACCGTCTCGGTCTCGCCTTTCCAGCGGATGATCCGTCGTTCGCACAGGCGCCCCGGCGGTTCGGCGATGCCGAGCGTCCCCAGGTGGACGCGCACGCCGGGCGACAACGATTCGATCCGGTCGCGATGCGCTTGCGGATCGCGCTCCAGCAGCACCACCTGATGCCCGAGCACGGCCAGTCGCAGGGCGAGCGCACAGCCGGCGGGGCCGCCTCCGACCACCGCCACGTCGGTGCGGAGGGTGGTCACGGCAAGCCCGCTCCGAACCAGTCGGGCCGCCCTTCGAGCAGCCGCACGTAGGCGCCCAGACAGTAGTCGAGCCAGCCGCGGATGTAGTCGCACGCGGGCCGTCCGCGCTCGATGACTTCGTGATGGCATCCGCCGCCGCACATGTAGCGCGCCCAGCAAACACTGCAGGGATCCTGGCGATGCACGTGGCGCTCGTGCAGCCACGTCTTCTGCCGGTCCGGATCGATCCCACGATCGATATGTCCCATCGCGCCGGCGGCGTCCCCCACGAAGCGGTGGCATGCCGCGAGGTCGCCGTCCGCGGACACGCCCGCGTAGCCACCGCCCGCCCCGCACGGGTAGGGGCGGTGAGTGCCGCGATGGATCTCGCGTAACGCGTTGACCATGTTCGCGAAGGGATAGCGCCGCCCGGCCAGGAGCGCCCGTTCGAACGCCTGGCCGCAATCGACCATGGCGTCCAGCATCGTTTCGAGATCGTCGAGGGTCATCTCTTCGTTCCCCGACGGCGCGCGGAGCATGGGCGAGAAGCCGACGCTGTGAAAGCCCATGGCGATGAGCGCGTCGAGCGTTTCGTGCAGAGCCAGATTCCGTGGGGTGACGGTCACCCGCGCCGAGACCTGCATGGCGCGCTGCGTGTCGAGCAGGGGACGGACCCGCCGCACGAGCTCGTCGAAACTGCCCCGTCCTCCCTTGGCCGGCCGCAGGCGGTCATGGGTCTCGCCGATGCCGTCGACACTGACGGTGACGGCGAAGCGGTGCCGCTCGAAGAAGGCAGCGTCTTCTTCGACGAGCAACGTGCCGTTGGTCGTGATGGAGAACGTCACCAGCGCTCCCCGCGCGGCGGCCAGTGATGCGGCGTGCTCGGTGGCGGCGCGGAGGACGGCGCGATTGACGAGCGGCTCGCCACCCAGGAAGGCCACGTTGAACCGTTCGCCGGCCGCGGCCTCGCCGAGCAGGAGATCGATGGAGCGTGTGGCCACGTCGAGCGGCATGTTCTTGGCCGCGCCGCCGAAGTCTCCCTGCTGGGCGTAACAGTAGGTGCAGGCCAGGTTGCATTTCTGCGCCACCGCCAGCGAGATCGAGCGCAACGGGACGGATTCGGGAGCGCGGTCGTCGACGTAACGCGGCGCGGCCAGGTCCATGTGCAGCAGCGCATCGGCGATTGCGGTCGCATCCACGGTCTGCAGGTGCCGGTAGGCCTCGTCGCTGAGTGTGTAGATGCGGTTGCCGTTGGGAAGCAGCGCATGCCGGCCGTCGAAGAGATGCACCTCCGGCGACCGCGGGGCCGACTGTGCGAACCGTTCGCGCGCGCTCACTCGGAGTCGTTGCCTCCCACGACGAAACGCAACGCGGTCTCCCACTGCCGGAACAGATCGTCGTAGCTGATGAGGCGCGCTTCTTCCGCGTCCGTCGCGTATTGCTTGGGTGTGCCGGCGGGACGGCGCTGCATCCAGTTGTGGCCCGCGCTCGCGCCTTCCGGTCCGGGCTCGACGTTCACGTAGTCGGGGCGGCTCGCGGCCCAGTAGTAGCAGCCGCACTCCTTGTAGTCGTTCTGCCACGGCGAGCAGAGGCTCTGCGTCAGCTCGCCCGGCTCGGCGATGTCGGCCGCGATCGCGGCCGTGCCGGGAGCGAACAGGGACCGCACGGTGAGCTCACGCGTGACGATGGCGCCGGCGTTGTTGGCGAAGTCGCAGCGCACTTTCTCGCCGCCGCGGTTCACCAGCGCGATCAGGGAGTTCCACGCCTCCAGCGGCGTGCTGTCCTGCACTTCAGGCTCCCCGGCCGCGTTGGGGATGGTGACCGGCCCGAGGATGTCGTGCGTGACGGTCCCGATCTGGACGCGCACCAGGCGCCGGTTGCGGATGTTGGCAAACGTGGAGGTGACGACGCGGAAATCGTACTCGTGGATCTCGGCCTCCACGAAGATCCGGCGCCAGGCGTTGCGAAAGTCGAACTCCAGTCCGGGGAAGCAGTTCGAGATGGCCGTGGTGGCCAGCGTCCCGGGCGGATTGCCGGCGGCGCGATAGGCCGCCTGCGCCAGCAGCGCGGTCACGGCGATCTCCGCCGGGGCGAACCTGCCTTCGAGAGCCTGGACGACCAGAGGCTTCGCGGCGCGCGTGGCCGTGGCGTTGACCGGCACCGGCGCGCTTCCCGCGGGTTGCGGTTGGGCCAGCGTCGACGGATTCTTCATCCCCGATTTGCGAACCGTGTCGACCTGCCGGCGGGTCAGAGCGAGGTGCTCGCCGTCGGCCCCGCGCATCATCGCCGGCATCTTGCGGCGTCCGCGATTGGTGAGGTCGCCGACATCGGTGGAGTCGCGCAGGACCTGTCCGAACCAGGCCGCGGTGTCGGCATCCAGCGCCCCGACGATGCTCTGGTGCAGCGCGCGCAAGGCCAGGTTGTCGACGAGTGCCGGGGCCATGATCGGCTCGAAGGCGCGGCCCGATCCCTGGTCGTGCGCGGCCATGCTGCTGCCGCCGAGGTTGCCGTTCAGGGCCGCGGTGTTCTGCAGGCGAATGGTCTCGAACGCGCGCCGCACGATTTCTTCGGTGGCCTCGAGGGTGGCGTCTTCGATGGCGATCTCTGGTCCGAGGAGGGCCTGTTCGAGCTCGTCGGCGAAGGTGCGCACCGGGAAGCTGTCGGGCGCGTAGTCGGGGGGGCCGGACGAGATGCGCGCGAACGAGCGCAGCGCGTTGCCGGTCAGCGTCAGGGAGACTTCCACGATGCCGTCGCAGGTATCGTCGAGGTAGCCGCGGCTGACGCCGTTCTCATTCGCGTAGATGCCTCCCGGCGCGGTGGTCAGGGCTCCGCTGTCGCGGTGCCGGCTCCACGGTCCGGTGGCGTCGTTGTAGACGATGTCCTGGACGACCTGCCGGTTGGGCGGTTCTTTGGTGGAGCCGAGCACGAGCCCGCGGCCGGGGGTGAACCGCAGCCGGATCTGCGGGAACTGGGGGGTGGGCTGGATGTATTGCACGTCGCCGAAGGAGATGGTCTTGCCCGCCACGAAGTTCGGGCAGTTGCCGGTGAGCGCGTGGAGCGCATGCGTGCTGAAGGCATTCGTGTCCGCGGTGATGGCGTCGCCGGCCGCGCCGGTGCGCCGTCGCGCCTTCAGGTTGGCCACCCGCACGCGCCACTGCACGCTGGCCGCCGTCAGTCCCTCCTCGGAGAGAATCGCGGAGGTCAGAGGACGGAGCACGCCGTCTCCGCGGTCGCACCACACTTCGAGAAAGGGTGCGATCGGCTTCACGCGGGTGCCGTCCTTGAACCTCACCGGTGCGGAGGGCGTGGTCGCGCTCGCGATCGCACCGGTGGCGCGATCGACCTTCAGCGTCAGCGCGGGGGTGAGCTTGCGGAAGCCGACCGGGGCCAGCTCGTCGACCTCCACGTTGTAGTTGTCCATGGGCGTGGCCGAAGAGCCGAGGCGGGCCAGGGCCAGGGGCGGAAGCAGTCGGATCTCGCGAATCACGGGCGTTCCTCCTGGAGGGCGCGCTGCATCAGCACGTCGATCACCTGACCGGCCAGCGCGTCATTGTTCTCGAGCGCGCGCAGATAGTCGGACTGGGCTTCGCCGCTCTGGAGCATGGCCGTGGTGAGCTTCTTCGAATTCGCGAGCTGCGCCCGATGCGCGCGCCACTTGTCCGAATCCCAGTCCGGCAGCGAGATCGTGTAGGGCATTTCGAACGGCGGCCCGGCCACGTCCGTGCCGCCCACGGTCATGGGAAGCTGGATGATGATGCCGGCGATCGCGCGGAGGTTGTACATCTCACCGAAGGTCCAGGCGATGAGCTGGCCGCGGTCGGTGGGCTGGTCGGTGGCCTCGCGGGCACGGACGGAGAAGGCGTGCTTGAGCCGGAAGAGGAGCATGCGGTAGCGGAGGTCGAAGAGCTGGCACCAGCGGATGGCCGAGGGGTTGGTGATCACCGCGCGGTTGTTCGCGTCGACGGCGTTGGTGGTCGGATCGCGGGGCAGCGGTCGCGAGGGAGGAAGGTTCTCGTCGACCTCGCGGTAGATGGCCAGGAAGCGCGCAAAGTGGGAGTCGGGCTGCTGGTCGTCATCGGGGGCCTCGCCCTGGCGGGCGATCTGACGGATGGCGCTGAGGGCCTGCGCGCGGTTGCCGACGCGATCGATGAAGAGGTGCGGCGTGCCGGTGGGATTCTGTTGCGACTGATTGCCGCGCTGCCCGTGCTCATAGCCGCGGGCCCACTCGTCGGTGCCGGCCTGATAGGGGACGGTGGCGGCCAGGAACTGCGCGTCGGGGATGCGGTCGGGAGCGGCGAAGATCTTCTCGAGGGCCTTGTACAGCTTCCCCACGCGATTGATGCCTGCGCCTTCCGCAGCGTGAGCGCGCTGGCGGATCTCTTCCGAGGTGGAGCTGACCTCCCACTCCTCCGGCGCCTCGGCGTAGACGTACTTGGCCAGCGAGTCCTTGGTCAGCCGCTCCAGCCGGAAGTGAAACGGATAGAACTCGCTGCGGTACGGATAGTCCTCGCGCTCGAGGTGCAGCGGTCCGCCGATGGCGCGCAGGAGGTTCTGCACCGTGATCAGGTGCGCCATCTCTTCCTTGGCGATGCCGAGCACGATCTCGCGCCACACCCGCGCCTTCTCGCGGTCCGCGTCGGAGAGATCCGGCCCGCCGATGGAGTACGCCGCGTAGAGGTACTGCACCATGAGCGAGTGCTCGATCTCCGCCGCCACGTGCAGGAGGAAGATCGTGTAATCGAGCCATTCGAAGTCGTCCGGCAGCTCGATGTCCCCATCGGGAGTGAACCCGAGCAGACTGACATCTTCACCGCCCTCCGGCGCCCGAAGCATGGACTGAAGGTTCCGCGTCAAGGAGCTGCGCATACAACTTAGGAGGGACGGGGAGGGAGGATTCCCTACCCGAGGGGAGCAGGATCGTGCCCGCCAACCATCTCCGACTGCGCCGGTCGATGTCTTGATGAGTACGCACAGACGAAATCGTAGCGGGTTCACGCTCGATGCAGCCGGCCGGCAAAACAAAAAGGCGCCGCTTCGCGGGAGTCGGACGCGCGAAGGCGCGTCGAACAATCTAGCCCCGGGCTCGGCCCGGGGAAAACGA
>JBDTOZ010000406.1:0-16341 GCA_039932995.1 Acidobacteriota bacterium | reverse complement strand
ATCGGCATGACCCGGCCGAACCGTTACCGCGTCAGCGCGGTCGCGGCCATCGTGCCGTCCGTCCAGGCCCTGTCCGAGCCCGCCGACCGTCTGCGCGCACTGCAGGCGCTCGATCAACGAACCATCGTGGCCTCGGTGGCGGCGTTCACGGGCATGCCCATGATCACGGACGGCGCGCGGGCTGCGAACGAAAGCGGGTACGTCTTGCGGGGAGTGGTGCTGCCCAATACGAACCTGCTTCGCATCGATGTCGATGGGCCCGACGCGGCGCGCGCCGCGGCCATCGCCAACCGCGTCCCTCCGTTGCTGCGCGAGCACACCCGCGCGGTCTTCGGACTCTACGACGTGGCTATGGTCTCCCCGGCCTCCAGTGCAGAGCTGATCTTTCCGCGCATGGGGCGCATCGTGGCCGCGGGCCTGATCCTCGGGCTCATGATCGGCCTCACCGTGGCTTGGATCCTCACGGTGATGCGGCGCGGTGCGCCGGCATTGCCGTGACGTTACGGCCATGGCCTCCGAAGGACGGACAGTGATGCTGCCGGCAGCCGTCGCGGCGGCCGCTCCCCGCGAGCAACACGAAGCGCCGGCATGGCTTCCGTACGTCGCACTTCCCTTCTTTCTGGTGTTGATCTTCTCGGACATCTCGGAAGTACTGATCACGCACCTCGGCGTGCCCTCCCTCCTGCAGCTCTCCCTGTTTGCCCTGATGGTGCTGATCTGGTTCTACCGCCACGCGCTGCGGCCCTCGCGAGTGCTGTTGCAACCGCTCACGCTGGCCTTCGCCGCGTACGCCGCCATGGTGTTCTTCAGCACCCTCTGGGCCGATGACCTCAGCCTTGCGGACCGCCACGTCGAGCGGATCGTGAAGAACCTGCTGATTTACGGCGTAGTGGCCATTCTGGCGGTGGGCCCGGCTCTCCGCCGCAGCATCGCCACGACCGTCCTCGTCGCGGCCGCACTCTCGACCATCTCCATCGCGCAGATCGCCACGGGAAATACGTTTCACGAGCTGGGCGGTCTGGCCACCGTCGCGTACGGAAACATCTACGGCGACTCCTCCGACGCCCGCGCCGCCGGGCCGATGGGCGACGCTAATTTTTACGGACAGGTTTTGGTGATGGTGGTTCCGCTCGCGGTCTACCTGGCCTGGTCCTCACCGCGGCGGCGGTGGCGCGCGTTCTGGCTGGCGACGGCGTTGGCCCTCGCGGGAGGCGTGCTCGTGAGCTACTCGCGCGGCGCCATGCTCGCGCTCGCACTCATGACTGCCCTGATGCTGGCCGCTCTGCGCGTTCCGCTGACGCGGGTGGCCATGGCCACCGCGGCCGCGGTGCTGTTGCTCCTGGTCATGCCCGGCAACATCGGCAAGCGCTTCATGACCTTCGAGGCCCTTGTACCCGGCGAGCAGTACTACGTCGCACCGGACAGTTCTTTCGAAAAGCGGAAGCTGCTCACCGCCACCGCGGCACGCATGTTCGACGACAACCCCTGGCTCGGCGTCGGCGCCGGAAACTACCCGGCGTTTTTTCCGCGCTATTCGAACCAGGTCGGCTCGGAGGCGGTGCTCTTCTACCGTCCGGGCGGCTTCGAGCATGCTCACTCGCTCTACCTCGAAATCGGGTCGGAGATGGGCCTGATCGGGCTGGGAGTGTTCGGAATTCTGCTGCTCGCCGCGGCGGCACAGTTGTGGGGCGCGCGGAGGGAACCGGCCACCATGTGGCTGTCGATCGCAGGGGTGAGCTTCCTGGTGACCAGTCTGTTTCTGCACGGCAGCTCCCAACGGTATTTCGCGTTACTGCTGGCCTTCGTCGCCGCTTTGACCGCACGAGCGCAGACGGGTGCGGACACCAGCGATGCCGCTCAGGACAGCCGCGAGCCTGACCTGGATGGTCCCGCGCCGGACGACACAGTGGGAGTGACGTGAGCGCCGAGAACAGCGAGCTGGGAGCGGCGACCGGTCGCGCGGCCATGTGGGCCTTCGCCTCGATGATGGGCGCGCGCCTGGTCACGCTGGTCGGCCTCACGCTGCTGGCGAGGCTGCTCGCTCCGCGCGAGTTCGGACTGCTCGCGTTCGCCATGGCGTACATCGTCTATGTCGAGACCATCGGGGACCTGGGGACCGGCACGGCGCTGATCTACTGGCCGAACCGGAGAGACGATGCGGCGCAGATCACGTTTCTCATCAACCTCAGCGCGGGCGTGTTCTGGTGCCTGATCACTCTCGTCATCGCGCCGTACGTGGCCGATTTCTTCAACGCCCCCCACGGCACGGCCATCGTGCGAGCGCTCTCCGTGGGCTTCCTCATCAAGTTCCTCGGCAATACGCACGACGCGTTGACACGCAAGGATCTCCGCTTCCAGGCACGAGCCGTCCCCGAAGTGGCCATGGCCGCCGTGAAGGCAGGCATCTCCCTCCTTCTGGCCTGGCGCGGATTCGGTGCTTGGAGTCTGGTGTGGGGACATCTGGCGGGCTTGACCGCGTCGACGATTCTCTTCTGGACGGTCACCCCGTGGCGACCGAGCTGGACGTTTCCGCGCGACCTGCTGCGGCCCATGCTGGCCTACGGGCGGGGAATCATCTTCGTGAACATCCTCAGCGCCGTGCAGCTCCAGACGGATCTGGCCGTCGTCGGACGGATGCTGGGCATGACCGCGCTCGGGCTGTATCAACTGGCGGGCAAGATCCCCGAGGCTACTGTGACCGTGATCGTGCGCGTGGCCAGCCGCGTACTGTTGCCCGCATTCTCCCGGGTGGCTGCGTCGGGCACGCACCCGAAAGAAGCCTACCTGTCGGCAGCGCGCTACATCGGCGTGGTGACGTTGCCCATCACCACCGGCCTGGCCATCCTGGCGCGGCCCTTCGTGCTGGCGCTCTTCGGTCCGAAGTGGGTCGCGGCTGCGCCGATGGTCACGGCCCTGACCATCCTGGCGGGCATCCGAGCACTGGGCGCGCATCCCGGAGACGTCCTGAAGGCCACCGGACGCGTGGCCGTCGTGGCGCGGATCGAGACGATGCGCGCCATCCTCATCGTGATCGCGGCACTCCTCGCCGCACGGCACAGCGCCGTGGCGGTGGCCATCGCCATGGCTGTCGTCGACGGGGTCGCCATGTTCTTTTCGTTCACCGTCAGCTCACGGGCCATCCATGTCAAATTCAGCGAGATCGCACGGGCGTATCTCCCCAGCATCGTCGCGGCCGGGTGCATGGCCGCCGCCCTCCTCACCTGGATGCAATGGGGACCGAAACTGTCGCCCGCTCCGGCAGTGCTGATCCCGGTGACGATCGGGGCGATGGTGTACCTGGCGGTGATCGCCGTGACCGACCGGACCCTGTTCGCTGAAGTGCGTGAGGTTTTTCGCTTGCGCTCGCGGACGACCTAACCTATTATTTGAACTCATTGCGAATCGAGGTAACGGTCGAGTTCGGTCAAACAACTCAACTATTTACATCGATTGTAGAAATATCCGGCGCCCGCAACTGTTAGCGCCGAATAACATATTCGCGGTCACAGCGACAAAGGCAAACTTCCGGCGACGGGAGGGCGCAAAGCCAACGGGTCTGAGGTGTTCAGACGGCTGGGTTACCGAACGTGATCGAAAGCATGCGGCGTAGCAGCAAAGCCGTGTTCTTTCGATTTCCTGCCGCAACAGGGCGTCCGGCATCAACGAGTGATCGCACCGGAGGCCCTGATGCGTCGTTCGAAGGTGTTCCTGGCGTGCCTTGCTCTCACCGTCGTTTCGACGACCGCCAAAGCCGCGGATCTGTACGTCTCCACAAGCGGAAACGATACCAACGCCGGCACGCTGGCAGCCCCCTTCAAGACCATCACCAAAGCGGGCACCGTCGCTCAGCCCGGCGACACCGTGAACGTCCGCGGCGGCGTCTACTTCGAGCGCGTGAGCATCATGTCCAAGGGCACGGCCGCCAAACGCATCGTCTTCCGCTCCTACCCCGGCGAAAACGCCATCATCGACGGCACCGGTCTGGCCTCGAACAAAGCCACCATGGCCATCACCGAGACCGAGTACGTGGACATCTCCGGTTTCGAGGTTCGCAACTCCCCCTTCATCGGCATTTCGCTCTGGTACGCGAAGCAGACCCGCGTGCTCGATAACGTGGTGCACGGCGCGGTGCGGAACGGGATCTACGTCGGTGCCGACGCCACGGGCATCGTCTCCGACATCACCGTCTCCGGCAACACCGTGTACGACACGGTGCTCGAGAACCAGTACCACAACATGGGCGGGGGCGGCTGGGCGGGCGCGGTGGTGGTGGCGCTCTGCGACCGGGCCACCATCACCAACAACCGCATCCGCAACAACGACGGCGAAGGCCTGATCTCCCTGCGCAGCAATAACGCCCTGATTCAGGACAACGAGATCTCGGACAGCTTCAGCGTCGAGCTGTACATCGACAACGCCCGTTACGTCACCGCAAACCGGAACTTGATCTACTCGACCGGCAACACGCGCTACTTCCGTGACGGCTATCCGGCCGCCGGAATCGCCGTCGCCAATGAGACGTCCGCGAACATGAACCCCTCCAGCGACAATGTCTTCTCGAACAACATCGTCGTCGGCAGCCGCTGGGGCTTCTACTACGGCAGCTTCGAGAGTGGCGGCGGACTGCGCAACACGAAGGTCCTGAACAACACGTTCTACGGCTCGAAGCAGGCCATCCTCCAGATCGAGGATGACGCCGGCCACACGAATAGCACGATCCAGAACAACATCTTCTACTCCACCGGCTCCCCCACTCCGCAGTACGCGGGAACGAACGGCGTCACCTATCGCAACAACCTCTGGTACGGCACGACCGCCGGGGCCGCCGCCGGAACCGGCGACGTCTTCGCGAACCCGGCTCTCGCCAACGCAGGCGGACTGACCGCGGCCGACTACCGGATCAAGCTGGGCTCGGCGGCCATCGCCAAGGCTCTCGATACCTCTTCGGTGGTGAGCACGGACTACTTCGGCACGTTGCGCGTCTCCCCGTTCGACATCGGCGCGCACCAGTTCAGCACCGGTCTGGTCGCCGATACGCTGGCGCCCGCCGTCCCTGCGAACCTCCGCGCCTCGGGAGGCACCTCCACTTCCCTGAATCTGGCCTGGGACGCGGCTTCCGACAACGTGGCCGTGACCGGCTACACGGTCTACCGCAACGGCGCGGTCGTGGCCACCGTCTCCGCACCGGGCTGGACGGATCCCGCGGTGAACGAGGCCTTGCTCTACACCTACCAGGTTCAAGCGTTCGACGCGGCCGGCAACCGTTCCGCGCTCAGCGCCACGCTCAGCATGGCCTGGTCGGCCTCGAACGGTGGCACCGACACCACGGCCCCCACTGCACCCGCGAACCTCCGCGGAAACGCCAGCTCCGCCACGGCCACCGACCTGTGGTGGGACAACGCCTCGGACAACGTTGGCGTCGTCGCCTACCGCGTCTTCCGCGACGGAGTGCTCGTCGGCACGGTCACCACGGCGGCCTTCTCCGACGCAGGGCTGCTGGCATCGACCTCGTACACGTACCACGTCACGGCCATCGACGCCGCCGGCAACGTCTCGGTGCGGAGCAACAAGTACGTGATCAAGACCAAAGCCGCGCCGCGCGGCCGCTCGTCGCATAGCTGATCACCGGCAACACCTGTCGGACTGGCGGTCCGTTTGCTAATCCGTTTGCTGACGTGACCGCCCTTCCGACCCGCTTCGCGGTCGCTTATGTCGTGGCCGACCGCGAAGCCCCAGGCACCGCGGAGGCGATCGAGACCCTGGAAGGCCAGGGGCAGCCGCTGCAGGTGATCTCCCTGCGTCACGAGCCGCGCTTCTCGTGGCGCATCGTTTTCACCGCGGCCATGAGCCTCATCCGCGAACCGTTACGGACGCTTCGGCACCCGGAGCCTCGCGTGCTCGCTCTCGTGCAGACTCTCCGCGATCGAGGCATCGGTCACGTTCATGCGGCCAGTGAGGACGTCGGCCCCACGGCCGCCGCCATCGCCAGCCTGCTGCGTGCGCGATTCACCGCCGGGGAGCTCGCTCCGGTCGCCACGACCAGCCTGCCCATGCTCGATCTCGATTGGGAGCCTCTCGACGCGCGAGCGCTCGGCGTCCGCTGGCTGTCGACGCGTCTCGACAACGCCGTGGCCGAAGTCACCGTCCGGCACGGGACGGGGCTGCGCGATGTCATCGTCAAGCGCAGCTTTGCAGCGGAGCGCGCGCGTCACGAGTGCCGCACGCTGGCTCTCCTGGAGCCGGTCGGGGTGCCGCGGGTCCTGCAGACGGATGGCAGCGGCGCCACGATCGTCATGGAGCGTGCTCCAGGCATCTCCCTCGACCGGATGTTCGCTGCCGGCGACCTCCCCACTCTCACGGCCGCGCTCCGGTCCGCAGGGAACTGGCTGGCCCGCATGCAGGCCCACACCCGCTCGCCCGCGGACGGCGCGACGCTCCTCACTTCGGTCGTGGCCACCGCCATCCGTGATGCAAACGTCTTCGGGCGTCGCAAGCGGCGCCGCATCGTGAGCCGCCTGCGTGAGCTGGAACAGGTCGTGGCCCTGAGCCCCCTGGTCGTCACCGGACATCACGGCGACTATTGGCCTGGCAACCTGTTCATCGACGGCGAGCGGGTCACGGTCATCGACTTCGAAGGCTTCCGTGAAGGGCTGCCTCTGGAAGACGTCGCCTACTTTCTGCTGCGTCTGGAACTCCTGGCCCTCCGGTTCCGGGTCGACATGCGGGATCTTCCGGCGGCGTTCCTCGCCGGCTACGGCCCGGTCGATCGGAACGCACTGCAACTCTTCACCATGACCAAGGGCTTGCGCACCCTGGCCAACCGCACCGGTGCGAACCTGCCATTGCCCCAGAGACTGTGGACGCGCCACATCGTGCGGAGGGCCGTGTGGAGTGCGATCCGGTGAATGGCGTTTCTTTTGCTCACCCGGCGGTTCGAGGAGACGTAGTGAAGACCCTTCTGACAGCCATTCTGCTCATTGCCTCACTCCCTCTGCTGGCGCAACCGGCGGAGTCCGCCACACCGCGTGTGTTCCGTTCTGAAGTCGAGCTCCAGGCCTTTCGCTTCGGGAACTTCTTCCAGGCCCGAGGGGGACAGCCACAGGAAGACGTGACCGCCTTCGGCGCCGAGTACCGGGCCGCTTACCGGCCGCGACCGGAGGCAGCCGATTACTACGCCAGCGTCAACGTCCTCAACTATTCCGCGGCCGACACGCAGACGTCGTATGGAGCGCAGGTCGGGACTTCGCATTACGGCAGCGTGCATTCCTACAATGCCTACATCAACCGTCAGGAAAACGGGTACGCGTTCGACGTCGGCGACCAGACCGCCACCGCGAACATCACTGCGCTGGGTGGACAATACGCGTACCGCATCGCGCATGACTGGCAGGTGGGAGCGGATGCGTATCTGGAGCGCCAGCGATTCGACGTCCAGACCGGCTTCGAGAACGACTACCGGAACGCCGGCGTCCAGGTGCGCTACCGGCGCTTCCGCGCCGTCCAGCCACGCCTTGGCTACGTGGTCGGCAAGCGCGATGTGAGAAACGAGCTCGAGAGCTACAACGAGCACTACTGGTACGCGCAGCTCAATGTCATCCCCCATCCCCGCGTCAACGCCACCATTCGTTATCGGGCCCGCGCGCGCGACTACGAGAACATCGACCGCACGGACCACCGTGCTCAATGGACGTTGCGCGCCACCGTCAAACAGAACGCCCGCTTCGCATGGACGGCCGCGTACGGCTCGGAAGGCGTGGACTCGAGCACACCCGGCCGGGACTTCGACACCAACGTCGCCTTTGCCGGCCTCATCATCGCCTTCTAGCCGGCACGGCCGGCGGCGCTGGTTGGCATAGCCTTGGGCACGTGCGGCAGCTCCGTCGGTGCGTCCTCGCGGATACATTCTGCCGCCGCACACTCCCAGCCCTCGTCAGGCCGCTTCTGGAGTTTGGCCATTGGACGCGGGAAGTGCGCCGGGCAGGGATATGCCCGCGCCCCATGGCTCATCGCGCCAACGCACTCCGGGAAGGGGCCGCGGGCATCCTGCCCGCGGTGGACTCTAATCCGGTGGAGCGGTGGACTTTAGTCCACTGGGCACTCGCGAAGAGTGAGCCGCGAGTCGTGTGAGCTCTCTCGCCATGCTCGCGCTCGAGAGCCGCGAAGGGCAGAGGGCCGATCCTCGCGAGAGCGACGGTGGACTCAAGTCCACCGCTCCACAGGAGTTTCGCCATTGGTCGCGGAAATGCGTCCTGCAAGACGCCCGCGGAGCGGGCGCCAGAATAGCCTACGCCTTCAGGCGTGGGAAGTCAGAGTTACGTACGTAGATCGCGGGTGCTGCGTGCTCCACCGCTGCCGCCTACGGCAGCCAAGTTCCCTTACGGCCGAGTTTCCTATTTTGTGGCAATCCTTTTGCTGACAGGAACTCTGCGTCGCTTGTGCAGAAGCGGCGCAGAGCTCAGCAACTCTCCGTAGTGAACAGTGCATCGCCGTCTTCGCATGCAGTTCCTTCCCCATGACCGAATATCAATTTGATTACGAAGTTCCCTCCTCTCGTGGACGAGGCCGGGCCGAACGTCCCGCTCAATCCCTGCAGCGACGTGTCAAAGGAATCGTCTTCGTCGATGACACGGGATCCGGCGCCTATTACTACGACCTGGCCACCCGCCATCCGGTGGCCGCCCGGGTCAAGCGAATCATCGATCTCGTTGCGGCGACCGCGGCCATTACGCTCCTCTCTCCCCTCCTTCTTCTGATCATGGCCCTGGTCAAGCTCACCAGCCCGGGACCGGTGATCTTCCGGCAGCGGCGCATCGGCTTCCGGTGCAATCAATTCGCGATGTACAAGTTCCGCACGATGTGTGTGGACGCGGAGAAGAAGGAGGTCGGTACCGGAGTCGCCTTCGTGAAGCCGAAGAACGACCCCCGGGTGACGTCCATTGGCCGCTATCTGCGCAAATACAGCCTCGACGAGCTGCCTCAGCTCTTCAACGTCCTGGAAGGAACGATGAGCCTGGTCGGTCCTCGCCCCCTCCGGGAAGTGGATGTGGAACTGCTCACCCGGCGCAATAGTGTGCGGCGCTTTGCCACCCCTCCCGGCATCACCGGTCTATGGCAGGTGAGTGGTCGCAGCAATTGCGTGGGATCGAAGGGACTGGTCCTCGACCGCGCGTACGTGGACCGCTGGAGTCTGGGTCTCGACTTCGAGATTCTGCTCCGTACTGTGGAAGTCGTCTTCACCGGGCGTGATTCCGTCTAGTGCCGGACGCGAGCATCCGGGAAGGCGCGGAGCCGAAATGCCGGACGTGTCGTTAGAGACCGAGGCAACGACGGAGACGAGCTCCGGTCCCTCCGCGGAATCACGGATCCGGACGGCAATCGCCGTCATCGTCACCCGCTTTCCGCGGATCGACGAGACCTTCATCCTTCGCGAGATCGACGAGCTCGAACGGAATGGTCAACCGGTATTGGTCGTGCCGATCGCGCACGGCGGTCAAACCATCGTCCACGAAGAAGCGAAGCCGTGGGTCAAGCGTGCTCTGTATACGCCGTTTCTTTCCGCGGCCATTCTTCGTTCGAATCTCCGCGCCCTGATCGGGAGTCCGAAGCGCTATCTCGGTCTGCTGCTCACGGTCGTGGCCGGCACGTGGTGGCGTCCGTCCACACTGATCCGCTCGCTCTCCATCATCCCCAAAGCCGTGCATCTGGCGCGCGTCCTTCCCGCGCTGGGCGTGCGTCACATCCACGCGCATTTCGCCACCCACGCCACGACCATGGCCTACGCCATCTCCGCGATGAGCGATCTCTCGTACAGCTTCACCGTGCATGGTCCCGACGTCTTCGTGCACCGGCTTCTGCTGCGCGAGAAGATCCGCGGAGCGCAGTTCATCCGCTGCATTTCGACCTTCAACAAGGCCTTCCTCTCCGGTCTCTATCCGCACCTGACCGAGGGGAAGCTCGACGTCGTGCATTCGGGCCTCAGTCCCGACGTCTACGCCGAGGCCGCCCGGCAATCCTCGTCACGCCGCGGCCGGCCGCTCCTGCTGTCGGTGGCCGCGCTCACGCCGCGACACGGCTACCCCTTCCTGATCGACGCCTGCGCGCGCTTGATCCGCGACGGCCTCGATCTCGAATGCCGCATCGTCGGCGATGGGCCGTTGCGCGGCACGACCGAACAGTGGATCGAGCAGCACGGACTGACCGGGCACGTGCGCATTCTCGGCAATCTGCCGCAGCACGAAGTGGCCCGGCTCATGGGCGAGGCGGACGTGTTCGTGCTGCCCGGCATCATCGCCGTCGACGGGCAGATGGAGGGCATCCCGATTTCCCTCATGGAAGCGATGGCTGCCGGCAAGCCGGTCGTGGCCGCGGCCATCTCCGGCATCCCGGAGCTCGTGCAGCACGAGACCAGCGGCATCCTGGTCGACGCTACGTACGCGCACAAGCTGGCCGAGGCCGTGCGCAGACTGCTGGAGGACCAGGAGCTCCGGAAACGTCTGGGCCGCGCCGCGCAACAGCGCGTGCGCAACGGCTTCGACATCCAGCAGACGGCCCGAGCCTTGATCGCGCTCTTCGATCGTCATCATCACGACCATCTCCCCGAGACGGGGGCGCAGCGCATCGCGGCGTTGGACTGGGCCCGGCTGGGAGTCCTCGCCGTCGGGGCCCGCAAGATTCACGAGCGTCCGGCTTCGCTCGTGGCCGAGGTGACGATCTCTGACGGAATCACCAAGCGGGACGTCATCGTGCGTCAGACGCGGGAAGGCGACGGCGCCAGACGGCGGGCCCGCGAAGAGTTTGAAAAGCTGTCCGTCCTTCGCCAGACCATGTCCCAGGACGGCCTGGAAGCAACCGGCGGGATCGTTTACGCCGTGCCCAAACTGCTCATGTTCGACGAGCCGCATCGCGCCGTCGTCCTCAGCCGCGCGGACGGCAAGGCCCTTTCCGGACTGATGAGAGAAGTACGCACGCGCGCCGCGTTCAGCCGGCTAGCCGTGGCCGTGAGGCGCGCAGGCTCGTGGCTCAGTGTCATGCAGCAGCACACGCACGGGGACGACGACGGCCGCCATGTGCTCACCGCCGTCGTTCATCTCGCACTCCGGGATCTCGAGCTGGTCGCGGCAGGCCACCGGCCCATCCGCCGCGCCGCACCGGCCATCCGCCGGTCGCTGCGGGCACTGGAGACCCGCCTGGCCGCAGTGGCCATGCCGGTCGTCGGACACCATGGAAACTTCCGGCCCGACAACATCTTCATCGGAGACCGTCGCGTCGAAGTCATCGACTTCGGTTGTTACCGCGAGGGACTGCCCCTCGAAGACGTCGCACACCTGCTCCTCCATCTCGAGCTCCGCTACGGTCAAGGCCGCGGCCTGGCGCGGCTGGAACGGGAGCTCCTGCAAGGCTTCGGCGACGCGGCGCCCGACCCGGACGCGTTGAAGCTGTTCACTCTCACCAAGGCGCTGGAACTGCTCGCGCACGAAGGCGAGAGCCCCACCCTGGCCGGTTGGCGCCGCCTGCGTGCGCTTCGCGCCATCATCGCGAGACACTCCGCGTGAGCAAGCCCCTGCGCTTGCTCTGGCTCATCGACTCGCTCAACGTGGGCGGTGCGGAATCCCTGGCGCTCACGTTCGCGCGTCACGCCGATCCGGCCCGCTTCGAGCTCCACGTCTGCACCCTCGGCTCGGTCAACGGCAATCCCCTCGAGAAAGACCTTCGCGCGGCCGGCATTCGCACCACCAACCTCGGCGCGCGCAACTTGCGCGACCTTCGCGCCTTTCGGCGCCTGCTGCGCTTCGTGCGCGAGCACCGCATCCAGCTCGTGCATGCCCACCTCACCTATTCGGCAATCTGGGCCGCGGTCCTGTCGCGACTGACACGCATCCCGGCCGTGGCCTCGCTGCACGTCCGCGTCGAGTCCACGCAGGACCAGGAGCGGGATGCCCGAGGAAGGAGGAACGTCAACCGGCGCGACCGGCTGATGAGCTTCGTCCTGAACCGTTGGGCCGCCCGCGTCGTGCTCGTCTCCGCCGCGCTGCGTGACCAATACCTGTCCCGCCGGCGACTCGACCCGGCCAAGGCCATCGTCGTCCATAACGGCATCGAGATCGAGCGCTTTGCGCGCGACCGTGCTGCAACGCGCGCCCGCCTCGGACGCGAGTTGGATCTGCCGGACGACGTGCCCCTGATGGTGACCGTCTCGGTCCTCCGTCCGGGCAAGGGAATCGAAGTGTTGCTCGACGCCCTGCGCGACATTCCCCGCGCGTACCTCATCGTCGTCGGCGACGGACCGATGCGGGAAGAGTGGCAGCGCACCGCAGAGCAGCTCGGCGTCGCGGACCGCCTTCGCTGGGCGGGATTCCGGCGTGACGTCGACGCATTCCTGGCCGGCTGCGACGTGATGGTCCACCCCAGCCTCGACGACGCCTTTCCGACCGTCCTCCTCGAAGCGTTGGCGGCCGGCCTGCCGGTCATCGCTTCACGCGTGGGAGGCATTCCGGAAATCGTCCTGTCCGGGGTCACGGGCGAGCTCGTGCCGCCCGGCGACTCCATGTCGCTCGCCGCCACCACCTCCGCGCTGCTCGCCGATTCCGCGACTCTGCGGCAGATGAGCGCGGCGTCATTGCAGCGCGCACGACAATTCTCGACTGCCGCCTGGATCGAACGGCTGGCCGTCGTCTACGCGGAGGCCGGCGCATGAAGATCGTCTACCTCGAGCCTGCCGGCAAGGGCGGCATGATCCACTATGCCTTCCAGCTCTGCCGCGCGCTGACCACCCTCGGCGCGGACGTCACGCTCATCACCGACCGCACCTATGAGCTGCGCTCGTTGCCTCACCCTTTCACCGTCGAGCCGACATTGGAGTTGTGGGATGCCAAACCCGCGGGCCGCCTCTCCACCACTCCGTGGGCCGTGGCGTGGCGCAAGCTGCGACGCGCCGGCCGCGCCGTACGGCATTACCGGCAATGGCTCCAGCAGATCCGTCGCGTGGAGGAGCTGAGCCCCGACCTCGTCCTCATCGGGGACATTCGCTTCCCATTCGACCTCTTCCCGCTCATGCTCCTGCGCCGCAAGGCCCGCGTGCTCGTGGACATCTGCCACAATGTCCACCCCTTCGCGGCCGGGGGCGGACTCTTCGACCGCTCCCGCTGGCGAGCCCTTTTCTACCGGCGCATCTACCACCTCTTCGATCGCGTGCTCGTCCACTACGAGCGCAACCGCACCGAGTTCCTGCAGTCCTTCGGCGTTGCGCCGAAGCGCACCGGCGTCATCGTGCACGGCAACGAAGAGATCTTTCGCGATCTGCGCAAGCCCGGCTTCGACGCGCGCGCCTTGCGGGCGCGGCTGGGCATCGGCGAGAGTGAGCCTGTGGTCCTCTTCTTCGGGACGCTCTCCCGGTACAAGGGCATCGACGTCCTGCTGGAAGTCTTCCCCGAGGTGCATCGCATCACCGGCGCGCGTCTGGTCGTGGCCGGGTTTCCCTCGCCCGACTTCGACCTGCCCGCGCATCAGGCCCATGCACATCCGGCCATCACCTGGGTGCCCGAGTACATCGACTCGGACGAGATCGCCGCCTGGATGGAGCTGGCTTCGGTGATCGTCTTCCCGTACCGCGACATTTATCAGAGCGGCGCGCTGCACGTGGCCCAGACCTTTGGCGTCCCGATCGTGGCCAGCGCCATCGGGGCCATGAAAGACGTGGTCGCAAACGAAGTCTCCGGCCTTCTCGTCCCACCGGAAGATCGGCCCGCACTCACTCACGCCATCGTCCGCCTGTTGCACGATCCGGCCCTGGCCACGCGCCTCGGCGCCCGCGCCGCGGAAGACGCGCGCGGTCCCTTCGCCTGGACCACCGTGGCACAGGCCGTGCTCGATTCGTGAACGCGCAGCGAGCATTTTTCGGTAGCCGAGTCTCTCTTAAAAACCAAACCCACGAACCCATGTCCATCGCCCAGCCCGCACCTTCCGCCCCGCCTCCCGCCCCCGCCACCCAGCCGCCGGCACTGGCTGTCCTGCTCTCGCGATTCCCCACCGTCACGGAGACGTTCATCCTGCGCGAGATCGACGAACTGGAGCGACAGGGAGAGCGTGTCCGGCTCGTGCCCATGATCGAGGAGACCCCGCCCGTCGTGCATGACGCCGCCAAACCCTGGACGGCGCGCGCGCTCTACACGAAATACCTTTCGCCCGGCATCGTCCTGGCCAACGTCCGGGCTCTCTTCCGGCAACCGCTGCGCTACCTCTGGCTGTTGGTGCGACTGGTGGCCGGCACGATCGCCCATCCAGGCACGTTCGTGAGAACAGTGGCGGTCTTTCCCAAGTCCGTCTATCTGGCGGAGCGCTTGACGCGCGAAGGCATCCAGCACGTTCACGCGCACTTCGCGACGCATCCCACCACGATGGCCCTCATCATCGCCTCCCTCTCGGAGATCACCTTCAGCTTCACCGTTCACGCGCATGACATTCAGGTCGACCGGAGCCTGCTGAGCTGGAAATTGCGCGAGACCCGATTCGTCCGCTCCATCTCCGATTACAACAAACGCTTCCTGGAAGGGCTCTATCCACACGCGCGCGGAAAAATCGTGGTCGTCCACGTCGGGATCGAGCCGGAAAAGTACGAAGACAACGCGCGCCGGTTCCAGAGGACCGCCGCCGGCGTGCCGAAGATTCTCTGCGTGGCCGCACATCGTCCTTACAAAGGGTTGCCGGTGCTCATCGAAGCCTCGCGCATCCTTCGCGATCAGGGCGTGTCCTTCCGCTGCGACGTGCTCGGCTACGGCCCGATGAAGGACGAGCTCGAGCAGCTCATCCGCGACCGGGACGCGGGGGACGTCATCCACCTGTTGGGCGCGAAGCCCGAGCACGTGGTCGCGGAGATGATGGGCGAGGCCGCGCTTTTCGTCCTGCCCAGCATCATTGCCGCCGACGGGCAGATGGAGGGAATCCCGGTGGCCCTCATGGAGGCCATGGCCAGCGGAAGGGCCGTGGTCAGCACGTCCATCTCCGGCATCCCCGAGCTGGTCGAGCACGACGTCACCGGCCTGCTCGTCCCTCCGGGCGACGCAAAAGCACTGGCCGCCGCGATGCGATCTCTGCTGGAGGATCGCCCGCGCGCGCAGGAGATGGGACGGCGCGGACAGGAAAAAGTACGGGCCGCGTTCACACTGCCCACCTGCGTCTCACAACTGCTGCAACGACTGGACGAGGAGAGGCGCGCGTGATCGCCTTCGCGCAGATCGTCTTCTGGTCCTGTCTGGCCGTGTGTGTCTACATCTACTTCGGCTATCCACTCCTGCTTTGGGTCGTGAGCCGGTTGCGCGCGCGACCGGTGCGTGAGGGCGACATCACCCCGCCGGTGACGTTCGTCATCGCCGCGTACAACGAGGAAGCGGTCATTGCCGAGAAGATCGAGAACTCGCTCTCGCTCGACTATCCACCAGACCAGATCGAAGTGCTGGTGGTCTCCAATGGCTCGGCGGATCGCACCGACGAGATCGTGCGCGGCTTCACTGACCCGCGTGTGCGGCTGCTGTCCCTGCCGCAACCGGGAAAGATGCAGGCGCTCAACGAAGGGGTGAAGCTCGCCGGCGGAGAGCTCCTGGTCTTCACCGATGCGGACTTTCTCCTCGACCACGACGCTCTGCGGCGCATGGCCGCCGCCTTCGCCGACCCCGAGGTGGGCGGAGTGTGTGGCTCGCGCAACACGAACGTCCGTCGCCAGGGCGACGTGGCCGGCGAAGGCGAAGGGCTTTACGCGCGCTGGGACAAGTGGCAGAAGACGCTGGAGAGCCGCATCGGCAACGTCTTCGCCGCGGACGGGCTGCTCTACGCCGTGCGCAAGGAGCTCTACACTCCGATCGCAGACCTGCACGCCTCGGACGACATCTATGTTTCGACCCGCATCCCCCTGCAAGGCTATCGCCTCGTCTTCGATCCCAAGGCCACCGCCTTCGAGCGTGCCGGCGTGCAGGTGGAGCAGGAGTTCCGCCGCCGCATCCGCATCACCAACCATTCCGTGCGCGCGCTCCTGACCCTGCGCTCGCACCTCTTCACCCACGGCTTCTATTCGCTGGAGCTCCTGTCGCACAAGCTGGTGCGGCACCTCATCCCGTTCTTCCTCATCCCGCTCTTCGCGGCCAGCGCTTTTCTGGCCCCCTCCGCGGAGCTCTACACGCTGGCTTTCGGCGGACAGTGCGCGTTGTACGGGTTGGCGATCGCCGGCTGGCTGTTGCGCAAACATCCCGCGGGACGCATCAAGCCGCTGTTCATTCCCTTCTACTTTTGCTTCCTCAACGCGGCCGCCTTCTTCGGCCTGCTCTCGATCCTCACCGGCCGGGGCATCACCGC
>JBDTOZ010000405.1:0-1625 GCA_039932995.1 Acidobacteriota bacterium | reverse complement strand
CTGGTGATCCGTTTCGAGCGGGCATCGGTCAGCACGGATTCGAGTCCATAGCCGACCTCGATGCGCATCTTCCGGTCGTCCACGAAGACGAAGAGGATTGCGCCGTTGTCCTTCCCCTCCTGCCCTACGCCCCAGTGGCGGATGCTGGCCGCGCTCAGCTCCTCGAGGGTGGTGCCCGGGGGCACTCTGCGATCGACGAAGACCACGAGCTGATTCGAGGTCTCGCGCTCGAACTGCAGCAGCCGGCCGTTCAGCGCCCGGGCCGCTGCCGGATCGAGGATGCCCGCCCGGTCAGCGACGTAGTCGCGAGGCTTGGGCGGAACGATCTTCCCTTCCTTCGTCGCCTCGAACCCTTGCGCGACCGGGGCGAGCGCCGGCGCGGGAGGAGCGGCCCGCTCCGGCCTGGCCACGACGTTCGGTGCGTCGCGAGCGTCCCACCACTCCCGCGCTGCAAGCGAGCCGCGCACGAGAAACACGCCACCGAAGAGCATGATGGGCAGCCCGCAGAGGAGCGCCGTGAGGATGGCCGCGACGCGGAACCTGCGCACGAACGACTTCGAGACCCGAGCCTCGCCTCGTTTTCTCCCCGGTCCCGGCACGTCCTCGGACTGCGCGAGCTGATCGAGCACGTCCGCGGCCTGCCGCATCTCCGAGCCGGTGGCGTTCTCCGTCGCGAAACGGTCGAGCAGCTTGTCCTCCAGCCCGATCTCTTTCAGCGCGCCATACCCGCGCGCAAAGGCGTCACCGGCGTCGGCGTTCGCAGCGATGGACGCGGCAAGATCCTCGTCGGGATGAAGCGCGTCCGCGCGTTCGCGAAGCTTCGCCGCGGCGGATTGGGCGGCGAGACGGGTGCTGGCGGGAACCGCGCTGGGCATCCGAGGAAGAAGTATAGCCACCCCGCGACCGGGCCGGCTCGAATCCGGGGACCAACCGCCGGATGACGCATTTTCGGCATGCAGCCACGTCGATGCGTGGACGGCGCGCCTCTCCTCCTGGAGCTACACTCGTTAGTCATGTCCGACGAGACCTACTCCCTGGTGGCGATCGTTTCCTCGCTGGCCCTGATGGCGGTGCTCTGGCTGAGGTTCCGGCAAGGACGCATCCTGCGCCGGATCATGCGCTCCCTGACCGACGAACAGATCCAAGCCGCCGGGCTCGACGTCAGCCAAATCCGCGCGCGATTCGGGCCGTACGATGGGAAACCATGACATGGTGATGCGCAAAGCGTCGAGTACTGCATCATGTCGAGATCGCGAAGTCGTAGCATGCATGACATGCACGAAGTACTCACGCTGCTCCTCGCGAACCTCGACGATGCGTACGACAGAAGGGGCTGGCACGGGACGAACCTGCGCGGCTCGCTGCGCGGCGTGACCGCGGAGCGGGCGTTGCGTCGTCCGGCGGCAGAACGCCACAACATCTGGGAGCTCACCGCGCATGCTGCCTACTGGAAGTACGCAGCGCGGAACAGGCTGCTGAGCGGAAAGCGCGGATCGTTCGCGATGAAGGGGAGCAACTGGTTTGCGTCGCCGTCCCGCGCGGATGAAAAGGGTTGGCGCGCCCTCATCCAGCTTCTCGATCAGGAGCACCGTCTCCTGCGTGACGCAATCGCGTCGCTCTCCGAC
>JBDTOZ010000404.1:0-3699 GCA_039932995.1 Acidobacteriota bacterium | reverse complement strand
TGCCGCAAGGCACCAAGTTCACCATCCTCGCGCCTTACGTGCGGGGCAAGAAGGGTGAATACCGCAAGCAGATGCTGCAGATGGTGAAGGAAGGCTTCACCCACGCCATCGTCAACGGCGAAGAGGTCGAGCTCTCCAGTCCTCCGGCGCTCGACAAACAGAAGAAGCACACCATCGACATCCGCATCGACCGCATCGTGGTCAAGGAAGGGATCGCGCAGCGCCTGGCCGACTCCCTCGAGACCGCCACGCGCGTCACGAAGGGCCTGGTCAAGATCCTCTATCAGGCGGATAAACGCGAAGAGTTGATGTCGCAGAACTACGCCTGCCCCGACTGCGGCATCTCCATCGGCGAGATCACGCCGCGGCTCTTCTCTTTCAATTCTCCTTACGGCGCCTGCCCGAAGTGCTCGGGCCTGGGCGTGCTGCTGGAGATCGACGAGCGCAAGGTCGTCCCCGACGACTCCAAGTCGATCGAGGACGGGGCCATCGCTCTCTGGAAAGAAGGCTCCGAGCACTGGCGCCTCAAGCAGATCCACACCGTGGCCAGGCACTACAAGTTCAAGCTGACCACGCCGTGGGCGAAGCTGCCGGAGAAGGCGCGCCACGCGGTGCTCTATGGCTCGGAAGACAAGCTCCGCTTCGAGTTCGGCAGCGAGGACAGCTCGTACGAATACAGCGGAAGCTACGAGGGCATCATCCCGATGCTCAAGCGCCGCTATCTCGAATCCGACAGCGACGACATGCGCGAGGAGATCGAGCGCTGGATGACGCCGAAGAAGTGTCCGGACTGCGGCGGCCGGCGCCTCAAGCCCGAAGCGCTCAGCGTCACAGTGGCCGGACGGCCGATCGACAAGATCGTGGCCTTCCAGCTTCGCGATGCCGACGCGTTCTTTCGCGACGTACACCTCAGCGCGCGCGAAGAAGCGATCGCCGGCAAGATCCTGAAGGAAGTGCGCGACCGCCTCGGCTTTCTCAACGCCGTCGGCGTCGGCTACCTCACTCTCGATCGCAACGCCGCCTCTCTTTCAGGCGGCGAGGCCCAGCGCATCCGCCTGGCCACGCAGATCGGCTCGAAGCTGATGGGCGTGCTCTACGTCCTCGACGAGCCCTCCATCGGCCTGCATCAGCGCGACAACCGCAAGCTCATCGAGTCGCTGCTGGAGCTGCGCGACATCGGCAACACCGTCATCGTCGTCGAGCACGACGAGGAGACCATCGAGACCGCCGACCACATCATCGACCTCGGCCCCCGCGCCGGCGTGCACGGCGGCCACATCGTGGCCGAGGGGACGCTCGAACAGATCAAGACCTTCCCCAGCTCGCTGACCGCGCAATACCTGCGGGGCGAAGTGTCCATCGCGGTTCCGGCGGAACGGCGCAAGGTCAACGGCAACAAGCTGGTCATCCGCGGCGCGCGCCAGAACAACCTCAAGAACCTCGACGTGGAGATCCCCCTGGGGGTCTTCATCGCGGTCACCGGCGTGAGCGGCTCCGGCAAGTCGACGCTCGTGAACGACATTCTCTACAAGGCGCTGTCACGGCACTTCTACGACGCCATCGACACGCCGGGAGAGCACGACCGGATCGACAACCTGGAGTTGATCGACAAGGTCATCGACATCGACCAGTCCCCCATCGGGCGCACGCCTCGCTCCAATCCCGCCACCTACACGCAGCTCTTCGGCGAGATCCGCAACCTCATGTCCGGTACCCCTGAGGCTCGGATGCGCGGGTATGGCCCGGGCCGGTTTTCGTTCAACGTGAGGGGCGGTCGCTGCGAAGCGTGCAAGGGCGACGGGCAGATCAAGATCGAGATGCACTTCATGCCCGACATCTACGTGAAGTGTGACGTCTGCGGAAGCAAGCGTTACAACCGCGAGACGCTCGAGGTGAAGTACAAGGGCTACTCGATCTCCGAGATCCTGGACATGACCGTCGAACAGGCGCACGAGGTCTTCCGTCCTGTTCCGCGGATCGCCAACGTCCTGCGCACGCTCGAAGAGGTGGGCCTCGGCTACATCACGCTCGGCCAGTCGTCGACCACGCTCTCCGGTGGTGAAGCGCAGCGCGTGAAGCTGGCCAAGGAACTGGCCAAACGCGCCACCGGCAAGACGCTCTACATCCTCGACGAACCGACCACCGGCCTGCACTTCGACGACGTGGCCAAGCTGCTGCACCTCATGCACGGTCTGGTCGATCGCGGAAACACGGTGGTGGTCATCGAGCACAACCTCGACGTCATCAAAACAGCGGACCACGTCATCGACCTCGGCCCCGAGGGCGGCGACGGCGGAGGCCGCGTCATCGCCATCGGCACCCCGGAACAGATCGCCAAAGTGAAAGCCAGCCCCACCGCGGAGTACCTGGCCAAAGCGCTCAAGCCTCGCGTGCCCACACCACGCCCCTCGAGCGCCACCCCCGCGACTACGGGGCGGGCGGCCCGGCGGAGATAGAGAGAAGGGCCCGTGATCTTGCCGAATCGACGGGAAAATGCCGAAGGCAGTCCTCTCATGAGTAGAGGTGATCCATGACGGTAATGGCTCCTGTGTCACTGGACGTGCTGTCCTCCGAGCGTCTGAAAATCCGATTCCCGTCCGCCGACGCATTCTGGGCGGCGCAGGCTGCCGAGACCGCGGGGCTGGCTACGGCCGTGCTGAATGCGGAGCGCCGGGTGATCAGCGTGGTCGTCCCAACGCATGAGCTCACCCGGATTGGATTTGACCAATCCCTGCGGCTGATGGAGGAGACCTACGGAGCGGAAGTGGTTCCCGACGTTCGGTTCGACATGGAAACCACGGACCTTTTCGATCCTGAGAACTTCGGACCGGATGCTCCGAGCATGCCCTCGCTGGACGAAGTCCTGGAGATGATCTTCGCCAGAGAGGCGTGGGCCGAAACGCGTGGTGCCGGAGTCACGATCGCGATCATCGACACCGGAATCAACGGCGCGAGGGCCGAGATTCCGTCCGCACGCCGGTCGCCGTATGGCTGGGCACCGGCAGGCGAGTCCGCCTGGACCGACTATCGGGGACACGGCACCATGTGCGCGACGATCGCCGCCGCTTCACGGGACCAGGGGGGTGAATTCGAAGGGGTTGCACCGGAGGCGACGGTGATGGCCTGCCGCACTTACTTCTATGACACCGAACTGACGGCAATCTATCAGTTGCTGCGTGACCGCGCGCTCAAGGGCGAAGTGATTGTGGCCAGCAACAGCTTCGGAATAAAGACGGGATTCGCACCTCCTCCAGCCGATGTCGACTTCCTCGACGCGATGTCGGAAGCGATCGAGGCGGGCGTCTTTGTGGTCTTCTCCGCCGGCAATTACCACGAGCTCGCGGGCGGTCTTCCCGATGCCTGCGGTCCGACAACAATCTGGGGGCACAAATGCCGCGAGGATGTTCTCGCCGTCGCGACCTGCAAACTCGATCGCTCGATGTGGGGCTATTCGAGCCGTGGACCGGGCCAGTTTGCCGGCTCACCCGGGAATCGCTCGAAGCCAGACGTGACCGCGCCCACTCCTGAGAATGGCAGAATTGTCTACGGAAGCAGCGTTGTGACGATGCCATTCGGCTGGGGAACCAGCGGTGCTTGCCCCCAGGTCGCTGGGCTTGCAGCGTTGCTGCGCTCCAAGAATGCAGGGGCCGGGAGGCTTGCGCTGCAGGACGCGATTCGAGATACGACAGACGTGCTCGG
>JBDTOZ010000403.1:0-2500 GCA_039932995.1 Acidobacteriota bacterium | reverse complement strand
GTCCGATCTTCCTGACAGGGTGCTCGTTTCGTTGACGGAACCCTTGCGTTCCTTTGCCGGCCGGGGTACCATCCGGCCTTCCATCAGCAAATCCGAGGCCCCCCTGCATTCGTTCGCCACGCGTGTGGGGGCTCATATTCACGTTGTGCCGATCCGGAGGCCCCGTTGAATCACAAACGCCGTCTGTCCCTTGCTGTGTTGTTTGCCCTTGCGGTCATGTTGCCGGCGACCGCGCAAAATCGTTTGACCTGGGAGCGCCGTCCGGCGCAGATCTTCAGCTCCGATGAACGTGGCGCCCTGACGCTGCCGTCTCATGTGGGGCCGACCGCCGTCGTGGCGGATTACCTGACCGCACACGGTCATGACGCCGCCACCGCGAACACGATCGTGGACGCGACTCCGACGCGCAACCGCATCGCCGCTCAGGCCGCTGCAGACCTCTCGGATGACGGCCTCACCCACATCCGCGTCGACCAGCGTGTCAATGGTCTGGTGGTCTACGGCTCTTACATCAAGGCCGCCATCAACGCGCAGGGCCAGTTGGTTCATCTCATCGAGAACCTCGCGCCGGTCACCGGCAACGTCGTCCCGGCCAGCATCGACGAGGACCAGGCGCTCCGCGCCGCCCTCGGCCGCGTGCATCCGGCCGTGGCTGCTCCGCGCCAGGCCGGCCGGAACCAGGACGGCACACTCGTCTTCACCCGGGATGCGTTCTTCTATGCCCCGCCGACCGTCACGCGCGTGCTCGCGTCGATGGCGGACGGCTCGCTTCACGAGGCCTTCCTCGTGGAGACCTGGTCGCGCAAGAAGAACCTCCTCAACCACACGCTCGTGGGCAGCGACGGACAGGTCCTGAACGTCGAGCTGCGCACGAACAACGACCAGTACTTCGTCTACACCATCGACCCGGGCAAAGGGGCGCAGACGCTGGTCAGCGGTCCGACGCCGATCACCCCGGTGGGCACGGTCCCATCGCCGAACGGCTGGCTCAACTCGGGCACGCACAAGACCATCAACATCACCGGCAACAACGTGCATGCGTATCTCGACGCGCAGGCCAACAATCGCGCCGACAACGGCGGCACGAGCGTGAGCAACGGCGTGTTCACCACGGTCCACAGCACGACCACCGCGCCCAGCACCACCGGGAACCGCGCGGTGGCAGTTCAGAATCTCTTCTATCTCAACAACCGCATCCACGACGCGCTGTACGTGGCCGGGTTCAATGAGTCGGAAGCGAACTTCCAGGAGAACAACTTCAGCCGTGGCGGTTCGGGCAGCGACTCCGTCGATGCCGAAGCCCAGGACGGCGGCGGTCTCGACAACGCCAACTTCGCCACGCCGAGCGAAGGCGGGAATCCCCGCATGCAGATGTACCTCTTCACCGGCAAGCCTTCGCACCAGGTCCTGGTGGGCGCTTCGATCTACTCCGCCGCGGGCGCCGAGTTCGGTGCGGCGCTGACCAGCACCGGCAAGACCGGAGCGATCACGCTCACGTCGCCGGCCGACGGCTGCACGGCCATCTCCACGACCCTCACCGGCAAGATCGCCATCCTCGATCGCGGCACCTGCTCCTTCACCGTCAAGGTGAAGAACGCGCAGCTCAAGGGCGCCATCGGCGTCATCGTGGCCAACAATGCGGGCGACAGCCTGCTGGCCATGGGCGGAACCGACGGCACGATCTCCATCCCCTCCGTCTTCGTCGGACAGACCGACGGCTCGGCCATCAAGGCGGCCGCCGGCACCAACACCACCATCCGCATCACCACCCCGGCGCCGCTGCAGCGCGACGGTGACCTCGATTCCGACATCGTCTTCCACGAGTACGGCCACGGCCTGACCTGGCGCATGATCGGCAGCATGAGCGGCACCATGTCCGGCGCCATCGGCGAAGGCATGGGCGACGTGCTGGCCCTGGTCATGAACGGCGACGACCGCATGGGCGAGTACGCGGCCAGCGACCCGCTGGGCATCCGCACCGCTCCGTACACCAACTTCCCGCGTACCTACGCGAGCGTCACGGGCAGCGAAGTGCACTTCGACGGCGAGGTCTACGGCGCCATCGGCTGGAGACTTCGCGAGCTCTACCTGGCCGGCGGCCTGACCAGCACCGACCTCCTGCGCGACCTCGTGCAGGGCATGCGCTTCACCCCGGCCGCTCCGAACTTCCAGCAGATGCGCGACGGCATCCTGTCCGGCACCGCCACCAACGACTGCAAAGTCTGGACGGCCTTCGCCGCGTACGGCGTCGGCAACGGTGCCACCTCGAGCGTCAACCCCACCACGGGCGTCATCACCGTGACCGAGTCGTTCGCGATCCCGGCCGGCGTCTGCCCGTAGTCTCGTTCCTGTCACCTGATTCGAAGACCGCCGCGGGAAACCGCGGCGGTCTTTTTTTGTCCGGGGCGAGGCGGACAGGCGGTTGCTAGTGCTAGTTACTGGTTGCTGGTTGCTGGTTGCTGGTTACTGGTTACTGGTTACTGGTTACTGGTTACTGGTT
>JBDTOZ010000402.1:0-4643 GCA_039932995.1 Acidobacteriota bacterium | reverse complement strand
CAACCGCCAACCGCCAACCGCCAACCAGCAACCAGCAACCAGCAACCAGCAACCAGCAACCAGCAACCAGCAACCAATACGGGATCGGTGTCGGACTCCGCCATTCTCTAGGTTACAGTTCGTCCGCAATGCAGAACAAAGCCCTCGGCAACACCTGGCAGGCTGCCCTCTTCCTCTTCTGTTCCGGTGCGTGCGCGCTCATCTACCAGACGGTCTGGATGCGCGACTTCCGCCTGATCTTCGGGGCGTCGACCGTCGCCACCGGCGCGGTGCTGGCCATCTTCATGGGCGGCCTCGGCGTTGGCAGCGTGCTGCTGGGCAAGCGGGCCGACCGGCATCCGCACCCTCTGGCCTTCTATGGGCAACTGGAGATGGGCATCGCCCTCTCGGCCGCGCTGACGCCGCTGCTGCTCATGGCCACGCGTTGGATCTACTTCGCGATGGGCGGCTCGGCGTCGCTCGGAACCGTCGTGGCTGCCCTCGTGCACATCGTGCTCTCCACACTCGTGCTGGCGGTACCGACGATTCTCATGGGCGGCACCTTGCCCGCGATGGCGCGTGCCGTGGAGTCGAACGATGACTCGGGACGCCGCCGGCTGGCGTTGCTCTACGGAATCAACACCCTGGGTGCTGTCTTCGGCGCGCTGATCTCCACCTTCGTCATGCTGGAGCGTTATGGAAATCGCATGACGCTGCTGGTGGCGGCCGCGCTCAACCTGGGCATCGGCGCGCTGGCCTACTTCCTCGGCCGGCGGACGCTGAGACAGGAACAGAGCGCAGTCGCGGCGCCAGTGAGCGCGCCGGCCATGCCGCCGAAGCTCGTGCTGATCGCGGCGTCGCTGGTCGGCTTCGCGTTCCTGCTCATGGAGCTGGTCTGGTACCGGACGCTGGCACCTCTCCTTGGTGGGACGACCTTCATGTTCGGCCTCGTGCTGGCCATTGCCCTCGCGGGCATCGGCATCGGCGGCGCGATCTACTCGCTCGGAGATCGCGCCCGCACCGCCAGCGCGACGGCGTTTGCCATCACCTGCACGCTCGAGGCGCTGTTCATGATCGCCCCGTACGCGATGGGCGATCGAATCGCCGTCTTCGCCAACGCCCTGCGCTCGCTGCGTGTCTTCGGCTTCAGCGGCTATCTCACCTCGTGGAGCATCGTCACGATCGCGGTGGTGCTGCCGTCGGCCATTGTGGCCGGCTATCAGTTCCCGCTGCTGATCTCCCTCTTGGGACGCGGGCGGGAAGAGGTCGGACGCGAGGTCGGACTGGCGTACGCGTGGAACACGGGCGGCTCGATCGCCGCATCCCTCCTGGGCAGCTTCGTCCTCATCCCCATGCTCGGTGCCCGAGGGAGCTGGAAACTGGCGACGGGCGTGCTGTTGGCTGTCGGCGTGCTGACGCTCTCTCACGCCTTGCGCGAGAGCACGCGCCGCTTTGCCGCGCTGGCCGGCGTGGCGGCCCTCCTGTCCATCGTCTTCATGTTCGCGCTGGGGCCGACCGCGGTGTGGCGCCACTCCGGGATCGGAGCCGGCCGCGCGCCCATCCTCAGCACCCCGAACGCGCTGCACGAATGGATGAACAACACCCGGCACGCGACGATCTTCGAACAGGATGGCCGCGAGAGCAGCATCGCCCTCTTGGCCGGCGACGACCTCGGCTTGATCGTGAACGGCAAGAGCGACGGTTCCGCGCGCGACGATGCGGGCACGCAGGTCATGGCCGGCATGATCCCCATGCTCTTGCACCCCAATCCGAAGACGGCCATGGTCGTGGGACTGGGCACGGGAACCACTTCCGGTTGGATTGCCGACACGCCGGGGATCACGCGCGTCGACGTGGTGGAGCTCGAGCCGGTGGTCGTGGACATCGCCGCGTACTACGCCCCGGTCAACCGCAATGCCCTCCAGAATCCGAAGCACCATACGTCCGTCGGCGACGCGCGGGAGGTGCTGCTCACCTCGCGGGAACAATACGACGTCATCTTCTCGGAGCCTTCGAATCCGTACCGCGCCGGCATCGCCAGCCTCTACACGCGCGACTTCTACTCCGCGGTGGCCGGGCGGCTGGGAAAGAATGGATTGTTCGTGCAGTGGGTGCAGATGTACTCGATCGACACGCGCACGATGAAGACGATCTACGCCACGCTGGGGTCCGTCTTTCCGAACGTCGACACGTGGACCACGACCTCCGGCGACATGGCCCTGGTGGCCTCTCGCGAGCCGATCGTCTACGACGCGAACCTGATGCGCCAGCGTCTGGCCGTGGAGCCGTATCGCAGCGCCGCGCACGCGGCCTGGCGTGTGGAGAGCGTCGAGGGAGTGCTGTCCCACTTCATCGGCTCGGAGAAACTGGCGCAGGCCGCCGCGGCCGGAGTGGAGCCGCTGAACACGGACGACCGCCAGGTGATCGAGTTCAGTTTCGCCCGTTCGTTGGGCCGCGACCACGACCAGATGAACGAGTTGCTGGCCACGGCCCGCCAGTTGAATGCCAGCCGTCCCACCCATGTCCGCGGCACGATCGACTGGGCGGCCGTCGATGCGCATCGCGCTTCGATGGCCTGGCTCAAATCGACGGAGCCGAAGAACGATCTGGCGCGCAAATACGACGCAGGCGATTTCGCCGGCGCGCTCGCATCCTGGCGTGCCTCGTCGTGGACGCCGGTGAGCTCGCTCGACAACGCCATGCTCGGCCACATCCTGGCCAATGCCGGCGACGACGCGGCGCTCACCTACATCGACCCGCTCCGTCCCTGGCAGCCGATCGAGGCCGAGGCGCTCACCGGATTGCTGCTCTACCGGCAGGGAAACGCCGCGGGCGGAGCGTCGCTGATGAACAAGGCCCTGCTGCTCTATCGCGAGGATCCGTGGCCGTCGACGCAGGTGATGAAAGCCACCATCAACGCCACCGCGGAAACGGCGCGGGATCCGAAGGCGGCCGAGAAAGCACTGGAGGGTCTCGCGCAACCGTTCAGCGCCCGCATTCTCGAAGAGGCACGCGGCCGCGCCTTCCTGGCCGCGGCCTGGGAGGCCCGCAAGTGCGGTCCGGCCACGCTCACGGCACTGCAGGAGTTCGAGCCAAACGTCCCCTGGACCGCATCCGTGCTGCAGATCCGCGCGGTCTGCTACTCCGCGGCCGGCCTCGGCGAGCTCGCCGATCGCGCGCAACGCGACCTCGAGACGTATGCCGCCGGAGAGGCGCAACCGATCGCGCGTTAAGGTAGAGGGATGCGCGGGCTTCCTGCCGATCCGCGCAGGTCTCGCAAACCAAGGAACGCCGGCGTCTCGCCGGCTGGCTGTGCGGCGTCCTCGCCGCGGGTGGGGGAAGCGTGCGAGGGGCAGCAAATCACCGCTCTCGCAAGAAGGCTCGCGGGCGAGACGCCCACGGGCCAGCCGGCGAGGACGCCGGCGCTCCTTGCTCCGCCGGTAATCTTCGCGTCTCGCGAATAAATTCGAGGTGGTCGTGCAGAGACTTCCCTCCCGCGTAACCCCGAACGGCTACTTCTTCTTCAGCTCGGTCAGCACGAGCTTGGCGACCGCTTTGAGCGTGTCGAAGACGCCCGTTCCGTTCATGGCGATGGCCTCGAAGGTCGGCTCGCTTTTGAAATTGAGCTGGCGGTACATCTCGTCGGGAGGGAGCGCTGTGGGGAGGTCTCGTTTGTTGAACTGCAGGACGTAAGGGACGGACTTGAGCTCGTAGCCCTGTTCCTTGAGATTCTTGTCCAGGTTTCCGAGCGACTCGACGTTCGCTTCCATGCGCGCTTCCTGTGAGTCCGCGACGAACACGACGCCGTCCACGCCCTTGAGGATCAGTTTGCGGGAAGCGTCATAGAAGACCTGGCCAGGAACCGTGTAGAGGTGGAAGCGGGTCTTGAACCCGCGCACCGTTCCCAGATCGAGCGGGAGGAAGTCGAAGAAGAGAGTGCGGTCCGTCTCCGTGGCCAGAGAGATGAGCTTTCCCTTGGCCTGGGGGTTGGTCTTGTCGTAGATCCACTGCAGATTGGTCGTCTTTCCGCACAGGCCGGGGCCGTAGTAGACGATCTTGCAGTTGATCTCCCGCGCGGCGTAGTTGATGAACGTCATCGCTATTCGCTGAACAGGCTGTCGATGTCTTCGTCCGTGATCTCGGCGAATGGGGAATCGAATCGGTGCGACATGGAGCCGCGCTCGGCCTCGGATTTCTGAATGAGCACTTCGAAGGTCCGCTCCAACTCCTGGGAGGCCTTCTTGACGCGCAGGCGTACCAGGCCGAGGGAGGACTTTTCGTCGAAGATCACGACCAGGATCACGCGCTGGGCCACCAGCGAGATGTGGATGTTGTCCTTCTCCCCTTCGTGAAAGAGGATCGAGAACTCCTTCTCGCCGATGAGTTTGGCCAGGCCGTCCGTGGCGGCCACGTTGCCGGCCGTCAGCGAGGCCAGGGAAGTCGCGTCCACGCCGCGCATGTCACCCTGCACGGCGATCTGCTGGCCATTCTTGTCGACCAGAAAAACGATTTTCGAGTTGGAGTCGACCTGCAGGCGGCTCAGGATGTCCTTGATCTGCAGGTACTCCTCCTCGTACATGACGAGATCAGGAGGGGCCATTGTTCACCATTGCATGCCCATGAAGGACGCAACTGTATAGCACAGGAAGACTTGGCAGCCTAGC